>JAPLPS010000072.1 GCA_026400075.1 Polaromonas sp.
CCCCTCAAGCGACCCGGCCCTCGTGTGCTCTGCCGCTTACAAATTCGGCGCCAGCAGCCTTGCCAGTTCTTCGGCGTTCGCGCCGCGCCGCTGCGCCATGTCCTGCAACTGATCCTCGCCAATCTTGCCGACGCTGAAATACGTGCTTTGCGGGTGGCTCAAATAAAAACCGCTGACGCTGGCCGCTGGCGTCATCGCCAGGCTTTCGGTCAGGCCCATGCCGATTTCTTCGGCTTGCAGCAGGTCAAACATGGCCTTTTTCGGGCTGTGGTCCGGGCAGGCCGGGTAGCCGGGCGCGGGGCGTATGCCCTGGTAGCTTTCCGCGATCAGGGCATCGTGGTCTAGCGCTTCGCCGGGCGCGTAACCCCACAGGTCTTGACGCACACGCTGGTGCAGCGCTTCGGCAAAGGCCTCGGCCAGCCGGTCGGCCAGCGACTTGAACATGATGGACGAATAGTCGTCGTGGTCGGCCAGAAACTGCTGCTCTTTCTTTTCGACGCCGAGTCCGGCGGTGACGGCGAACACGCCGATGTAGTCTGGCAAGATAAAAGTGTTGTGGCCCTCGGCGCCCGCGTGTCCGGCGCGCACGGCCTTGACCTCGGCAGACAACACTTTCGGCGCGACAAAGTCGGCCAGGCAGCGGTTCGGGCGCATCACGCCGTCGAGCGCGGTTTTTTCGGTTTGCTGGCGCAGGCCGTGCCAGGTCATCGCGACTTCGCTGCGCGTCTCGTCGGTATAGATTTCGATATCGTCGCCGACGCTGTTGGCGGGCAGCAGCGCCATCACGCCATTGGCCGTCAGCCAGCGGCCTTCGATCAGGCGCTTGAGCATTTTCTGCGCGTCTTGATAGACGCGGGTGGCTTCGACGCCAACCACTTCGTCGGTGAGGATGGCGGGAAAGGGACCGGCCAGATCCCAGGTCTGGAAGAACGGCCCCCAGTCGATGAACGCGGCCAGTTCGGCCAGGTCGAAATTCTTGAACATCCGGCGGCCGATGAACTTGGGCACCGGCGGGGTGTACGCCGTCCAGTCCATCGCCGTGGCGTTGGCTCTGGCCTTGGCCAGCGGCCACATCGGCGTCTGCTTTTTGTTCGCGTGCTGGGTGCGCACCTTGTCGTAATCGGTGTTCAGCGTGGCGATGTACTGGGCGGCGCTGTCAGACAGCAGGCTTTGCGCCACGCTCACGCTGCGCGAGGCGTCGGGCACATAAACCACCGGGCCTTCGTAGTGCGGCGCGATTTTCACGGCGGTATGCACGCGACTGGTGGTGGCGCCGCCAATCAGCAGCGGGATTTTCTTCTGGCGGAAGTGGTCGTCTTTTTGCATCTCGGCGGCGACGTACTGCATTTCTTCCAGACTGGGCGTAATCAGGCCGGACAGGCCGACGATGTCCGCGCCCTCTTCCTTGGCTCTAGCCAGAATCTCGTGGCAGGGCACCATCACGCCCATGTTCACCACTTCAAAGTTGTTGCATTGCAAAACAACGGTAACGATGTTCTTGCCGATGTCATGCACGTCGCCCTTGACGGTGGCGATGATGATCTTGCCCTTGGTTTTCACGTCGCCACCGGCGGCTTCCAGGCGCAGCTTTTCTTCCTCGATGTAGGGCAGCAGGTGCGCCACGGCCTGCTTCATCACGCGGGCGGATTTCACGACTTGCGGCAAAAACATCTTGCCCTGGCCGAACAGGTCGCCGACGACGTTCATACCGTCCATCAGCGGGCCTTCGATGACGTGCAGCGGGCGCCCGCCGTCTGCCTTGATGGCCTGCCAGACTTCTTCGGTGTCAGCGGTGATGAACTCGTTGTTGCCATGCACCAGCGCGTGCGACAAGCGCGCACGTATCGGCAGCGCGCGCCATTCGTATTTTTTGCTGTCGTCGCGCGCGCCGCTCTTGGCGGTTTCGGCGACTTCGATCAGCCGCTCGCCGGGCGTCAGTTCGGCCTCGCCGGGCTTGTAAACGGGGGTTCGGTTCAGCACCACATCTTCGACGCGCTCGCGCAGCACCGGCTCTAACTCGTCATACACGCCCATCATCCCGGCGTTGACGATGCCCATGTCCATCCCGGCCTGAATCGCGTGGTACAGAAACACCGTGTGAATGGCCTCGCGCACCGGATCGTTGCCCCGGAAGCTGAAGGACACGTTGGACACGCCGCCCGACACCTTCGCGCCCGGCAAATTGGCCTTGATCCAGCGCGTGGCCTCGATGAAATCGACGGCGTAGTTGTTGTGCTCGTCGATGCCGGTGGCAATGGCAAAAATGTTCGGGTCAAAAATGATGTCTTCGGGCGGAAAGCCGATGTCATCAACCAGCACGCGGTAGGCGCGCTCGCAAATTTCAATCTTGCGCTGGTAGGTGTCGGCCTGGCCTTTTTCATCAAAAGCCATCACGACGGCGGCGGCGCCGTAGCGTTTGAGCAGCTTGGCCTGGTGCTTGAAAGCGTCCACGCCCTCTTTCATCGAAATCGAGTTCACGATGCCCTTGCCCTGAATGCAGCGCAGCCCGGCCTCGATCACGCTCCACTTGGAGCTGTCGATCATGATGGGCACTCTGGCAATGTCCGGCTCACCGGCGATCAAATTTAAAAAGCGCACCATCGCCGCCTGGCTGTCGAGCATGGCCTCGTCCATGTTGATGTCGATGATCTGCGCGCCGTTTTCGACCTGCTGGCGGGCGACGGCCAGCGCGGCTTCAAAGTCACCGCTCAAAATCATGCGGGCGAAGGCTTTGGAGCCGGTGACGTTGGTGCGCTCGCCGATGTTGACGAACAGCGAGTCGGCGCCGATGGTGACCGGCTCCAGGCCGGACAGTTTCAGAGGGGGGACTTCGCGGGGGAATTCAATTGCGGGCATGGCTCACCTTGGGCTAAAGGCGAGCGTCGTTTCAATAAGGATTAGCTTGTATGGACTCAAGCCTGACGGAAGCCGGGTTCCGCTGCAACGCTCCTTGAGTTAAGCTCGATTTTAAACGCTGAATCCCCGCAAAGATTAGCCGCTTTTCAAAACTCATCTGCCTGGCCCATGCTCAAAAAAATTCTTGCCAAAACCTTTTCCAAGGACTCCGATGAAGAGCCAAAACTGACGAAGGGCTACTCCAGCGCGGAACTGGCGGCCAAGCTGCTGATTGCCCCCACGGCCTTGATGCCCCTGTCGGTCAGGGAGGCGCGCCTGATCGTGCGCTACATGAAGCCGCAGATGATCGCGCCCAACACCGTGTTCATTCGCCAGGGCGACCAGCGTGACACCGGCTTCATGCTGCTGCTGCTTGAAGGCGAGGTGACGGTGGAGAACATCATGGTCAGCCGGGACGACCCCATCGTCATCAATGTGCTCGGGCCGGGCAGCCTGATCGGTGAACTGAGCCTGCTGGACGGCGGGCCGCGCTACGCCTCCTGCACGGCGGCAACCCCGGTGCATTGCATCGTGATGACGCGTGAGGCGCTGCAGCAGCTGATGACAGACGAGCCGACCATCGCCGCCAAGCTGATTCTGGCAATGGCCTCGCGCATCGCCGACCGGCTGCGCGAGAACACCGACAAGCTGAAAATGTACGTCCAGCTGACGCAGGCGATGCAGCAGGAACTCAGCGCCCGCACGCCTTACTGAGCGGATCTCAAGCGGCTTCTTTGTAAAACAATCCCCGCTGCACAGCGCGCCCGGCCACCGGCGCGACCGCGTTGGCAATCGCCTCGATATGCCCCGGCGTGGTGCCGCAGCAGCCTCCGACGATGTTCACCAGCCCTTCCGCCGCAAACTCGCGCAGCAGCCGCGAAGTCACGTCCGGCGTTTCGTCAAAGCCGGTGTCGCTCATCGGGTTGGGCAGGCCGGCGTTCGGGTAGCAGCTGATAAACGTGTCGGGCGCGGCCTTGGCCAGCTCCTGGATGTAGGGGCGCATCAAGGTGGCGCCGAGCGCGCAGTTCAGGCCCACGGCCAGCGGCTGGGCGTGGCGCACGCTGTGCCAGAAAGCGGTGACGGTCTGGCCGCTCAGAATCCGGCCCGACGCATCGGTGACGGTGCCGCTGATCATCAGCGGCAGGCGCTCGCCGGAGTTTTCAAAATACTCGTCGATGGCAAACAGCGCTGCCTTGGCGTTCAGCGTGTCAAAAATGGTTTCGACCAGCAGCACGTCCGCGCCGCCCTTGACCAGCGCTTCGGTCTGCTCGTAATAGGCTTGGCGCAGCTCTTCAAAACTGGTGTTGCGCGCGCCCGCGTCGTTCACGTCGGGGCTGATGCTGGCGGTTTTCGGCGTCGGGCCGAGCGCGCCCAGCACAAAGCGCGGTTTCTCTGGCGTCGAGAACTTGTCGCAGGCGGCTCTGGCAATGCGCGCCGACTCGTAATTCATCTCAAAGGCCAGATCGGCCATGTCGTAATCCGCCTGCGCCACGGTGGTCGCGCCGAAGGTGTTGGTTTCAATCATGTCGGCACCGGCGGCCAGATAGCCTTCGTGGATGTCACGGATCACGTCCGGGCGCGTCAGGCTGAGCAGCTCGTTGTTGCCCTTCACATCCTTTTGAAAGTCCTTGAAGCGCTCGCCCCGGTACTGGGTTTCGCTGAGCTTGAAGCGCTGGATCATGGTGCCCATCGCGCCATCGAGAATCAGGATGCGTTGCGCCAGAAGGGCGGGGAGCTGCGGGGCACGGGTGTAGGTGATCGGGTTCATGGCCGCTATTGTAGAAAGCCGGGCGGCGGCGCGCTTGGCCCGGCTTTTTAGAAAAAGTTTGGGTGCCGCCAGAAACGACATCGTTTGTCAGGGGCGCCGCTTACGATGATTAACATGCCTCACAAACCCAAGCACCAAGACACCATCGCTTACCGGCTGACCGAAATCCTGCGCCGCCTCAATGAGGGCGAAAAGCTGGAGCCGCATGCGCTGGTAGAAGAATTTGGCGTCAACCTGCGCACCATCCAGCGCGACCTGAACGAGCGTTTTGCCTTTCTGGAACTGGAAAAGAAAGACGGCGTTTACACCATCGACTGCATGCGCCTGGGCAAGCTCAACTTCGAGGACGTGCAGCGTTTCGCCAGCCTGGCCGGGCTGCAGGGGCTGCACCCGACGCTTTCGACGGATTTTTTAAAGTCGATTCTGGAAAACCGCCTGCAAAGCGCGCTCTTGATTCGCGGCCACAACTACGAAGACCTGCAAGGCAAAGAGCCGCTGTTTGACCAGCTCAAGCAGGCCATCGAAGCCTGCCACCTCATCAGCTACCAATACACCAAACCGACCGGCTTAAAGATGGTTGAAGCCGTGCGGCCCTATAAATTGGTGAACCAGGACGGCGTCTGGTACTTGGCCGCCACCGATGCGGGCGTGCTGAAATCGTATGCATTCGGCAAGATAGACCGGCTGCTGGTCTCGCCCGAGACCTTCACGCCCGACGCGGCCATTCTCAAAAACCTCAACGAAGAAGACAGCATCTGGCTGAACCTGAAGAAAACCGAAGTGGTGCTCAAGGTGGCGCGGCATGCGGCGGATTATTTCCGGCGCCGCAAGCTCATCGGCGGGCAAAAAATTGAAAAAGAACTCGAAGACGGCGGCCTGATTGTCTCGGGCCTTATCGCCCACCCGAACCAGATTTTGCCCATCGTGCGCTACTGGCTGCCGAGCATTCACGTTATCAGCCCAGAAGGCATGCAGGCCGAGCTGGAAAGCCAGCTGCGGGCCTACCTCGGGCTGGCGTG
This sequence comes from Polaromonas sp., assembly GCA_026400075.1. Classification (GTDB taxonomy): domain Bacteria; phylum Pseudomonadota; class Gammaproteobacteria; order Burkholderiales; family Burkholderiaceae_C; genus Polaromonas. The sequence continues at coordinate 5,683 of JAPLPS010000072.1, forward strand.
ACGGACAGCGGCCACGGGTCTGCAACAGAAGAATTTCAGCGCAGACGCCGCGCCACCCAACATTCATTACAAATTGAAACTATAGTGGTTTCAAAAACAGGGAGTTCTCGTGAAAAAAACATCTGCCATCCTGGCATTGGCCGCTTGCGCCTGCACTTTCGCCGCCGCTGAGACCGTCGAAGGCGTGCTGGAAAAGAGCGCCCCTTACTCGGCCCTGTTCAGCGCCAGCCCCGAGTCGGGCGACCTGATCGGCTACCCGTTCAAAAACCAGTCCGTTGTCGGCAAGGCCATTTTGGCCAACTGCCTGCCGGGCATGCGCTGCAAAATTGGCAAAGCCGCCACGCGCAACATGGACAACACCGACGCGCTGAAGTTTGCAGACCACCCTTCGGGCTGGCTGGAAATCACCCAGGCCAAAGACGTCGGCATGGAAGCCGTGGTTTTCGGCTACGAAAAGAAACTCAAAACCCGCTACGGCGTTGTCAGCGTGCGCGAAGAGGGCAACCTGTTGCTGTTCAAAGGCAAGCCGGTTGCGCCCGCCATCGAAGGCAATAGCAGTCTGGCCATCGTCGCCAACTATGAAATCGGCCAAAGCGATGTATTGCTGCTGCAAAACACCGGCGGCACCGCCTGCCCGGCGCTGTTTCGCTTCATCACCGTGAGCGCCGCCGGTCTGCGAACCACGCCGGAGTTTGGCAGCTGCTCGGACATTATTTATCCGACCTGGGATGCAAAAACCGCCACGATCACCATCACCACAAACGGCTTCAGGGGGCCGTTTGAACCAGAGGCGGACAAACAGAAGGCCTATATGACCAAGACGGTGTTTCGGTTTGCCAATGGTCAGGTAACGGAAAACGGCAAACCCCTCAAA
>JAPLPS010000449.1 GCA_026400075.1 Polaromonas sp.
CTTCCAGGCGGCTGGAGTTCCAGGACAGGTCGATCAGCAGCCGGTGGGCAATCTGGCGGGCGTATGTGCCAGCCGGTTCGTGGGTGGTCACGGCCTGACCGTGAGCCAGCAGCTCAGCCCGGAGGGCGGCAGGCAGGTAAAAGCTGACGATGGGCCGGTAGCCGTCCAGAAACTCCCGGCGGTAGCCCACGGGTGTGCGCAGGGGGATGGGCTGGCGCACATGGGCTTCGATGGCCTGGGCCGCGTCGGACAGAGGAATCAGGGTTTGCGCCTGCTGGGCTGCGGCGTCGGTCTGACGCACCGCAGGCGTGCTGATTGCCACTGCACCGCCGGGCAGGTAGCGCGTCACCCGGCTCTGACCTTCCTTGCGCAAGCGCCCTTGCGCGAGCAGTTCGTTTACCCAGCGCTGCAGGGTTCGCCGGGTGGGGGCTTGCGTCAAGCTGGCTTCAATCTGCTCAAGACTTGCCCCGGATGGAAACTGAGCCACCACCGCCAGCAGGGCTTCGTAGGAGGGAGTTGGAATCGGTTTGGCCATCGGTTTTCCTGTCGCGAAATGCGTTATTCGCGACATTAAAGCAGATTAATGTCGCGAATAACGTATTTCGCGACATCAAAATGTCGCGATAACTGGCTCAAAAACCATTTTTCGCGGATGGCCTGGCGCAGGTAAAACTCGCGCTCTTCGGGTCGCTGACTCTGGTTGAGGATGATGAGGTTGTGCGTCCAGGGCAATTGTCTCGCCAGTGGTGCGACTTTTTCATCGTCGTGATACGCCTCCCGAAACAAAGCAGGGGCTTCCTTGAAGCGGACACTCCAACTTTGTTTTCCGCTTTTACAACCTCGACTTGAGGTAGAATTTACGGAAACCCCAACAGGAGCATCCGTGCCTAAGCCTAAGTTTGAACTGACACATTCCAATGCATTCTTCCCATGCGCCAAGACTATTGTGGAGTCCGAGGCTGTTGAAGCACGACTGCAAGAGCTTTCTCCAGACCTGATAGCTGAACTTTTCTACAACGTCACATTTAATGGGCTTGGTGCTCGCAACGACACAACGGAGGCATCGGCACCTACAGCACCAGGGGGACAACAATGGTTCAAAACTTTGGAAACGTTGCGAACCCTGCTCAGCGCAAAACAATGGCGAATTCACAACGAGAGCAATTGTCCGTTTATCAGTTCCGCAGATGGCCAAATCTCCATCGTTGTCATGACTGGTGACAATGAAACGGGCCGTCAAGGACTTAAGGATCCTATCAACCAAGCTGAAAAGGGAAGCGTTGCTCAGGGTTTTGTGAATCGTAATCACCAGCTTGAACTTTTAAATCAGGATGCATTCAATTTCGTAAAATCGAAAAAAAATGAAACCCAAGTTTGGGTTTTCCTCTATCACTACGATAAAAAACTTAAAGAAGTTCGTTACGAACTTTCTTACCCTATAGGTTTTGATAAAAAGAAAATATCTGAATGGGGTGAGCGCCTGATTCTCGGAAGTATCCCCAATACGCCCAAAGACTTTACTGAAGACAAGGGAAGTCCAAATGCACCTGCAACAGTGCAAGTTGAGCCTAAAACAGGCACTTTCTAAATAACCAAATATGTCAAATATTAACCCATCGCAAATTACATTTGCCAGGGTTAGAAGGCGCTGGAGCAAAGCACAGTTAGCCAAAGAGCTTGGCGTAAGCAGTCGTAGTATTCAAAACTATGAAAGTGGCGCCTCAGCTCCAGAGTCAGAAACCTTGGCGAAAATCGCAAAACTGCTGAATTTTCCTCAGCAGTTTTTTTTCATTGAAGAATCAATGCCCACAATTGGTGAGCATGCTGCCAGCTTCCGTAAATTGTCAAAAATGACTGAGGCCATGAAAAACTGCGCTCATCATGCTGGCATTATGGGATTCAGAATTAATGAATGGATTGAATCAAAATTTAATCTTCCTGAAGCAAATCTTCCTGATTTAAGCGACCTTCCCCCTGAAGTAGCAGCCGCCACCCTCCGCCGTATGTGGGGGCTTGGCAACGCACCTATCCCTAACATGGTTCACTTGTTGGAGTCGAAAGGTATTCGTGTCTTCTCGCTGGTCGAAGAGGTTCTGGAAGTTGATGCATTCTGCGTCTGGCATGATGGCAAGCCCTTTATCTTTCTGAACACTATGAAGTCTGCCGAGCGCAGCCGATTTGATGCAGCACATGAGTTAGGACATTTGGTGCGTGATTTATATAGCATGCAGCACGGCGAAAGCCGTGGCCCCGAGATGGAACAGGATGCCAATGCCTTTGCAGCAGCTTTTCTCATGCCAGAGGAAAGCGTCGTCGCCTATAAGCCTCCTGTGTTCACTTTGAAATACCTCATCGAATACAAGCACTTTTGGGGGGTATCGCTGGCCGCACTTGCCTACCGCTACCACACACTGAAGCAAATGACGGAGTGGACTTACCGCAGTCTTTGTATCGAAATAGCTCGCAATGGCTATCGTACCAATGAACCAGAGCCAATGGAGCGTGAAAGTTCTCAACTATTCTCAAAAGTGTTTGATTTTCTTCGTCTTAAAAAGATGGGGCGTAGTCAAATAGCCGAGAATTTAATGATAAGCGTTGATGAAATAAATGCCTTGACTTTCAAACTGACGCAGCTATATGTGGTGTCCGGTGAAAATATCGTTTCAGGCGAAGGACGAGGCGAGGCTCCTAAGCTGCGTCTTGTATAAAATATAATCCAAAAAATCCGACGGGCTTTATTTCTGCCCGCCGGATTTTTTTCGACCAACAAAGCGGGAATCCCCCGCCCCGCCTCACTCCACCGTCACACTCTTAGCCAAATTACGCGGCTTGTCCACATCCGTCCCCCGCGCACAAGCCGTGTGATACGCCAGCAACTGCAGCGGCACCACATGCAGCAGCGGGCTAAGCACGCCGTAATGCTCGGGCATGCGGATGACGTGAACGCCTTCGCTGCTGTCGATGCGGCTGTCGGCGTCGGCCAGCACGTAGAGCACGCCGCCCCTAGCGCGCACTTCCTGCATATTGCTTTTCAGTTTTTCCAGCAGCGCGTCGTGCGGCGCCACCGTCACCACCGGCATGGCGTTGGTGACGAGGGCCAGCGGGCCGTGTTTCAGCTCGCCCGCCGGGTAGGCTTCGGCGTGGATGTAGCTGATTTCCTTCAGCTTGAGCGCGCCTTCGAGCGCAATCGGGTAGTGCATGCCGCGCCCGAGGAAGAGCGCGTTTTCCTTCTTCGCAAAGTCCTCTGACCAGCTGATGACCTGCGGCTCCAGCGCCAGCACGGCTTGCAGCGCGGCGGGCAGATGCCGCAGCGCTTTCAGATGCGCGGCTTCTTCGTCGTCGCTCAGGCGCCCTTTGGACTGGGCCAGCGCCAGCGTCAGCAGGAACAATCCCGCCAGCTGCGTCGTGAACGCCTTGGTCGAGGCCACGCCGATTTCCACCCCGGCGCGGGTGATGTAGGCCAGCTTGCATTCGCGCACCATCGCGCGGGTGGCGACGTTGCAAATCGTCAGCGTCTGCGTCATGCCCAGGCTTTGCACGTGGCGCAGCGCGGCCAGCGTGTCGGCGGTCTCGCCGCTCTGCGTGATGGTGACGATCAGCGTGCGCGGGTTCGGCACCGAATCGCGGTAACGGTATTCGCTGGCGACTTCGACTTGCGGCGGGATTTGGCCAATCGACTCTAACCAGTATTTGGCCGTGCAGCCGCTGTAATAGCTGGTGCCGCAGGCCAGAATCAGCACCGAGTCGAT
>JAPLPS010000240.1 GCA_026400075.1 Polaromonas sp.
GAACCCGGCTGGCGCCGCGCCTGCTCGACGTGGTCAAACGGATCCTGGGCAAAATTTCGGCTGCCCACCCAGGCCAGCACATGGCCGTTGCGCGGGTCCAGCGCCAGAAATCCGGCCTGCAGCCGGGTTTTGCTTTCCTGCAGCGCCTGCATGAAATCGGCATCCGCCTGCAGCAGCGCCAGCGCCTGCTCGGGCGTTTTGCCTTCCTCCAGCGCGGCTTTGTACTCAGGCGTGGCGCGCACAAAAGACTGCACCATCGCCTTCATCGGCCCGGTTTTGGCGCTCCACACCGCGCGCCCGCCCCACTGCGCGCTGGCCAGCCGTTGCAGGCTGTTGGCCTGGCGCGCCACCGCGCTGTTGGCAAAAGCCTGCAGGCGTGAGTCAATCGTCGTGCGCAGCACCAAGCCGTCGGCGTAGATGTTGTAGTCGTTGCGGTCTGCCCAGTCGATCAGCCAGCGGCGCAGCTGCTGGGCCAGATGCGGCGCCAGCCCCAGGTCTTCCGTCTGGCGCTCGAACTCTATCCGGAGCGGCTTTTTCTTCAGCGCCTCAAAGCTGGCCGCCTTCAGCTTGCCATGCTTGACCATCTGGCCGAGCACGGTGTTGCGCCGCTGCACAGAGCGCTCCGGGTTGAGCACCGGGTTGTAATAGCTCGTGCCCTTGAGCATGCCGACCAGCGTGGCGCTTTCGAGCAGGTTCAGCTTGCTGGCCGGTTTGTCGAAATAGGTGCGCGCCGCCATCTCGATGCCAAAGGCGTTGTAGAGAAAAGGCACGGTGTTCAGGTAGGTTTCCAGGATTTCGGGCTTGGAATACACCGCTTCGATCTTCAGCGCGGTAATCGCTTCCTTGAGCTTGCGCGTCAGCGTCGGCGCGCGGCCGATTTCCTCGGGGTAGAGGTTGCGCGCCAGCTGCTGGGTAATCGTCGAGCCGCCCTGCGGACGGCCCGTCAGCGTGTACAGCACGGAAGAAGCCGTGCGCTTGAAGTCCAGCCCGTGGTGCTCGTAAAAGCGGTGGTCCTCGGTGGCAATCAGCGCAGTCACCACGTTGGGCGAAATCTCGGCCAGCTTGACCCAGTCACGGTTGGTGCGTTTAAACACCGCCAGTTCCTTGCCGTCGGCCGAGAGCACGACGGAGGGCTTGGCCGTCTTTTCCTTGGTCAGATCGGAAATGCTGGGCGTGAACGGAATCAGGATCAGCGTGTAGAGCAGCAGCAACACCGGCAGCGCGGCCAGCACCCGCAGCGCGCCGCGCCAGGTCGGATGGCGCAGGCGCTCGGGCAGCGAGACGGCGAAGAGTTGGAGACGCAGGAGCAGGGCTTTCATGGATGGCGAGTGTACGGGCTGCTTGCCGTTACCTGAAAATCCGGCCAAACCAGTCGTTCACAATCCGGCCCAGCGAATGATTGGCGCGTGGCTCCTGCGATTCCTGTGGCTCTGGTGGCGGCGCTGGCCTTGGGCGCGGGATGGCGAACTCGGCGTTCTGGTCGAGCAGGCGGCTGCGAAAGGCCTGCTGGAACACTTCGCCGACCATCGGCAGCGCGCTGCGGGCGCCCTGGCCCCAGTTGCCCATCGTCACGCTGTTGTCGTTAAAGCCGACGCGCGCCCCGGCCACCAGTTGCGGATTCATCATGATGAACCAGCCGTCGGTGTTGTTCTGCGTGGTGCCGGTCTTGCCCGCCACGTCGGCGGTGATGCCGTAGCGGCTGCGAATCGCCTGGCCCGTGCCCTCGTCGATCACACCGCGCATCACATCGACCAGCGTCAGTGCGTCGGCTCGCGGCATTGCCGGGGCGCTATCCCTGGCGGGCGGGAAGGCTTCGAGCAACTGGCCGTTGCGGTCTTCGACGCTATCGACCAGCACCGGCATCAGGTAATTACCGCCATTGGCAATCGTGCCGTAGGCGGAGACCATTTCCAGCAGCGTGACCGGGCTGGTGCCCAGCGCCAGCGACGGCACGGCCTCCAGCGGGCTGCTGCGCACGCCCATCGCCTGCGCCAGCTGCGCCACGCGGGCCGGGCCGACTTTTTGCATCAGCTGGGCGGTGATGGTGTTTTTCGAGTGGCTCAAGCCCTCGCGCAGCGTCATCGGCTGGCCGGTCGGCGGTGTTGAATCACTGGGCGTCCAGACCTCGCCGCCCCCGGCCGTGATCGACACCGCCTCGTCGATAAAGGTGTAGGACGGGCTCAAGCCCTGCATGAAGGCCGCGCCATAAACAAAGGGCTTGAAGGTCGAACCCGGCTGGCGCCGCGCCTGGCTGACATGGTCGAACTGCTCGGTGGAAAAGTCGCGGCTGCCGACCCAGGCGCGCACCGCGCCGCTGCGCGGGTCCAGCGCCAGAAAACCGGCCTGCAGCACGGCGCGCTCCTGCCCCGCTTTGCGCTGCTGCCCGTCGGCAAGCTGCTGCAACTGCGCCATCTGCCGCGCCACAGCCTGGTTCGCCAGCTTTTGAATCTGGACATCTATCGTCGTGCGCACGCGCAGGCCGTCGGCCAGAATGTCGTAGCCGTGGCCGTCGGCCCAGGAAATCAGCCATTTGCGCAGGTGCTGCGCGACATGGGGCGCATCGCCGAGCGGCTCAGTCTGGCGCTCAAATTCGAGTTTCAAAGGCCGCTTGGCCAGCACCTCGACTTTGGTCGCGTCCAGCTTGCCGTACTTGACCATCTGGGCCAGCACGGTGTTGCGCCGCTTGCGGGCGCGCTCGGGGTTTTGCACCGGGTTGTAGTAACTCGTGCCCTTGAGCATGCCGATCAAGGTGGCGCTTTCGAGCACATTGAGCTTGTCGGCGGGTTTGTCGAAATAGGTGCGCGCCGCCATCTCGATGCCGAAGGCGTTGTACAGAAACGGCACGGTGTTGAGATAGATTTCCAAAATATCGGACTTGGAATAGGCCGACTCGATTTTCACCGAGTCGCCCGTCAGGGTTCTGAACGCGGCGCCTGCGAGGCGCTGAAAGTCAATGCCGTGGTGCTCGTAAAAGCGCCGGTCTTCGGTGGCAATCAGTGCGTTGACGACGTTGGGCGAAATTTTGTCCAGCGTCACCCACTGGCGGTTGCTGCGCTTGTACTCGGCCAGCACGGTACCGTCGGAGGCCAGCAGCACCGAGGGCACTTCGGACTTGGCCTTGCGCAGGTCGCCAATACTGGGCGTCGAGGGAATCAGCGCCAGCACATAGACCAGCCCCAGCGCTGGCGGCAGCAAAATCACTTTGACCGGATGGCGCCGGATGATGCCCAAGGGCTTGGTAAAAAAGGCGGCAACGCGCTGGAGAGCTGGATTCATGGAGGCGAGTTTAAGGCAGCGCCCGCCTTGCGCGAGCGCTACAGCGCTTTGGCCAGCCGGGCCACGCCCTCTTCAATTTTGGCCAGATCGGCGGTGGCAAAGCTCAAGCGCAAAGTCGCCAGATCAGGGTTGGCCGCGTAAAACGGCGCACCGGGCACAAAGGCGACGAGCTGCTCAATCGCCTTTTTGGCGAATTCGCCAGCGTTTTCCGTTTTGCCGCCCGCACCGGTCAGCCTGGCCCAGAAGAACAGGCCGCCCTCGGGCTGGGTGAATTCAATCGCCTCGCCCAGCTCGCGCCGGAGCGCCGCGCCCATCGCCTGGGCGCGCTCGCCATAGACCTGGCGCACATGGGCCAGCGTGGCGGGCATGCGTCCGCCTTTCAGATACTGCGCGGCGGTAGCCTGGGCAAAGGTGCTGGTGTGGGCGTCGCTGAACTGCTTGCACATCACGGCATTGGCCAGCAGCGCAGGCGGCGCGATCAGCCAGCCGATGCGCAGGCCGGGCGACAGCACCTTGCTCAGCGAGCCGCAATGCGCCAGCAGCTCGCGGCTGCCGGGCACGCTTTCGCTCAGCGCCAATAAAGACGGCGGCGGCGCCTCGCCAAAGTACAGGTCGCCATACGGGTCGTCTTCGACGATCAGCGTGTTGTGTTTGACGGCCATTTCCAGCACCTGCTGGCGCCGCTCCAGGCTCAGCAGCGCGCCGCTGGGGTTGCCGAAGGTCGGAATCAGATAGACAAACTTGGGCTTGTGCTCGACGATCAGCTGCTCCAGCACGTCGGTGCGCACGCCGTGCGCGTCAATCGGCGCGCTGATGACTTCGGCGCCGTAGAGCCGGAAGCACTGAATCGTGGCCAGAAAGGTCGGGCCTTCGACGATCACCTTGTCGCCGGGGGAAATCATCGTTTTGCCGAGCAAATCGAGCGCCTGCTGGCTGCCGGTGGTGACGATCAATTCATTCGCCGCCACCGTGGCGCCTTTGGTGGCCATGAAGGCGCTCAATTGCTCGCGCAGCGGCTGGTAGCCTTCGGTGGCGCCGTATTGCAGCGCCGCGCCGGGCTCTTCGGTCAGCGCCCGATTAGCCGCTTCCTGGATGCCCTGCACATCAAACATCGCCGGGTCAGGAAAGCCGCCAGCAAAGCTGATGATGCCGGGCGTGCCCAGCAGCTTGAAGAGTTCGCGGATGGCGGAGGTTTCGACGTTGTTCAGGCGGTCGGCAAATGGCAGGGACATGGTGGGAGGTCTTTGGGTGTGAGAGGCTTGGGCAAGCCCGATTTTTGGAGGTGGGCTGAATGGTAGCGCCAATCTGAGGCATGCCCAAAGCTGGCTTGACAGGTCAATTCAGACAACTACACTACTTTAGTGCAGCACTAAT
>JAPLPS010000005.1 GCA_026400075.1 Polaromonas sp.
CGGGCCGCATTCGCATGGCGCTGGTCGCCGAAACCGCCGAATGCGTCGAAGCCGCCCAGCGCATCGTCCAATTTATCCAATCCAAAGCTGACTGAAGCTCCCCAAAATGACCCAACAACCCCAAGCCATCATCGACGCTGCGTGGGACAACCGCGCGCTGTACCGCGAAAAATTCGCCCAGGTCACGCCCATGCTGGCGGCCGTGATGGATGTAAGCCTGCCGGACGCCGGTTTTTACCTGTGGGCGGCGATTCCCGAGACTTTCAAGGGCTCTGACGCCGACTTCTCGCGTGAACTGCTGGCTCTTTACAATGTCGTCGTGCTGCCGGGCAGCTACCTCGCCCGCGAAGCGCAGGGCCACAACCCCGGCGCGGGCCGCATTCGCATGGCGCTGGTCGCCGAAACCGCCGAATGCGTCGAAGCCGCCCAGCGCATCGTCCAATTTATCCAATCCAAAGCTGACTGAAGCTCCCCAAAATGACCCAACAACTCCAAGCCATCATCGACGCTGCGTGGGAAAACCGCGCCAACCTGTCCGCCAGCGCCGCCCCGCAAGAAGTGCTCGACGCCGTCGAACAGACCCTTTCCCAACTCGACCACGGCACGCTGCGCGTCGCCACCCGCCAGGGCGTGGGCCAGTGGACGGTGCATCAGTGGATCAAAAAGGCCGTGCTGCTCAGCTTTCGCCTGAAAGACAACGAACTGATGCGCGCAGGCGACCTCGGTTTTTACGACAAGGTGCCGACCAAGTTTGCCAACCTGAGCGAGCAGGAAATGCGCGCCACCGGCGTGCGCGTGGTGCCGCCCGCCGTGGCCCGGCGCGGCAGCTTCATCGCCAAGGGCGCGATTTTGATGCCCAGCTACGTCAACATCGGCGCTTACGTCGATGAAGGCACGATGGTCGATACCTGGGCCGCTGTCGGCTCCTGCGCGCAGATCGGCAAGAACGGACACCTGTCCGGCGGCGTCGGCATCGGCGGCGTTCTCGAACCCATGCAGGCGAACCCGACCATCATTGAAGACAACTGCTTCATCGGCGCCCGCTCCGAAATCGTCGAAGGCGTGATCGTCGAAGAAAACTCGGTGATTTCGATGGGCGTGTACATCGGCCAGAGCACACCGATTTACGACCGCGAAGCGGATACCGTCAGCTATGGCCGCATTCCGTCCGGCTCCGTCGTCGTTTCCGGCAACCTGCCCAAGGCGGGCGGCAAGTACAGCCTGTACTGCGCCGTGATCGTCAAGCGCGTCGATGCCAAAACCCGCGCCACCACCAGCCTGAACGACCTGCTGCGCGACTGATCCAGCGCGTCTTTGTGTAACTGCCAACCGAACCTGGAACTGACCGATGGCTGAAGCCCGACCGATGAGCACGATGGAAAGAATCCTGCGGCTGATGGTGGAAAAGAAGGCGTCTGACGTCTATCTGTCCGCCCACTCGCCCGCCCTCATCAAGATCAATGGCGTGGCCGTTCCGATCAATTCCCAGGTTCTGCCGGCAGACGCGCCGCGCAACCTGCTGGCCGAAATGCTGCCGCCCAAGCGCATGACGGAGCTGGAAGAACTCGGCGAGCTGAACATGGCGCTGGCCATCGAGGGGCTGGCCAACTTCCGCATCAGCGCCTTTCGCCAGCGCAACACCTACGCGGCGGTGATTCGCTACATTCCGAGCACGATTCCGCCGCTGTCCACGCTGAACGTGCCGCCGATTCTGGGCGAAATCATCATGGCCAAGCGCGGCCTGCTGTTGATGGTCGGCTCGACCGGCGCGGGCAAAAGCACCACACTGGCCTCGATGATGGACTGGCGCAACGAAACCATGCCCGGCCACATCCTGACGATTGAAGACCCGGTCGAATTCCTGTTCACGAACAAAAAATCGGTGGTCAACCAGCGCGAGGTCGGCACCGACACCCAGTCGCTGCAAGTGGCGCTGAAAAACGCGCTGCGCCAGGCGCCCGACGTGATTTTGATCGGCGAAATCCGCGACCGCGAAAGCATGTCGGCGGCCATTGCCTACGCGCAGTCCGGCCACCTTTGCCTGGCCACGATGCACGCCAACAACAGCTACCAGGCGCTGAACCGGATTTTGAGCTTTTACCCGGTCGAAGTGCGCCCGACGCTGCTCGGCGATCTGGCCGCCGCGCTCAAAGCCATCGTCTCGCAGCGCCTGCTGCGCACCGTGGCGGGCGGGCGTGCCCCCGCTGTCGAAGTCATGCTCAACACCCAGCTGATTGCCGAGCTGATCGAAAAAGGCGATTTTTCCGGCGTCAAGGAAGCGATGGAAAAGTCGATGGCCGAAGGCTCGCAAACCTTCGAGGAAGACATTGCCCGCCTGATTACCGAAACCACCGTGACCCGCGCCGAAGGCCTGGTGCATTCCGACTCGCCGACCAACCTGATGTGGCGCCTGGAAAATGACTTTTCAGCCTCCAAGACCAAGGCCGACGATACTTATGAAGAAGACCCGGACGACACACCGTCCTTCACCGAAATCACGCTTGACGTCAAGCACGACTAGTCCGTTTATCCCCAGAGCCGCCCGCTGAGCCACCATGTCCCGAACCCTGCACCTTGCCGAACAGCTGATTTCCCGCGCCTCCGTCACCCCGGACGATGCCGGTTGCCAGGCCATTTTGATCGCGCGCCTCGCGCCGCTGGGCTTTGCCTGCGAAACCATTGTCAGCGGCCCGGAGAACTTCCGCGTCACCAATCTGTGGGCCAAATTCACCGGCGCTGACACGCCCAGCGGCCCGGCCAAAACGCTGGTTTTTGCCGGTCACACCGACGTGGTGCCGACCGGCCCGCTGGAGCAGTGGCACAGCCACCCGTTCACGCCCAGCCACCGGGGCGGCATGCTCTACGGGCGCGGCACGGCGGACATGAAAATCTCGATTGCCGCGATGGTCGTGGCCGTCGAAGAGTTTTTGGCCGCCGATCCGGCGCCCGCGCTGTCGATGGCTTTTCTGATCACCAGCGACGAAGAAGGCCCGTCGGTCGATGGCACCGTCGTCGTCTGCGAACGCCTCAAGGCGCGCGGCGAAGTGCTGGACTACTGCATCGTCGGCGAGCCAACTTCCGTCAGCCGCCTCGGCGATATGGTCAAAAACGGGCGGCGCGGCACGCTCAGCGGCAAACTGACCGTCAAGGGCGTACAAGGCCATATCGCCTACCCGCATCTGGCGAAAAACCCGATTCACCTGTTCGCGCCCGCGCTCGCCGAGCTGGCGGCCACGCGCTGGGACGCGGGCAACGACTTTTTTCCGGCCACCAGCTGGCAGGCGTCCAACATCCACGCGGGCACCGGCGCAACGAACGTGATTCCCGGCGATCTGGTGGTGGATTTCAATTTCCGCTTTTCCACCGAATCGACGCCCGAGAGCCTGCAGCAGCGCCTGCTGGCGATTTTGAGCAAGCACCAGTTTGAATACGACCTGAAATGGACGCTGGGCGGCCTGCCGTTCCTGACCACGCCGGGCACGCTGGTGGACGCCGTGCGCGGCGCCATTCACGCAGAGACCGGCCTGGACACCGAACTCTCAACCACCGGCGGCACCAGCGACGGGCGTTTTATCGCCAAAATCTGCCCGCAGGTGATTGAACTCGGCCCGGTCAACGCCACGATTCACAAAATCAACGAGCATGTCGAAGTCGCCTCGCTGGAGCCGCTCAAGAACATCTACAAAGGTGTTCTGGAACGCCTGGCCGCGCTGGCTTAAAAATCTTTTTTACACACTCTGCCCAACCCCCGCGCCATGAAACCTACCAGCCCCGACCTCACCATTCTCGAACTGATTGAACAGATGGCCGACCGGCTGGAGGCGGCCGGTTTGAGCTTTTCCGACGGCTTCGGCCACGGCACGACCAACGCTTTTGACGAAGCCGCGTGGCTCGTCCTGTGGCAGCTCGGCCTGCCACTCGACGAACTCGATCTGGTCGAAAACCAGCCCGTCAGCGCCGCCGATCAGGCCAAGGTCGCCGATTTGCTGGCCCGGCGCATCCAGACGCGCCTGCCCGCCGCCTACCTGACGCACGAAGCGTGGCTGATGGGCGTACCGTTTTACGTCGATGAGCGCGTCATCATTCCGCGCTCCTTCATCGCCGAGCTGCTCGACGAAGGCAGCATTGACCCGTGGCTGAGCGACAAGACGCAGCGCGTGCTTGACCTCTGCACCGGCAACGGCAGTCTGGCGATTCTGGCCGCGATGACTTACCCCGACGTGCTGGTCGATGCCGCCGACATCAGCTTTGATGCGCTGGCCGTGGCGCGCATCAACGTGGACAAGCACGAATTGAGCGAGCGCATCACGCTGATCGAGTCCGACGGCCTGGCCAATTGCCCCGGCGGCTACGACCTGATTTTGTGTAACCCGCCCTACGTCAACGCCGCCAGCATGGCCGCGCTGCCCGCCGAATTCAAGGCCGAACCGGCGCTGGCGCTGGCCGGTGGCGACGACGGCATGGACTTCATCCGCACCCTGTTTAAAACCATTGCCGCGCAAATGAACGAAAATGCGGTATTGGTGCTGGAAATTGGCCACGAACGCGAACATTTTGAACGCGCCTTTCCGCACCTTGCGCCGCTGTGGTTTGACACCAGCGCGGGCAGCGATCTGGTGCTGCTGCTGACGCGGCAACAGTTGGCCTAAAGCCTTTCCCTCATTTCTTTCCCCTCAATGATTACCCTTAAAAATGTGGTGCTGCGTCGCGGCACCAAAGTGATTCTCGACAAAGCCTCCGTCACCCTCAACCCCGGCGAAAAAGCGGGCTTGGTCGGGCGCAACGGCGCGGGCAAATCGTCGCTCTTTGCCATGCTCAACGGCACGCTGCACGAAGACGGCGGCGAGTTCTACATTCCCGCGCAATGGAAAATGGCGCAGGTCGCCCAGGACATGCCCGAAACCGAGCAAAGCGCCACCAGCTACGTGATCGAAGGCGACACCGTGCTGCAAGCCGCGCAAGCCGAAGTCGATGCGTCCGAACTCAGCGGCGACGGCGACCGCATGGCCCACGCTTACATGGATTTGTACGACTGCGGCGCGCACGATGCGCCAGCGCGGGCGCAGGCCTTGATTCTCGGCTTGGGCTTCAAACTCAGCGAGCTGGAAAATCCGGTGAACAGTTTCTCCGGCGGCTGGCGCATGCGCTTGCAATTGGCGCGTGCGCTGATGTGCCCGTCCGACCTGCTGCTGCTCGACGAACCCACCAATCACTTGGACTTGGACGCGCTGGTCTGGCTGGAAGCCTGGCTCAAAAAATACCAGGGCACCATGCTCGTCATCAGCCATGACCGCGAATTTCTCGATGCCGTGACTGATGTCACCGTCCACATTGAAGTAGCCAAGCTGACGCGCTACGGCGGCAACTACAGCAAGTTTGAAGACCTGCGCGCCGAGCAAATGGCGCTGCAGCAAGGCGCGTTCAACAAGCAGCAGGACAAGATTGCCCACCTGCAGAAGTTCATTTCCCGCTTCAAGGCGCAAGCCAGCAAGGCCAAGCAGGCGCAAAGCCGCGTCAAGGCGCTGGACCGCATGACCAAAATCGCCCCGCTGCTGGCCGAAGCCGATTTCACCTTCGAGTTCAAGGAACCGGCCAATTTGCCGAATCCGATGCTCTCGATGCAAAACGCCTACTTCGGTTACCCCGCGCCGGAAGATGCGCCCGAAGGCACGCCGCCCACCGTCATCGTGCAAAACGTCAGCAAGTCCGTGCTGGCCGGTCAGCGCATCGGCATTCTGGGCGCCAACGGCCAGGGCAAATCAACGCTGGTCAAAACCGTGGCCCGCGCCCTGACGCCGATTGACGGCGAAATGACCGAAGGCAAGGGCCTGAACATCGGCTACTTTGCCCAGCAGGAACTCGACGTGCTGCGCCCGGCGGACAACCCGCTGGAGCACATGATTCGCCTGGTCAAAGAAGTCAGCGCCGCTGGCAAGCTGGGCAGCCAGCCGACCCGCAAACAGGACTTGCGCAGCTTTCTGGGCCAGTTCAACTTTGGCGGCGACATGGTCAAGCAGGCCGTCGGCAGCATGAGCGGCGGCGAAAAAGCGCGCCTGGTGCTGTGCATGATCGTCTGGCAGCGCCCGAATCTGCTGCTGCTTGACGAGCCAACCAATCACCTCGATTTGGCCACCCGCGAAGCGCTGGCAATGGCGCTGAACGAGTTTGAAGGCACGGTGATGCTGGTCAGCCACGACCGCGCCTTGCTGCGCTCCGTGTGCGACGAGTTCTGGATGGTGTCACGCGGCGGCGTCGAGCCGTTCGACGGCGATCTGGACGACTACCAGCGCTACCTGCTCGACGAAGCCAAGCGCCAGCGCGAAGACGCCAAAAAAGCCAACAGCCCCGCGCCCGCCGCCAGCAAAAAGCCCGCCAACGCCGAAGCTGCCGACGCCCGCCACGTCTTCGAGGCCAAAGCCACCGCCGCCGAGAAAAAAGAAGAAGCCCAGCGCCGCCAGCAGCAAGCCGAGGCGGCCAAGCCGCTGCGCAAGGAGCTGGAAAAAAATTCGATGCCATCTACGGCGGCATTGAAGGAAAGGTTTTCATTCATGCCCACCGCCCTGCAGATGGCCGCTGACGATGCGGCGCTCGAAACCGCCGTCAGGCGCAGCCGCAAGCTGCTGCACCGGCGCGCCCTGATCGCCGCCGTCGCCAGCGCCATCCCCTTTCCCGGCCTGGACTGGGCCGTTGATGCGGCCCTGCTGTCCCGGCTGATTCCGCAGATCAACCGGGAATTTGGCTTGAGCCCGGCGCAGCTCGACCAGCTCGCCCCCCGCAAGCGCGAGCAGCTCCAGAAAGCCACCTCGATGGCGGGCACCGTGCTGATCGGCCAGTTCATCACACGCGACCTGATCGTCAAGATGGTCACCAAAATCGGCCTGCGCCTGACCGGCAAGGAGCTGGCCAAATACGTGCCGCTGGCCGGTCAGCTCATTGCGTCCGTCATCGGCTATGGCGCGATTCGCTATTTCGGCGAAGAGCACATGAAAGACTGCATCCGCGTGGCCCAGCAGGCGCAGCGCGGGCTGCCTTTGCCGGACTAAGCGGATCAAGCGATCAGCGCCTCATCCGTGCGCTGCTCGCCCAGGTTATCAACCCAGCTGACGGCGATTTTGTCGCCCGCCTGCCCGCCCTGAAAGCTGAACTGCACAAACGGGTTTTTCGACACCGCCGTGCCCCAGTAGGCGCTCAGCACCAGCTTGCCATTCCAGCTGGCCCGCAGGTGCTGGATGAACCAGGCGGGCGCGATCTGGCCCGCCTCGTCCTTGCGGCGGCCATTTTCCATCGCGTGGCTCAGCAGCAGCCGCACCGTCGTCTGGCCGCCTTGGGCTTCGGCCCGGATTCGCGTCGGAAGTGACATGGTTTTTTTCCTGAAAGCGGCCTAAGCGCCGTCGCAGCCCAGCGTCACCTTGACCTCGCAAAAGGCGTACAGGTACTGCTCGCCGACTTTGGCCAGCGCGTAAACCCGTGAAGTCCGGGCCATCTTCAGATTCGTCGCCACCTGCGCCTCGGTGCCAGCGGGAATCGCAAACAGCGCCGCCAGCGCGACCGGATTTTTCTCCACCAGCAGCGCGATTTGCGTGGTTCCGGCCAAGCTGCTGCGGGCGCTGACGCGCACGATGGCGCCATTTCCGGCCAGCTCGGGCGCCTGCAACGTCACGTCCGCGCTTTCCAGCGGCGCGCTGGTGGCGCCCAGCGCCTCGGCCACTTCGGCCAGCGATTTGGCGTTGAAAGCGGCAGGATTCCAGCCGGGCGCGTCGGCGGCTTGGGCGGGCGCTGGCGT
>JAPLPS010000007.1 GCA_026400075.1 Polaromonas sp.
CGCTGGATGCGCTGCGCAAGTTTGGCTGACGGAGGGGTCAATAAAAAATCGGCGCGATCAAAATAATCGCGCCGATTTTTATATCAACTACTTTTAATCTGGACGCATTGGGTACATGCCACCGTTGGCACAGATGATGTAGCGCGTTTCACCGGGACGCCATGGGCGCTTGACGGAAACGGGAGTGACCTGAAGATTTTCTGGAGTTCCGCTTACTTTATAGGTGACATCCACCGGCCGCATGTCTGGCAGGTTAAATGTCCTGTTGGAATTGCCACCAAAGTTTACTCCCAGCAGGGAGTACAGCGCTTGATATTGTTCGACGGGGAGCGACCGGCCATCACAAGAAAAATAGCCTTCTGGATCAAAAGGCCCAGCGAAAATTTTAATCATTGCCAAATATTCATCCATATTTTTCTCCTTTGTAAAAATGGATGAATATATTCTATACAAAAAAATATACCGGCAGAGAAAATTTCACAGGTATAAATTTTCTGCATCCTGCCTGATTCGTGCAGCGAAAAGGCGTTGTTGACGCAGGTGTTGATTACCTTGTCATTTTTTCTAATGGTTATATTCGGGAAAGTGGCTATTGTCATAGATGAGCGTTCAGGGTAGAGCGTAGCTGCCCGATATGTGACAGTTACCGTTATTTTTTACATTTCTAGGGGTACATGCTGAGCGCGCACTCGGTAAGAATGCGGCTGCAAGCTGGTTGCTTGTTCTTCTTTGCCCGATCCTTACCGTATGCAAAAGGAAAAATCAAATGACTACGCAAACCTCTCGTCATGTCCCTGATTCACCGGCGTCTTCGCATTCAAGCAAGGGGGTTCCGGCGCGTGTGAAGCATGTTGGCCGCTCATCGCCCCAGGCTTCCGGCAATTACCTGGACTCCTGGAATGTGCTGACTGAGCTGGGCCGCCAGCAAATGGCCGCTGCCACCCTCGGCACCAGCGCACTGTGTCGGGGCAGCGAGGCCCTGCGCAAAGTCCAGCAGGACATAGCTCATGAAGCCTCGCTTCGCCATGCGCAGGTAGCTAAAAAGCTCGCCAGCCCGTGCCAGCCAGCAGTCATGATGGAACTCCAGACGGAATTGATGCGCTCGAACATCGAAAGCGTGACGCAATACTGGCAACAGTTGCTGGAGGTGGCTCTGCACACGCAGCGCGAGATGATGGAGGGCATGACCGGCTTGGTGGACGGTAAATCCGACAGCGGCATGAAGTCGGTGCTGGAGGCCTTTCAGTCCATTGTTCCGCCTATGGCTACCAGTTTTTTTGCCCCCAGCCATCCGGGGGCGTCAGGCGAGCCGCATTGAAGGCGTGGGCGTAGCGCGCTGTGGCGCCGCCGGTGTCTGGGCGCGGCCTTTGACTTGAACCGTTGCATGGGAGAATGGCCGCTCATTAAACTCATGCAGCGGGAATTTGAGATGAATTTTGCGCCTGACCTTGCAACGGTCACTCATGGCATTCAACTGGCGGTGGCGCCGGTGTTTTTGCTGACCGCCGTGTCCGGCATGATTGCCGCCGTGGCCGGGCGGCTGGCCCGCATTATTGACCGCGCCCGTTTTCTTGAGAATCGCCTGGAGACGGGCACGGTCGAAGCGCTGCGGGCGCTGAAGATTTATGGTGAATTGCGCCAGCTCAGGCGCCGGGGCCAGTTGGTTAACGGTTGCCTGGCCTTGCTCACTTTTTGCGCCATTTTGATTGGCACGACGATTGTGTTGCTGTTCCTGGGTGAGACCAGCGAGCTGCCGATTTTCAGGATTGCCACCGTCTGCTTTTTGTCTGGCGTGTTGTGCTTTTTGCTGGCGCTGGTGTGCTTTCTGGCGGAAACCCTGCTGTCCACGCACCTGCTCAAATTTGCCGAATTGCCGCCTGCGGCAAAACCCTGACGAACCTTGGGCCTGAATTGCCCAACCCCTAACTTTTTTGGAAATGATTTATGTTGCTTGATGCCGATGACTCCCAACTCGTGCTGGTCGATTACCAGACGCGCCTGATGCCGGTGATTTTTGAGCAGGACTTGGTGGTCGCCAACGCCGTGCGGCTGGCCCGCATGGCCAGATTGCTGGAAGTCCCGGTCTGGGGCACCGCGCAAAACCCGGAAAAGCTCGGCCAGAACCTGCCCGAAGTGCAGGCGGCGATTGACTCGGCGGGCGGCAAGACGATGGCCAAGCTGCATTTCAGCGCCGCCGCCGAAGGCTTGATCGAGTGGCTGCGCCCGCCCGCGCGCAAGCCCAGCCAGGGCGGCAATGCCCGCAGCCTGCCCAAGCACATGCAAAAACCACCCGAGCCGCAGGAAGAAGGCCGCAGCATGATCGTGATTGCTGGCTGCGAAGCCCATGTCTGCCTGCTGCAGACGGCGCTCGAACTGCTCGAAGAAGAGTTCGACGTGTGGGTCGTCACCGACGCCTGCAGCTCACGCACCGAGCGCAACCGCGACGCGGCTTTTGACCGGCTCGCCGGTGCTGGCGCCGAACTGGTGACGACTGAGATGGTCGCTTTTGAGTGGCTGCGCACGGCAGAGCACGAGCGTTTCAGGGACTTTTTGCCGCTGATCAAGTGAGCGGCAACACCCGGCCGGGTGTCTTGGTTGCCGCTCTGGCGTTTACCGGTAGCCCGGCGCTGGTGTCAGGGCGGCCGGGGCGCTGAGGGCGGCCGGTTCGGCCAGCGGCAGGGCGGGCGCGGCCTGCGCCGTGCCGCCGTGAAATTTCATCATCAAGGGCACGATCAGCAGCGCCACGATGTTGATGATCTTGATCAGCGGGTTGATGGCCGGGCCAGCGGTGTCTTTGTACGGGTCGCCGACGGTGTCGCCGGTCACGGCCGCCTTGTGCGCGTCCGAGCCTTTGCCGCCGTGGTGGCCGTCTTCGATGTATTTTTTCGCATTGTCCCAGGCGCCGCCACCGGTACACATCGAAATCGCGACAAACAGGCCGGTGACGATGGTGCCCATCAGCAGCCCGCCCAGCGCCTTGGGGCCGAGCAGCAATCCCACCAGCACCGGCGCGGCCACCGGCAGCAGCGACGGAATCACCATTTCCTTGATCGCCGCCGTGGTCAGCATATCGACGGCGCGGCTGTAGTCGGGCTTGGCCGTGCCTTCCATGATGCCCTTGATTTCTTTGAACTGGCGGCGCACTTCCACCACCACTGCGCCTGCGGCCCGGCCCACGGCCTCCATCGCCATCGCGCCGAATAAATAAGGAATCAGGCCGCCGATAAACAGGCCGATGATGACCATCGGGTCGCTCAGCTCAAAACGGATGGCCTGGCCGTAGCTTTCCAATTTGTGCGTGTAGTCGGCAAACAGCACCAGCGCGGCCAGCCCGGCTGAGCCGATGGCGTAACCCTTGGTGACAGCCTTGGTGGTGTTGCCGACGGCATCCAGCGGGTCGGTGACGGCGCGCACTTCGGGCGGCATGTCGGCCATTTCGGCAATGCCGCCTGCGTTGTCGGTGATCGGGCCGTAGGCATCCAGCGCCACGACGATTCCCGCCATGCTAAGCATGGCCGTCGCCTCCACCGCAATGCCGTACAGGCCCGCGAGCTGGTGCGACACGCCAATGGCCACGCAGACAAAGGCCACCGGCCAGGCCGTCGAGCGCATGGACACGCCCAGACCGGCGATGATGTTGGTGCCGTGGCCGGTGGTCGAGGCCTGCGCGATGTGTTTGACCGGGGCGTACTGCGTGCCGGTGTAGTACTCGGTGACCCAGACCAGCGCGGCGGTCAGCCCCAGGCCGACGGCGCAGGCGCCAAACAGCCGCAGCTGGCTGCCGCTGGCGGCAATCGCGTCGTCCGGCATCAGCCAGCGCGTGACGAAGTAAAAAGCGATCAAGGACAGAACGCCCGCCACGCCCAAACCCTTGTAGAGCGCAGGCATGACGTTCTTCATGCCGGGCGACGCCTTGACAAAATAGCAGCCAACGATGCTGGCGATGATGGACACCGCGCCCTGCGCCAGCGGGTACATCACGGCGCTGAGCGGGGCGCTGCTGACCAGCAGCGCGCCCAGCACCATCGTGGCAATCAGCGTGACAGCGTAGGTTTCAACCAGGTCGGCGGCCATGCCCGCGCAGTCGCCGACGTTGTCGGCAATCACTGCCGGGTTGCGCGGGTCGTCTTCGGGAATACCGGCTTCGACCTTGCCGACCAGGTCCGCGCCGACATCGGCGCCTTTGGTGAAAATGCCGCCGCCGAGCCGCGCAAAAATCG
>JAPLPS010000139.1 GCA_026400075.1 Polaromonas sp.
CACACCGACACGCTCGACGACGCGCTGACCGACACCCTGCCCAGCGACACGCCCGGCCCGCTGGACAAGCACCTGGCCAGCGAACAGGCGCAGGCGCTGCACCAGTGCATTCACCGGCTCGAAGCGCGCCAGCGCGAGCTGGTCAGCCTGGCCTACCTGCGCGACCTGAGCCACAGCGAACTGGCCGCGCAGCTGCGGCTGCCGCTGGGCACCGTCAAAACCTGGCTGCGGCGCGGACTCGATCAGCTGCGCAGCTGCATGACCCGCTTCGCCTGAGACACCCGACGCCATGAACCTGCTGCACCACCCCGAACTGCGCGAACGCCTGGCCGCCGCCTACGCGCTGGGCACCTTGCGCGGCCCCGCCCGCCGCCGCTTTGAAACCCTGGCGCGCCAGCACCCGGAAGTGCGCGCCGCCGCGCTGGTCTGGCAAAGCCGCATCGCCGGACTGAACGAGCTGCAGCCAAACCAAGCGCCTTCGCCCGCCGTCTGGACGCGCATCGACAACCTGATCCGCGCCGACCTGGAACGCCACGCGCTGGCCCAGGCGCGCCAGACGGCGCAGGCCGATCCTGCCAGCAGCCGCAAATCAAACGACGAACTGGTTGCCGCGCTGGAGCAGCAACTGCAAGCCAGCCCGCGCATCAGCTACGTCGCGGTGCTGAACGACGCGCAGGCGAACGCCTCGATGCTGGTGACGTTTGACCCGCGCAGTGCCCGCCTGACCTTGCAGCGCGTCGGCGGCTACCGCGAAGCCAGCGACCGCAGCCTGCAGCTGTGGGCGCTGCCACCCGGCCAGCCGCCGCAGTCGCTGGGCGTGCTCGGCCAAGGCCCGCTGCTGCGCCTGACGGCTGGCGAAGACGAACTGCGCCGCAGCCCGCTGCTGGCGATCAGCCTGGAGCCGCAAGGCGGCGTGCCCAGCGAGCGCGGCCCGACCGGGCCGGTGCTGTTCAAGGGCGCGGTGATCCGGCCGCAGCTGTAGCCGGCGCCGTGCGGCGGCTCGGCCTATCTATTCAGGTTTTCAGCTAACTTGTTGAAATTACTACAATTAAACTGATATTTATCTATTCACAAAATAATTCATGAGCGCCACTGAAGCCAGCACCAACATCCTGCAAGCGCTGCGCCGTCAAGGCGGCGTACTCAGCAGCGCCGAACTGCAGGACTTGCTCGGCGCCAGCCAGCCGACGGTATCGCGGGCGCTGGCGCCGCTGATTCAATCCGGCCAGGTGCAAAAAGTCGGCGCGGCGCGCTCGCAGCGCTATGTGCTGCCGCGCAGCGTCTCCGGCGTCGGGCGCGAGGTGCCGGTGATGCGGATTGATGTGCAGGGCCAGCCCTCGCCGTTTGCGCGGATGGTGCCGCTGGTCGGGGGCGCCTTCTGGGTCGATGAAGCCGATGGCGTCAGCGCCCGGCACGGCGGCCTGCCCTGGTTTCTGGACGACATGCGCCCGCAGGGCTTTATCGGACGCACCTTTGCCCACGCCCATCCCGAGCTGCAGCTGGGCAACGACCCGCGCCACTGGAACGATGACGACGTGCTGCGCGCACTGGTGCTGTTTGGCGACGACCTGCCCGGCAACCTGATCGTCGGCGAAGCGGCATTCCAGCGTTTTCACAGCCTGCCCGAGCGCGCCAGCCGCGCCGATTCGGCGGCCGACTACCCGCATCTGGCCGAGCAGGCGATGCAGGGCACGGTCGGCGGCTCGTCCGCTGGCGGCGAGCAGCCCAAGTTCTGCACCGTGACGGCGGGGCGCCACGTCATCGTCAAGTTCTCGCCCGCCGGGGACGCGCCGGTAGAGCAGCGCACCCGCGACCTGCTGGTGTGCGAGCATCTGGCGCTGCAAACGCTGGCGCAGGCCGGTCTGCCTGCCGCCCGCACGCAGCTGTTTACCGAAGCGGGCCGGGTGTTTCTGGAATCCGAGCGTTTTGACCGCACCGCGCAGGGCCGTATCGGCATGGTGTCGCTGCAGGTGTACGACGCCGAATACGTGGGCGAGATGGACAACTGGGCCGCCACCGCCAGGCGCATGGGCACACGCGGCCTGTTGACGGCGCAGGACGCGCGCCAGCTGTGCCTGCTCGAAGCCTACGGCGTGCTGATTGGCAACACCGACCGCCACTACGGCAACATCTCGCTGCTGCTGGCCGACGACGACTGGACGCTGTCGCCGACTTACGACATGCTGCCGATGCTCTACGCCCCGGTCGGCGGCGAGCTGGTGGCGCGCGACTTTGCCACGGAGCCGCTGCAGCCCACCGCCGCGACGCTGCCCGAATGGGCGCAGGCGCAAACGCTGGCCGCCACGTTCTGGCAAGCCGCCGCCGGGGATGCGCGGGTATCAGCCGGGTTTCGCGCCATTGCGGCGGACAATTTAAACCACCTCAGACGCCAGCGCCTGGCTTGACGCAAACTGCCGCGCTGCCCCGCAGGCCTCGGCCCAGCGCGCGCCCTGGGCCAGCGCCAGCGCCGCCTGCAGCGCCCGCGACGGCGGGGATTTGGCCAGGTAAATCAGGCCGACCGGCGTCAGCACTTCCGGCTCGACCAGCGGCAGCGCTTCCAGCTCGCCCTGGCTGCGCACGGCGCCGACCAGCGCGCCGGGCAGCACGCTGCAGACATCACCGGCCAGCACGCTCAGCGCCAGTGTCAGCACCGAATTGGTTTCCATCACCGGCTGGACGGCGCAGCCAGCATCGGCAAAAGCGCGCTCGACCAGGCTGCGGTTGTGCATCTCGGGCGTCAGCAGGCACAGCGGCAATAACGCCGCATCGGCCCAGCGCATCGCCGCGCCCAGTTGCAGCCCGGCGCCGCTGACGCGCTCCGCAGGCGGCAGGCGGCGCAGCAAAAAATAATGCTCGTCATACTGCGCCAGCACGGCCAGCGGGCTGGTTTTTTTCAGACGCCCGGTAAAGCCCAGCGCCAGATCGAGCGACAGATTTTCCAGCCCCGCTTCAATGTCCTGCGAACTCATCGAACGTACCACCGGCGCAATGCCCGGATGCGCGGCCTGCAGCAGCGCGGCAAAGCGCGCCGCCACCGGCACCGCCGTCGGCACCACGCCCAGCTGCAAGCGGCCCTGGGGCTGACCGGCGCGGCTGGCCAGCTCCTGCTGCAGCAGGCTGTGTTCGTGCAGCATGCGCCGGGCGCTGGCCAGCACGCGTTCGCCCTCGGGCGTCAAGCCCGCGTAGCTGCGCGCGCGCTTGACAATCGGCGTACCGAATTCCTGCTCCAGCGCCCGCAAGGCGTTCGACAGCGCAGGCTGGGTGATGAAGCAGGCCTGCGCGGCCCGCGCAAAATGCCGGTGCTCGCTGAGCGCCACCAGGTAGCGCAGCGATGTCAGCAGGTTCATGCGGCGCTGGCCGATCAGGTGTTTTTGCTGATGACGATGGTCGGGAATTTGGCCGAAAAGTCTTTCGCCTTGGCCGCCACCGTGACCGCCACCTTGCGCGCCACGGCTTTGTAGAGACCGGCAATGTCGCCGTCCGGGTCGGCCACTACCGTGGGTTTGCCGCTGTCGGCCTGCTGGCGGATTTTCATGTCCAGCGGCAGCGCGCCCAGGTAGTCCATGTTGTAGTCGGCGGCCATTTTCTTGCCGCCGCCTTCGCCGAAGATATGCTCGGCGTGGCCGCAGTTCGTGCAAATATGCACGGCCATGTTTTCCACAATGCCCAGAATCGGCACGCCGACTTTTTCAAACATCTTGATGCCTTTTTTGGCGTCGAGAAGCGCGATGTCCTGCGGCGTGGTGACGATGACCGCGCCGGTAATCGGCACGCGCTGGGACAGCGTCAGCTGGATGTCGCCGGTGCCGGGCGGCATATCGA
Source organism: Polaromonas sp. (assembly GCA_026400075.1). Classification (GTDB taxonomy): domain Bacteria; phylum Pseudomonadota; class Gammaproteobacteria; order Burkholderiales; family Burkholderiaceae_C; genus Polaromonas. The sequence goes on from JAPLPS010000139.1 coordinate 3,823, forward strand.
CGATCAAATAGTCGAGGTCTTTCCAGTTGGTCTGGCGCAGCAGTTGCTCCAGCGCCTGCGTCGCCATCGGGCCGCGCCAGATCATCGCCTCGTCCTTATCGACCAAAAAGCCAATCGACATGACCTGCAGGCCGTAGTTTTCCATCGGCTCCATGTTTTTGCCGTCGATGCTGTCCGGGCGGCCGTCAATGCCCAGCATCATCGGCTGGCTGGGGCCGTAGATGTCGGCATCTAACAAGCCGACGCGCGCGCCTTCAGCGGTCAGCGCCAGCGCCAGATTGGCGGCGGTGGTGCTTTTGCCGACGCCGCCCTTGCCCGAGGCCACGGCGATGATGTTTTTCACGCCGGGCAGCAGCTGCACGCCGCGCTGCACGCTGTGGCTGACGATCTTGATCGTCATATTGACCGAGACATTGGCCACGCCAGTCACAGCCTTGGCGACGGCGATCAGGCTTTGGCTCAGCGCCGGAATCTGGCTTTTGGCCGGGTAGCCGAGTTCGACGTCAAAAGACACATCGGCGCCGCTGATTTTCAGGTTTTTCAGCGCGTGGGTGCTGACAAAATCCTTGCCGGTATTCGGATCCATCACGCCTTGCAGCGCGGTCAAAATTGCCTGTTGTTCTACAGCCATAGCGAAAACTTTCTAGAGTGAATCTGACAAGGCGGGCTGGCGCTTGAAGGGGAAAATGCGCCGCCCGCCGGGCTCGCGTGAAGTCTAACGCCGCCACCCCGATAAGCGCCCCGTGGGGAGATTTGGCGGCCCCGAACGCGTGTCATACTTGATCCGATGCGGTTGAAATTCCTGGCCGTTTTCACTCATCAGAGTCCACTTATTCTGAAAAGAAACCCCATGAAACACCGCCCAGCCCCGCTCGCCCGCGCCGCGCTTGCCACCTGCCTGCTCACCCTTTTTGGTGCCGTCGGCAGCGCTGCCGCCGCCGATCCCGCGTCCGCCGCGCCGCATCAGCTTGCCAAGGCCGCTGCCACCGTGGAACTGGTGTTCGTGCTCGATACCACCGGTTCGATGGGCGGCTTGCTGGAAGGGGCCAAGACCAAAATCTGGAGCATCGTCAACGAGATCATGCAGGCGCGCAGCAGCCAGAACATGCAGGTGAAGGTGGGATTGGTCGCGTACCGGGATCGCGGTGATGCCTATGTGACCAAGGTGACGCCGTTGAGCAGCAACCTCGACGAGGTTTATTCGCAACTGATGGGCTTTCGCGCCGAAGGCGGCGGCGATACGCCAGAAGATGTGCGCACCGCCCTGTTGCACGCGCTGGAAAAGGTCGGCTGGTCGCAGCCGGGCAAGCATAGCTCGCAAATCATGTTCCTGGTCGGCGATGCGCCACCGCACGACGATTACAGCGAGGTGCAAGATACCGTCACCACCAGCAAAAAGGCGCGCCAGTCGGGCATCATCATCAACACCATTCAATGCGGCAACATGCCGCAAACCGCCACCCCGTGGCGCACCATCGCGCAATACGGCGGCGGCGAATATTTCGCCATCGAGCAGGGTGGCGGCGTCAACGCGATTGCCACGCCGTATGACGCCGAGCTGAGCCAGCTGGGCGAAAAAATCGGCCATACCTATCTGGCCTACGGCAAAACCGAGAAGCGCCGCGCCAAACAGGAAAAGCAGGCGGCCATGGAAAGCCGGGTCGCCGCTGCCGCCCCAGCCCCTGCCGCCGCCGACCGGGCGGTCAACAAGGCGATCAACAGCCACGCCTATGACGAAGCCGACCTGGTACAGCAGGTCGCCAAAGGCAGCACCTCGCTAAGCAGCATCGCAGAAGCCGACTTGCCCGATGCGCTGGCCAGCCTGAAGCCCGAGCAGCGCCAGGCCAAACTCGACCAGACCGCTGCCGAACGCCGGGCACTGCAGGCACGGATCCTTGAACTGTCCAAACAGCGCGACGAGTTTCTGGCCAGGCAAAGCCACAAAGCTGGCCCCAAAACCGGCTTTGACGCCTCGGTGGCGGCGGCGCTGGCCAAGCAGATCAAGCCAGTCAAATAAATCAAGCCAGCAAACCGGGCAAGCCGCAGCTTTGGCCAGCCGCGCAGTCCGCGCATTGCCGCCTAAAATCAAGGGTTAGCCCTTCACCGCCATAAAGCCCCTCCTATGACCCAGCGCCGCCTGTTTGTTACCACCGCCCTGCCCTACGCCAATGGAAACTTCCACATCGGCCACATCATGGAGTACATCCAGGCCGACATCTGGGTGCGCTTCCAGCGCATGCAGGGCAGCGACGTCAACTTCGTCGGCGCCGACGACGCGCACGGCGCGCCGATCATGATTGCCGCCGAAAAAGCGGGCAAGACGCCGCAGCAGTTTGTCGCCGACATTGCCGCCGGACGCAAGCAATACCTGGACGGCTTTCACATCAGCTTTGACAACTGGAGCTCGACCGATTCGCCAGAAAACCACGAGCTGGCCCGGCAAATCTACCGCGACCTGCGCGACAACGCACAAGGCTCGCTGATCGAGACCAAGACGGTCGAGCAGTTCTTCGACCCCGAAAAGAACATGTTTCTGCCGGATCGCTTCATCAAGGGCGAATGCCCGAAATGCCACGCGAAAGACCAGTACGGCGACAACTGCGAAGTCTGCGGCGCCGCCTATGCGCCGACCGACCTGATCGAGCCGTACTCGGCCATTTCCGGCGCCAAGCCGGAGCTGCGCAACTCGGAGCATTATTTCTTCAAGCTCTCCGACCCGCGCTGCGAAGCCTTCCT
>JAPLPS010000101.1 GCA_026400075.1 Polaromonas sp.
TATTTCAGCGTCGGCAAGATTGGCGAGGATCAGTTGCAGGACATGGCGCAGCGGCGCGGCGCGAACGCCGAAGAACTGGCAAGGCTGCTGGCGCCGAATTTGTAAGCGGCAGAGCACACGAGGGCCGGGTCGCTTGAGGGGCGCTGGTCACGCGGGCTGGCCTCCAGGCCGACTCCGCGCTGTCAGTGCCCCGCCCGCAGCGCCCGGCGGTACTGCACCGCTTCGGCGACATGGGTCAATTGCACCGCCTGCGCGCCCGCCAGATCGGCAATCGTGCGCGCCACTTTTAAACAGCGGTGAATGCCCCGGCCCGACCAGCCCAGCCTGGTCGCCGCCAGGTTTAAAAATTTGGCCGTGGCCGCGTCGAGCTGGCATTGGGCGTCAATCGCCTGGCCTTCGAGCGCCTGGTTCGCGCTGCCCTGACGGCGCACGGCGCGCTCTCGGGCCAGAACGACGCGCTGACGGATGGCGGCGCTGGCTTCGCCCGGCGGTGTGTTGATTAACTCGTCGGCGGCGAGCGCGCCGACTTCGACATGTAAATCGATGCGATCCAGCAGCGGGCCGCTGAGCTTGCCCTGGTAGCGCGCCACCTGCTCGGGCGAGCAGCGGCAGCTGCGCAGGCTGGAGCCGAGATAACCGCACGGGCAGGGGTTCATCGCCGCGACCAGTTGAAACCGGGCCGGAAACTCGGCGCGCAGCGCGGCCCGTGAGATGGTGATGTGGCCGGACTCCAGCGGCTCGCGCAGCGCTTCGAGCGCGGCGCGGGGGAACTCGGGCAGCTCGTCCAGAAACAGCACGCCCCGGTGCGCGAGTGAAATTTCGCCCGGACGCGGCGGCGAGCCGCCGCCGACCAGTGCAATCGCGCTGGCCGTGTGGTGCGGCGCGCAGGTCGGGCGCACCGCCCAGCGTTCCAGCGAAAAGCGCCCGCCCAGCGAGGCGACGGCCGCGCTTTCCAGCGCTTCGTCGGTCGTCATCGCGGGCAGCAGCCCGGCAAAACGCTGCGCCAGCATCGACTTGCCGGAGCCGGGCGCGCCGACCATCAGAATGCTGTGGCCGCCAGCCGCCGCAATCTCCAGCGCCCGGCGGGCGGCGGCCTGGCCCTTGACATCAGCCAGATCCGGGTAGGTGGGCGGGGCGCTGCAGGGCGCAGGCTGAATCTGCGTCCAGCCGTCGATCATGCCGGGCGCTTCATCGCCCGGCAGGAACTGCTGCACCACGTCGAGCAGGTGCCGGGCGCGATAGATGCGCGCGCCGGGCACCAGCGCGGCTTCCTGCGCGCTGCCTTCGGGCAGTACCAGCCGGGGCAGGCCTTGGGGCGCGTTGGCGCTGCCTTGGCCGTTGCCGGTATTGAGGCCGCTGCCTCTTCTTCCGCCGCCGCCATTGCCAATCGCCAGACTCATCGCCAGCGCGCCGCGCACCGGGCGCAACTCGCCGCCCAGCGACAGTTCACCGGCAAATTCAAAACCGGCCAGCTTGGCCGCGTCGAGCTGCCCGCTGGCGGCCAGAATGCCGAGCGCAATCGGCAGGTCAAACCGGCCCGAGTCCTTGGGCAGATCGGCGGGCGCCAGATTGACGGTAATGCGCTTGTTGCCCGGAAACTGCAGCCCGCTGTTTTGAATCGCCGAGCGTACCCGCTCGCGTGCCTCCTTGACTTCGGTGTCGGCCAGACCGACCAGGGTAAACCCGGGCAGGCCGTTGGCCAGATGCACCTCGACGCAGACGGGGCGCGCTTCCAGCCCCAATAAGGCGCGGCTATGCACTAAAGACAAGCTCATTTAACGACTCCGCTGAAATGCTTCAAAGTTGTGCATCCATGCTGCACTGGTGTGGTGCGCTTCCCGTTTTCAGGACGGTAACGCCGTGTGACAGTTCTGGAAGCGGCCTACCTGCGGGAAGTGCAGGTTTGGCACGTTCCATGCTATGTCAGATCGAGTAATTTAACAACATGGCGCGTTATGGAATCTGTAGCGCCCTCTATTCATCCTGAAGGAAAGCCGAAATGAAACTCGTAACCGCCATCATCAAACCATTCAAGCTGGACGAAGTGCGCGAAGCACTGTCCAACATGGGTGTGCAAGGCATCACTGTGACCGAAGTCAAGGGCTTTGGTCGCCAGAAGGGCCACACCGAGCTGTACCGGGGTGCGGAATACGTGGTCGATTTCCTGCCCAAGGTGAAGATTGAAGCGGCCGTTTCCAGCGACCTGGTGGAGCGGGTGATTGAGGCGATTGAGTCGGCAGCGCGCACCGGCAAGATCGGCGACGGCAAGATTTTTGTTTACAACCTGGAGCAGGTTGTGCGCATTCGCACCGGCGAGACCGGCAAGGAAGCGCTCTAGGATTTAACCTCTTTTTCAAAGAAAAAATAGCCATGAAAAAACTACTTGCTTCCCTGCTTTTGGGGATAAGTCTGCTGGGCTCGGGCGCCGTGCTGGCCGAGACAGCGCCTGCCGCGCCTGCCGCCGTTGCCAGCGCTTCAGCCCCGGCTGAAGCCAAGTCCGATGCAGCGCCCGCCGCACCTGCTGCTTCTGCCGCTGCACCAGCGGCTGGCGCTTCCGCCGCCGCGCCAGCCCCCGCTGCTGCCGCATCCGCACCCGTTCCGAACAAGGGTGACACCGCCTGGATGATGGTCTCCACGCTGCTGGTGATTTTGATGACCGTACCCGGTCTGGCGCTGTTCTACGGCGGCCTGGTGCGCAGCAAAAACATGCTGTCCATCCTGATGCAGGTCATGGTGACGTTCTCGATGATCGTCGTGCTGTGGTTCATCTACGGCTACAGCCTGGCCTTCACCGAGGGCAATGCATTTATCGGCGGCTTTGACCGATTGTTCATGAAGGGCATCTGGGACAACGCTGCGGGCACCTTTGCCAACGCGGCCACCTTTAGCAAGGGCGTGGTCATTCCTGAAATCGTCTTCGCCGCCTTCCAGGCGACGTTTGCCGGTATCACCTGCACGCTGATCGTCGGCGCGTTTGCCGAGCGCATCAAGTTCTCCGCTGTGCTGGCCTTCATGGTGATCTGGTTCACCTTCAGCTACGCGCCGATGGCGCACATGGTCTGGTTCTGGATGGGCCCTGACGCCTACACCGGCAAGGAAGTTGTCGATGCGATGAACGGCAAGGGTGGCTACCTCTGGCAAATGGGCGCGCTCGATTTCGCGGGCGGCACTGTGGTTCACATCAACGCCGCTGTGGCCGGTCTGGTCGGCGCCTACATGGTCGGCAAGCGTATCGGCTACGGCAAGGAAGCAATGGCCCCGCACAGCCTGACACTGACGATGGTCGGCGCGGCGCTGCTGTGGGTCGGCTGGTTCGGCTTTAACGCCGGCTCGGCACTGGAAGCCAATGGCTTTGCAGCGCTGGCCTTCATCAACACGCTGGGCGCAACGGCTGCGGCTGTGCTGGCCTGGTGCCTCGGCGAAGCGATGATGCGCGGCAAGGCTTCGATGCTGGGCGCTGCGTCCGGCGCCGTCGCCGGTCTGGTGGCGATTACGCCTGCTGCGGGCAACGTCGGCATCGCGGGCGGTCTGGTGATTGGCTTTGTCGCCGGTTTCGCCTGCCTCTGGGGTGTGCATGGCCTGAAGAAGCTCCTCGGCGCCGATGACGCGCTGGACGTGTTCGGCGTGCATGGTATCGGCGGTATTCTGGGCGCGCTGCTGACCGGCGTGTTCAACTCGCCAGCGCTGGGCGGCCCTGGCTACACGGCTGACTGGGTCACGGTCACGATGGTCACGCAAGCTGATTACTCCATCGTTTCGCAGGTCTGGGTTCAGGCCAAGGCGGTGCTGATTACGGTGATCTGGTCCGGCGTCGTGTCCTTTGTCGCGTACAAGATTGTTGACCTGACCATCGGTCTGCGCGTCAGTGAAGAAGACGAGCGCGAAGGTCTGGACATTACTTCGCACGGTGAAACTGCGTACAACCGCTGATCGTTACCTCTAAAGACGGCTATTTGAAGCCGCTCATAAAGGATTGATGAGGGTCTCCTTGGGATTTGAGCCCGCCGGTGCAAACTGGCGGGCTGTTTTTTTTGGGCGCGGCGGGACGGCGCAGGCGCCCGGCGGCAAAAAAATCGAACAGCCTGCATTCAAAAAGATCAAAGCGTTCAAGGTCGGCCCCGGCGTACCATGCTAGCCATGATTTCAACTACTGATTTGACCGCTTCTATCGCGGCCCAGGTTCGCGCCGCAGCGGCGGCGGGCGCACCTTTGCGCATTCGCGGCGGCGGCAGCAAGGATTTTTACGGCCAGTCGCTGCAGGGCGAGGTGCTGGACATGCGCGCTTTGGCGGGCGTCGTCAGCTACGAGCCGAGCGAGCTGGTCGTCACCGTGCGTGCAGGCACGCCGCTGGCCGAATTGGAAAGCCTGCTGGCGTCGCAGGGCCAGTGCCTGCCGTTTGAGCCGCCGCATTTCGGGCCGCACGCCACCGTCGGCGGCATGGTCGCCAGCGGGCTGAACGGCCCGGCGCGCGCCAGCGTCGGCGCGGTGCGCGACTACCTGCTCGGCGTGCAGATCATCAACGGCCAAGGCGAATGCCTGACGTTTGGCGGCCAGGTGATGAAAAACGTCGCCGGTTACGACCTGTCGCGGCTGATGGCGGGCGCGCTCGGTACGCTGGGCGTGCTGCTGGAAGTGTCGTTAAAAGTGCTGCCAGTCGCGCCCGCCGAGGCAACGCTGCGCTGCAGCCTGCCGCAGCAGCAGGCGCTAGACCTGCTGTACCGCTGGGGCGGGCAGCCGCTGCCGCTGAACGCCAGCTGCTGGGTGCATGACGACACGGCCCGCCCGGCGCAGGATTGTCTGTTTGTGCGCCTGCGCGGCGCCGTCGCCGCCGTCGAGGCCGCCTGCCCGCGCATGATCGCCGATGTGCAGGCGCTGGGCGGCGCGGCCGTGCAGATGGACAACGCCCAGGCCAGCGCCGACTGGGCCGCCTGCCGCGAGCAGACGCTGGCGTTTTTCACGCAGCCGCCATTGCCAAGCGCCTGCCTGTGGCGCCTGAGCCTGCCGCAAACCGCGCCCGCGCTGGACCTGCCTTTTGAGCAGCTGGTCGAATGGCATGGCGCGCTGCGCTGGCTCTGGGCGCCTGCGTCGGCGGTGGCTCAGCTGCGCCAGGTGGCGGAAAAAGCCGGTGGCCACGCCACGCTGTTTCGCTGCGCCGCTGGCGCGCCCGCTGCTGTGTCGGCTTTGTCTGCTTTGTCCGCTGACGTTCCGGTGTTCACGCCGCTGGCCCCGGTGTCGGCGCGCATCCAGCGCGAACTGAAAAAGCAGTTTGACCCGGCGGGCATTCTCAATCCGCACCGCCTGTCTGCCCACTGGTAACAAAACGGCATGCGGCGCCTGCGTCACCTGACCGGCCAGCACCGGACGGCTTCCACCAACCGGCTGCTGGGCGCGCTGCTGGCTTTTAACGCCGGGGCCATCAACGCGGGCGGCTTTCTGGTGGTTCACATGTACACCTCGCACATGACCGGCTTTGCCTCGCTGCTGGCCGATAACCTGGTGCTGGGCAACATGAAGCTGGTGCTTGGCGCCGTCGGCGCGCTGCTGGCGTTCACCTGCGGCGCGGCCTTTACCGCGATTCAGGTGAACTGGGCGCGCCAGCACGGGCTGCGCAGCGAGTACGCGCTGACGCTGTTCGTCGAGGCGCTGCTGCTGCTGCTGTTTGGCCTGATGGGCGCGACGCTGGGCCGCCAGACGCCGTTTGCCGTGCCGATGACCGTGCTGGTGCTGTCCTTCACGATGGGGCTGCAAAACGCGCTGGTCAGCAAAATCTCCTCGTCGCAAATCCGCACCACGCACATGACCGGCATCGTCACCGACATCGGCATCGAGCTGGGCAAGCTGTTGTACTGGAACCGCATCCAGGGCCGTCCCGAATCCCAGGTGCGCGCCAACCTGATCAAGCTGCAGCTTTTGCTCACGCTGCTGGGCGCCTTCATTGCGGGCGGCGTGGTCGGCGCAGCCGGTTTCAAGTACATCGGCTTTGTCTGGGTGATGCCGCTGGCGCTGCTGCTGCTGGGCCTGTGCCTGCCGCCCCTTTATTCCGATCTGCAGCGCATCCTGCGGCGCAGATTCACCGCCCTTGAACAAGACTCCTGAACCCCATGCAAACCCAACTCGCCCCCGAATTCCAGAACACACCCGACGGCCTTCAAGCCGAAGCCATCCTGCGCAAATGCGTGCATTGCGGCTTTTGCACCGCCACCTGCCCGACTTACCAGTTGCTCGGCGACGAGCTGGACGGCCCGCGCGGCCGCATCTACCTGATCAAACAAGTGCTCGAAGGCGCGACGCCGACGCGCAAAACCCAGCTGCATTTAGACCGCTGCCTGACCTGCCGCAACTGCGAATCGACCTGCCCCAGCGGCGTTCAATACGGCCACCTGGTCGATATTGGCCGCAAGCTGGTCGATGAGCGCGTGCCGCGCCCGGCCAGTGAACGCGCCGTGCGCTGGGCGCTGAAAGAAGGGCTGCCGTCGCCATTGTTCGCCCCCGCGATGAAAATCGGTCAGGCCGTGCGCGGCCTGCTGCCGGAAGCGCTGCAAGCCAAGGTGCCGCCAAAACAGGCCGCAGGCGACTGGCCGACGCGTGTCCACACCCGCAAGATGCTGATGCTGGAGGGCTGCGTCCAGCCCGCGATGATGCCCAACATCAACCGCGCCACCGCCCGAGTGCTCGACGCCGCCGGGATTGAATGCGTCTCGGCGCCCAAGGCGGGCTGCTGCGGCGCCGTCAAATTCCACCTCAACGACCAGGACGGCGGCAAGGCCGAAATGCGCCGCAACATCGACGCCTGGTGGCCCTATGTCGAAAGCGGCGTCGAGGCGATTGTGATGAACGCCTCGGGCTGCGGCGTGACGGTCAAGGACTACGGCCACATTTTCAAAGACGAAGCGGCCTACGCCGACAAAGCCGCCCGCATCAGCGCGCTGACCCGCGACCTGAGCGAGCTGCTGCCCGCCATCATCCCGGCTTTGAAAGAAAAACTGGCCGCATTGTCAGCGCCGGGCGCGGCGGTGAGCAGCGCGTCAAAAATGGTGTTTCATCCGCCCTGCACGCTGCAGCACGGCCAGCAACTGCGCGGCGGCGTTGAAAAATATCTGGGCGAACTGGGCTTTGAAATCCGCCTGGCCAGCTGCGAATCGCATCTGTGCTGCGGCTCGGCGGGCACTTATTCGGTGCTGAACCCGGACATTTCCTACCAACTGCGCGACCGCAAACTGGTCAATCTGGCCGCCAGCCAGGACGCCGCTGCCCCCGAGGTGATTGTCTCGGCCAATATCGGCTGCATCACGCATCTGCAAAGCGGCACGAAAACGCCGGTGCGCCATTGGGTCGAAGTGCTGGACGCGGCGCTGGCGGGTTAAGGCGACAGCTCACGGGCGATTTTCACTTCGCCCGGATGAAGGCACCGGCTCAGCGCAGGTTCAAGTTGTGGTCAGCGGTGATCCCCGTCCTTAAAATGCCGCATCTATTGGCTCCAAGGAACTGCCGCGTGACTCCTTTCCCTTCTTCCGGCCTGAGCGTGTGCCGGGCTGATTACCAAAACCCCGGCCACGCCCGCGCACTGGTTGCGCTGCTCGACGCCTATGCGCAAGACCCGGCGGGCCGCGCACTGGTTGCGCTGCTCGACGCCTATGCGCAAGACCCGGCGGGTGGCGGCGCGCCGCTCAGCGAATTTGCCAAAACGCATCTGGTCGCCGAGCTGGCGGCGCGGCCCCAGGCGTTCAGCGTGCTGGCGTTTGCCGACGAGCAGCCGGTCGGGCTGGTCAATTGCATCGAAGGTTTTTCGACTTTTGCATGCCGTCCGCTGGTCAACATCCACGATGTAGCCGTGCTGCCCAGCCACCGGGGCCAGCGCGTGGCCGAGCAGATGCTGGCTCTGGTGGACACCATCGCCCGCGAGCGCGGCGCCTGCAAGCTGACGCTGGAAGTGCTGCAGGGTAATGCCAGCGCGATCCGGCTGTACCAGCGCACCGGGTTTGCCGGTTATCAATTGGACCCGGCAATGGGGCAGGCGCAGTTTTTTCAAAAGTGGCTGGCATGAGCGCGCCGCTGACCGCTGCGGCAGCACTGGCTGCCTTGACGCTGGCGGGCTGCGCCAGCGTCGGCCCGGCCAGCGCCCCGGCGCCGCGCTACATGGACATCGCGCTGATCGGCTTCAACGACCTGCACGGCAACCTGGAGCCGCCGCACCTAGCGATACGCGCAGCGGGCGCGCCCGGCGCTGCGCCGGTGGCCGTGCCTGCGGGCGGCGCGGCCTACTTGGCCAGCGCGATTGCCACGCTCAAGGCGCGCAGCCCGCACCACGCAGTGGTCTCGGCGGGCGACATGGTGGGTGCCTCGCCGCTGGTGTCGGCGCTGTTTCTCGACGAGCCGACGATTGAGGTCGCCAACCGCCTGCAGATCGACTTCAACGCCGTCGGCAACCACGAGTTCGACAAGGGCTGGCACGAGCTCAAGCGCCTGAAAAACGGCGGCTGCGACAAGCACACGGCGCGCCAGCCCTGCCAGCTCAGCCAGCCATTTCCGGGCGCCAATTTCGGCTTTCTGGCCGCGAACACGCTGCAGGCCGACGGCCAGACGCTGTTTCCGGCCACCGGGCTGAAGCGTTTCACACAGGACGGCGCCACCGTCACCCTCGGCTTCATCGGCCTGACGCTCAAGGGCACGCCGAACATGGTGGCGCCAGCGGGCGTGGCCGGTCTGCGTTTTGCCGACGAGGCGGACACGGCGAACGCCTTGATTCCGCAGCTGCGCGCCCAGGGCGCCGACATCATCGTCGTGGCGATTCACGAAGGCGGCGCGACGACGGCTGGCGTCAACGAAGCCAGCTGCGCGGGCCTGAGCGGCGACATCGTGCCGATTCTGGAGCGGCTCGATCCGGCCGTCGATGTGGTGATCTCCGGCCACACGCACCGCGCCTACCTGTGCGACTACGGCCGGGTCAATCCGCAGCGTCCCTTTTTGCTGACCAGCGCGGGCCAGTACGGCACGCTGCTGACCGACATCGCACTGCGCTTTGACACCCAGAGCCGCAAGCTGGTCGGCAAAACGGCGCGCCACGTCATCGTGCAGGGCGAGGCTTTTGACAGCGGCCAGGGCCGGGTCGAACTGAGCCCGCTTTACCCGGTGTTTGCGCCCGACGCGCAGGTTCAGCGGCTGGTCGCCCAGGCCAGCGCGGCGGCGGCGCCGCTGGCCCAGCGCGTGGTCGGGCAGGCGACAGGGCCGATTCGGCGCAGGCCGACCGATTCGCAGGAAAGCCCGCTGGGCAGCCTGATCGCCGACGCCCAGCTCGCCGCCACGCGAGCGCCCGAGCGCGGCGGTGCGCAAATCTCCTTCATGCACGCGGGCGGGCTGCGCGCCGACCTGGTGCCGGACGCGCAGGGCCAGGTGCGCTACGGCCAGCTGTTTGGCGTCCAGCCGTTTGGCAACCATCTGGTCGTCATGACCCTGACCGGCGCGCAGATACGCGCCCTGCTGGAGCAGCAGTTTGACGGCGCCAAAGACTCGTCCCATTCGCGCCTGCTGTCGGTGTCCGAAGGCTTGCAGTACCGCTACGACCTGCGCCAGCCGCCCGGCGCGCGCGTCAGCGGGGTGACGCTGCAGGGCGCGCCGCTGGTCGATGCCGCGCCTTACCGGGTTTGCGTCAGCAGTTATCTGGCCGATGGCGGCGGCAGTTTTGGCGTGTTCCGGCAGGGGCGCGACGCGCAGGGCGGCGGCCAGGATATCGACGCAATGGAGGACTATTTCCGCCAGCACAGCCCGGTGGCGCCGCCAGCGGCAGCGCGCATCACGCGGGTGCGGGCGGGCGGCTGAGTTAGGCGGGTCGGCATTGATCATTCCCCGGTTTTGGGCCGAAGGCCACATCAAACACCGGCATGAGGCCCGGCAGGTCACCGTGCGCCGCTTTGGCTGGTCGGATACCAGTCAGGCCCAGGCGCAAGAGCATGCAGACCAGCGCACCCGCGAGGCGCTTGAGAAAATCATCGCGGGCGTGGGCCTGGTGCGCCGGGAATTAAAAGTCCCCTACAACGGCGCCGATGGCCTGCCGATCCGGGAGGAAATCATCGGCCAGCAGGGCGACACCATCGTCACCCGAAACGCTTATGGCGCGCTGTGCCTGAACACGCCCCATGTGTTTTTTGCGGATATTGATTTTGACGGCGAATCCCCATTTTGGCTGACGCTGGCGGTTTTTGCGGGGCTGAGCCTGTGCGGTGCGGTGGCGGGCTGGTTCAGCGGTGCCAAATCGGTATTTTTTATCCTGCTTGTGGTGGCTGCGTTTGTGGCCAGTGCGCTGGCCCGGTGGATTTACCAAAAGGTTCAGGATGTCAGCGGCGGTGCCCAGGCGCGGGCACGCCAGCGCATTGACCGGTTTATTGCCGAAAATCCCGGCTGGAATTTCCGGATTTATCAAACGCCTGCCGGTTTGCGGGTCATGGCGACGCACCAGACATTTTCTCCCGATGACCCGGCGGTGGCGCGGTGCTTTGCGGCCTTGCAGGCTGATCCGATTTATGCGCTGATGTGTTTGCGCCAGCAGTGCTTTCGGGCCAGGGTCAGTGCCAAGCCCTGGCGCATTGGCATTGACAGCCATTTAAAACCCCGGCCCGGTGTCTGGCCGGTGTCGCCGGAGCGCCTGCCCGCGCGCGCGGCGTGGATTGCGCATTACGAAGAAAAAGCGCAGCCGTTTGCGGCGTGTCGCTTTTGGGCTTCTGTTGGCAGCGGAGTGGTCGATGCCGCCGTGGCGCCGGTGCAGCAGTGGCATGACGAATTGTCAAAAGCCAGCTTGCCATTGCCCATTGCATGAGCATGCCGGACAAAGCGGCAAGCCAATCGCCTGGATGCTTTGAACTCGCAAGCCGATGCCCGCTTGAATTTAATCTTTTTTGTCGGGACTCAATGCTTTGAAAGAGGCGACTATAAAAAGTGGGTAGATCACCATCAGGTCGGATCTGATGTTCCAGTCAGCATGCTGGCGTTGAACGCTTGCTTCGTAAAGTGCGTACAGACAGATGCCTGCCCCATAAAAAATAAAAATATAATTTTCTTTATTGGGTTTCCCAGTAAAGAAAATGCTGGAGATAAATGACATTACCGTCAATAAAAATAGCGTAAAGATCATGGCGTGTGTATTTTCTAGAAAACACCCTGTGCCCATTCTGGCGGAAAAGTTTGAAACTGCCGCCAGCTTGTCACGAGGCTGAAATATGGCCGCGCCACAGTAGCGGGCTGATTGATTTTTCGCCCGCGTGCGCCCTTTTGTGTACGCGGCTTACCTGTCTGGAGTACACCCCCATGAATCCTGTTGTCAATGCTTCCCGCCGCCGTGCCCTGCAATTTCTCGCTGGCGTCCCGATGCTGCCGCTGTCGTCCGCGCTGGCTAGCAGCGGCCTGCTGCTCGCGGGCTGCGGCGGTGGGGATTCTGCCGTAGCGGCAGTTGTTCCTGTGACGCCAGCGGTTCCCGCGAGCCTGAGCGGCGTGAGCTTTTCCTCGATGGCCGCACCCACGCTGGCCGACGCCGCCGCGATGGCCACGACCACCGTCGGCTCCACGATGACGGTGAATTTCAGCGACGCCAGCCAGCTCGATTTCAAGCTGGCTTACCAGCCCTTCTTCATCACTGGCGATCTGGTCGATGACATCAAGGGCGGCCAGATTCTGGCGGGCGGCTATTTCGACATCTACAACAACAAGATCATCGACAAGACCGTGCCCGGCAAGGAGCGCCAGTTCTTCTCCGACTCGCCGGACGGCACTTCGCTGCTGACCGTGCCTGGCGCCCAGATTGCGGGCGTCAAGGGCAACACGGTGTTTGCCGTGGTGCAGTTTGAATACACCACCTTCGCGCAGGATGGCAGCAGCGGCATGTACGGCCGCCTGCCTTCACCGATTGCCGTTTTGACGCTGGATCAGGACACCGCCACCGGCAAGCTCAAGCTGGTGAAATACCACAACGTGGACACCTCCGGCGTGCATGGCCTGTGGATCACCTGCGGCGCCAGCCTGTCGCCCTGGGGCACGCACCTGTCGAGCGAAGAGTACGAGCCGGACGCATTTGCCGCCGCCACCGATGCGCAGTTCTTGGCCTACAGCGCCAACCTGTACGACGGCGACAGCACCAAGGCCAAGCCTTACCACTACGGCCACCTGCCCGAAGTGACGGTCAAGGCCGACGGCACGGCCAGCATCAAAAAGCATTTCTGCATGGGCCGCATCTCGCACGAGCTGGTGCAGGTGATGCCGGACAACCGCACTGTGTTCATGGGCGACGACGCGACCAACAGCGGCTACTTCGTCTTCGTCGCGAATACCGAAAAAGACCTGTCCGCTGGCACGCTGTATGCGGCCAAGGTGGGCGCAGGCTTCTCGATTGACCCGGCCGCCGCCGCCGCGCCGCTGAGCTGGATCAAGCTCGGCGCGGCCACCAGCGCCGACATCGAAGCGCTGGCCAACACGCTCAAGCTGGCCGACATCATGACGGTGGTTCGGGCCGATCCGGGTGATGCAACCTTCACCAAAATCGTCGCCAACGGCAAGACCGAGTGGGTCAAGCTGGTGCCCGGCATGGAAAAAGCCGCAGCCTTCCTCGAAACCCACCGCTACGCCGCCCTGATGGGCGCGAGCCTGGGCTTTACCAAGATGGAAGGCACAACGGTCAACATCAAGGACAAGGTGGCTTACTCGGCGCTGCAGAACGTGCAGGGCTCGATGGTGGCGGGCAACGCGGCCAATGTGCCGGGCAACGGCATCTCGCTGCCCAAGGCGCTGGTGGCGGGCGCAGTGATGGCGCTGAACCTGAAGGGCGGCCAAAAGGACGACAAGGGCGCAGCCATCGTCAGCGAATGGATGCCGGTCGATACCAAGGCTTTGCTGGTCGGCGAAGATCTGGCCGTCCCTGACGCGCTGGGCAACACCGCCAACCCGGACAAGGTGGCCAACCCGGACAACCTGAAGTTCTCCGAAACGATGCGCACGCTGTTCATCGGCGAGGACAGCGGCCAGCATGTGAACAACTTCCTGTGGGCCTACAACATCGACACCAAGAAGCTCTCGCGCATCATGTCGATCCCGGCAGGCGGCGAATCGACCGGCCTGCATGCGGTGGACGCGCTGAACGGCTGGACTTACATCATGAGCAACTTCCAGCACCCCGGCGACTGGGGCGGCATTCATAACGTCGTCAAGGCCACGCTCGATCCGCTGATCAACGCTAATTACAAGAATAAGTCCGGCGCCGCCGTCGGCTACCTGACCGGCGAGCTGGCCCAGGTCAAGTTGTCCAAATAAGCCTCCACCCGGCTTAGCCGGTTGCCCGGTCTTCCAGGAAGACCGGGCTTTTTTTCGTCCAATTTCAGCGGACGGCCTTTGGGTACTGGTAGCAAAAAAGCCAACACATCTCCGGCGCGGCGGCCTACACTTTTGTCTGGCGCAAGCACGCGGGCCTTACCCAGGTCAGGCGGCTTTCATCCCGCTGCCCACAAGGCGGCCATGAACACAATTGCGGAGACAAACATCATGAATGCCCCTTTGCCCGAGTCCGTCCGAAAGGCGCTGGACACCGTCACGCTGGACGACAAATACGCGCTCGGCCACGGCCGCGCTTTCATGAGCGGCGTGCAGGCGCTGGTTCGGTTGCCGATGCTGCAGCAAACCCGCGACGCGCTGGCGGGCCTGAACACCGCCGGCTTCATCAGCGGCTACCGGGGCTCGCCGCTGGGCGGCTACGACCAGGCGCTGTGGGCCGCCAAAAAGCATCTGGCGGCGCACAACATCGTCTTTCAGCCCGGCGTCAATGAAGAGCTGGGCGCGACCGCCGTCTGGGGCAGCCAGCAGCTCGACCTGTACCCGGACAAGAACAAATTCGACGGCGTCTTCGGCATCTGGTACGGCAAGGGGCCGGGCGTGGATCGCTGCTCGGACGTGTTCAAGCACGCGAACATGGCGGGCACGGCCAAACACGGCGGCGTGATTGCGATTGCGGGCGACGACCATGTCGCCAAAAGTTCGAGCGTGCCGCACCAGAGCGACCATATTTTCAAAGCCTGCGGCCTGCCGGTATTTTTTCCGTCCAGCGTGCAGGAGATTCTGGACATGGGGCTGCACGCGATGGCGATGAGCCGCTTTTCCGGCCTGTGGTCGGGCATGAAGACGATTCAGGAGGTGGTCGAGTCGTCCAGTTCGGTGTCGGTGGAGCCGGATCGGGTCAAGATCATCCTGCCCGAGGATTTCGACATGCCGCCCGGCGGCCTGCATATCCGCTGGCCGGACGCGCCGCTGGTGCAGGAAGCACGGCTGATGGACTACAAATGGTATGCCGCGCTCGCCTACGTGCGCGCCAACAAGCTGAACTACAACGTGATTGCCGGGCCTGATGACCGCTTCGGCCTGATTGCCAGCGGCAAGGCGTTCAACGACACGCGGCAAGCGCTGGCCGACTTGGGGCTGGACGAGGCCACTTGCTGCCAGCTCGGCATCCGGCTGCACAAGGTCAATGTGGTCTGGCCGCTGGAGGCCAGCATCACCCGTGACTTTGCGCTGGGCCTGCAGGAAATCCTCGTCGTCGAAGAAAAGCGCCAGATCATCGAATACCAGCTCAAGGAAGAGCTGTACAACTGGCGCGCCGACGTGCGCCCGAACGTGCTGGGAAAATTCGACGAGCCCGAGGGTGACCAGACCGGCGGCGAATGGAGCCAGTCCAACCCCGGCGAGCACTGGCTGCTGCGCGCCAAGGCCGATTTGACGCCCGCGATCATCGCCAAGGCGATTGCCAAACGCCTGAAAAAGCTCGGCGTGCCCGCTGACATCACCGCGCATATGGACGAGCGGCTGGCGGTGATCGAGGCCCGCGAGCGCGCCCTGAGCGAGACTCAAATCAACACCGGCGAGCGCCTGCCGTGGTTTTGCAGCGGCTGCCCGCACAACACCAGCACTCGCGTGCCCGAAGGCTCGCGGGCGGTGGCGGGCATTGGCTGCCACTACATGACGGTGTGGATGGATCGCAGCACCTCGACTTTCACGCAGATGGGCGGCGAGGGCGTGCCCTGGGTCGGCCAGGCGCCGTTCACGACGGAGCCGCATATCTTCGCCAATCTGGGCGACGGCACTTACTTTCACAGCGGGCTGCTGGCGATTCGCCAGAGCATTGCCAGCGGCGTCAACATCACTTACAAAATTCTCTACAACGACGCGGTGGCGATGACCGGCGGCCAGCCAGTCGGCGAGCGCCCCGAAGGCCATTCGGTGGCGCAGATTGCGCACAGCCTGCAGGCCGAGGGCGTGACCCGGCTGGTCGTCGTCACCGACGAGCCGGACAAATACCACGGCCGCACGCACAGCGAAGCGCCCGGCAGCCCGGCGCGCACCGGCCACCCCGAGCTGATGAACAATTTGCCGCCGGGCGTGACCGTGCATCACCGCGACGAACTGGATCACTTGCAGCGCGAGTTCCGCGAGCTAAAAGGCACGACCGTCATCATTTACGACCAGACCTGCGCGACTGAAAAACGCCGCCGCCGCAAACGCGGCACGCTGCTTGATCCGGCCAAGCGCGTCGTCATCAACGAGCTGGTCTGCGAAGGCTGCGGCGACTGCGGCGTCGTGTCCAACTGCCTGTCCGTCGAGCCGCTGGAAACCGAGTTTGGCCGCAAGCGCCAGATCAACCAGAA
>JAPLPS010000140.1 GCA_026400075.1 Polaromonas sp.
GGGCGGACGGCTGATCGTGCAGGCGCTGGCCGAAGCGGGTGCGCTGGCGCCGGTCAAGCAGCCCACGGAGGGCGTCACTTACGCCCACAAGATCGAAAAAGCCGAAGCCGCCGTGGACTGGCGCCAGCCCGCCGCCGCCATTGAGCGCCACATCCGCGCGATGACGCCGTTTCCGGGCGCCAGCGCGCAGCTCGGGGCCGACACCATCAAGCTCTGGAGCGCGCAGATGGGCAGCGACCCGCGCCCGCCTGAAGCCGCCTGCGGCCAGATCCTGTCGGCCAGCGCCGACGGTGTGTTGGTGGCCTGCGGCGACGGCGTGCTGGTTCTGAGCGAGCTGCAGCGCCCCGGCGGCAAGCGCCTGCCTGCGGCTGATTTTCTGCGCGGCTTTGCGCTGCAGCCGGGCCAGTTGTTCGAACTGCCTGCTTTGTGAGCGCGGTCAGCGCCGCCGCCCATTGGCGCGCCAGCTTGTCGGCGCTGCTGCGCCATGCTGAATTTCGCCTCGGCGCGCGCGAGATTGCGGGCGTGGCGCCCGGCCTGGCCGCCTGGGGCATGATGACCGGTGTGGCGATGGTCAACTCCGGCATGTCGGCGCTTGAGGCCGTGGCCATGACGCTGCTGGTGTATGCCGGCAGCTCGCAGTTGGCGGCCATTCCCCTGATTGCCGCTGGCGCGCCCGCCTGGGTGATTCTGGCCACCAGTTTTTGTGTCAACCTGCGCTTTGTGGTGCTCAGCGCCCATCTGCGCGGCTACCTGATGCACCTGCCCCGGCCGCTGCGGCTGCTGGTCGGTTATTGCACCGTGGACATGAGCTATGTGCTGCTGGTGCGGCGCTTTCCCGATCCGGCCAATGAGCTGGCTGGGCGGCAGGCGCAGCTGGCTTATCTGGCGGGCGGCAGCGCGCTCGGCTGGGTCAGCTGGCAGGCCGCCAGCCTGCTCGGCATTGCGCTGGCGCAGTGGATTCCCGTGTCCTGGGGGCTGGGCTTTGCTGGCATCCTGGCGCTGATCGGTGTCGGCTGTTCGCTGGCCTCGTCGCCGATGCGGCGCGTCTCGGCCGGGGTGGCGAGTGCGGCGGCGGTGGCGGCTTTTGCGCTGCCTTACAAGCTCAACATCGTGGTGGCGATTGCCGCCGCCGTGGCGCTGTGCCTGCTGCTCGAACCGTTGGCGCCGTCCGAGCGCCGGGCCGCGTCATGACGCAGTCCGGCACCGACTGGTGGACGCTCGGCGTGATTGTCGGCATGGCGGTCGTGACCGTCATCACGCGCAGTTTCTTTTTTATCTCTAGCCGCCGCTGGGAGCTGCCGCGCTGGGCGCAGCGCGGCCTGCAGTTCGCGCCGATTGCCGCGCTGGCCGCCGTGATCGCCCCCGAGCTGGTGATGACGCAGGGCCACCTGATCGCCTCGTGGCAGGATGCGCGCATTTTCGGTGCGCTGGCCGGGGTGGCGTTTTATGTCTGGCGCCGGGGCGCCGGGCAGGCGGTGCTGGGCACCATCGTCGTCGGCATGGCGGTGTACCTGCCGCTGCACATCGCGGCGCCATCACCGAAGACACGCGCATCCGCGCCTCGATTCCCTGCCTGCAGATGGCGCTCGACGCCGGTGCCGCCGTGATGGTCACTTCGCACCTGGGCCGCCCGACCGAAGGCGAATTTAAACCCGCCGATTCGCTCGCCCCCGTCGCCAAGCGCCTGGGCGAACTGATGGGCCGCGAGATTCCCGTCATCGCCAACTGGACGGACGGCGTGGAAGTCCAGCCCGGTCAATTGGTGATGCTGGAAAACTGCCGCCTGAACAAGGGCGAAAAGAAAAACAACGAAGACCTGGCCCGCAAGATGGCCGCGCTGTGCGACATCTTTGTGCATGACGCGTTCGGCACCGCGCACCGCGCCGAAGCCTCGACCTACGGCATCGCCCAGTACGCGCCGATTGCCAGCGCCGGGCCGCTGCTCGCCGCCGAAATGGACGCGATTTCCAAAGCGCTGGCCAATCCGCGCCGTCCGCTGGTCGCCATCGTGGCGGGCAGCAAGGTGTCAACCAAGCTGACCATCTTGAAAGCGCTGTCGGCCAACGTGGACGGCCTGATCGTCGGCGGCGGCATTGCCAACACCTTCATGCTCGCCGCTGGCCTGAACATCGGCAAGAGCCTGGCCGAACCCGACCTGCTGGACCAGGCTCGCGCCGTGATTGACGCGATGAAAGCACGCGGCGCGGACGTGCCAATTCCGACCGACGTGGTCACCGCCAAGACCTTTTCCGCCGACGCGCCCGCCACCGTCAAGCTCGCCACTGAAGTGCAAGACGACGACCTGATTCTGGACATCGGCCCCGAAACCACCGCCAAGCTGGCCGCCCAGCTCAAGGCGGCGGGCACCATCGTCTGGAACGGCCCGGTCGGCGTGTTTGAGTTCGAGTCCTTCTCCAAAGGTACCGAAGGCATTGCCCGCGCGATTGCCGAGTCCAGCGCGTTTTCGATTGCGGGCGGCGGCGACACGCTGGCGGCGATTGCCAAATACGGCATTGAAAAAGACGTGGGCTACATCTCCACCGGCGGCGGCGCTTTCCTTGAAGTGCTCGAAGGCAAGACGCTGCCCGCGTTTGAAATCCTGCAGCAGCGCGCGCAAGGCTGAAGCGGCGGCTGTTTTGGTTACCGACTGGTAACTAATTCGTGTGAGAATCAGAAACCAAATTACACGGAGACAAGCCCCCATGACACATCGCGCCACCAAAATTGTTGCCACCCTCGGCCCCGCCTCCAGTGATCCCGTTTTGCTGGAAAAAATGATACGCGCCGGGGTCAACGTGGTGCGACTGAACTTCAGCCACGGCAAGGCGCAGGACCACATCAATCTGGCGGCGCTGGTGCGCGAAGTTTCCCAGCGCGTCGGTGTCGAAGTGGCCATCATGGCCGACCTGCAAGGCCCGAAAATCCGCGTCGGCAAGTTCGCCGAAGGCAAGGTGATGCTGGAGCCTGGCGAAAAATTCATCCTCGACGCCTCGCGCGAGACGCCGGGCGACATCAAGGGCGTCGGCCTGGACTACAAGGAACTGCCGCGTGACGTGAAGGCGGGCGACCTGCTGCTGCTCAACGACGGCCTGATCGTCTTGATCGTGAACGCCGTGCGCGGCGAGGAAGTCCACACCACGGTTAAGTTGGGCGGCGAGCTGTCGAACAACAAGGGCATCAACAAGCAGGGCGGTGGCCTGACCGCGCCCGCGCTGACCGCCAAGGACATGGAAGACATCAAGACGGCGATGAGCTTTCAGGCCGATTACGTGGCCGTGAGTTTTCCGAAAAACGCCACCGACATGGAAATGGCGCGCCAGCTGTGCAACGTGGCCGCCGCGCCGTACAAGCACAAGCCCGGTCTGATCGCCAAGATCGAGCGCGCCGAGGCGGTGCCCAAGCTCGAAGAAATCCTGCGCGTCAGCGACGGCATCATGGTCGCCCGTGGCGATTTGGCCGTTGAAGTCGGCAATGTGGCGGTGCCGGCGCTGCAAAAACGCATGATCAAGATGGCACGCGCCGCCGACAAGGTGGTTATCACCGCCACGCAGATGATGGAAAGCATGATCCTGAACCCGGTGCCAACGCGTGCCGAAGTCAGCGACGTGGCCAATGCGGTGCTCGACGGCACCGACGCGGTGATGCTCAGCGCCGAAACGGCGTCGGGCAGGTTCCCGCTGGAAACAGTGGAGGAAATGGCCAAAATCTGCGCCGAAGCCGAAAAAGCCGAGTACAAGGAACTGAGCGCGGACTTTTCCGGCAAGACCTTCACCCGCATTGACCAGTCGATTGCGATGGGCGCGCTGTTCACCGCGCATCACCTGGGCGCGAAGGCGATTGTGGCGCTGACCGACAGCGGCTCGACCGCCTTGTGGATGAGCCGCCATGACATCCATGTGCCGATTTACGCGCTGACGCCGCGCCTGGAAACCCAGCGCAAGATGGCGCTGTACCGCAATGTGCGCCCGATTCTGATGGACATCAGCGCCGACCGCGACACCGCGCTGGATCAGGCCGAAGGCCATCTGCTGCGCCGCGACATCGTGCAAAGCGGCGATGTGTATGCGATCACCTGTGGCGAGCCTATCGGCGCGCCCGGCGGCACCAACATGCTGAAAATCTGCCGCGTCGCCTGAACGCGCTGGCTGGCGCGCAAAAAAAAGGCTACCTTGCGGTAGCCTTGTCAAAGTCCTCTCAGAGAAATTTAGTATTTGTTTTTTGAGCAGGTTTTTTCTTTTTGCATGTCTCCAGACCTCCTCCTCCTCTCCCATGTTGTGACAGCAACGCCGCTAGTGTTACGTATTCCTGGCGGCTGAGCTATCCCCTGAATGGGGGATCAGTGAATTTCTGAATGTAATGCTTTGTTTTTTCAGCAGTTTTATGCGCCCATTGGTAGCTCGACGATAAAACAGGCGCCGCCGCCGGGGCGTTCCTCGCAGCGCACGCTGCCGCCGTGGCGCTCGCTGATCGACTTGACCAGCGCCAGCCCCAGGCCGACGCCGCCTTCGCGCTCGCTGGCGCCGGGCAGGCGGTAAAACGGCTCAAAAATCCGCTCCCGTTGCGCTACCGGCACGCCCGGCCCCCGATCCTGTACCTGGATGATGGCGCGCTGACCAGCGCCGTCACGCCGTACCGACAGGGCCAGCGTGATGTCGCCCTGACCGTAGCGCCGGGCGTTTTCCAGCAGGTTGCGGATCAAGCGGCGCAGCAGCCGGGGCGAGCCCTGCAGCGTCAGGCTGTGCTCGGCATCGGGCGTGGCTGGCAGTTCGGCCTGCAGCTCGGCATGGACGCGGGCGCATTCCTCGGCGGCCAGTCCGGTCAGATCCAGTGTCTCGAACGGCTCGGCGTCGGCCTGACGTGCGTCGAGGCGGCTGGCCAGCAGAATTTCGTCGATCAGCTGGTCCAGCTCGCTGATGCTGCGCGAGATTTCCCGGCGCTGCAGCGATGTGCCCGACGGATCCAGCAGCTCCAGCCCCATGCGGATGCGCGCCAGCGGCGAGCGCAGCTCGTGCGAGGCATTGGCCAGCAGCGAGCGGTGCGAGTCCATCAGCGTTTCGATGCGCTCGGCGGCGTGGTTGAAGCGCCCGGCCAGAAAGGCGATTTCGTCACTGCCCTGCAAATTGACCCGCGCCGACAGGTCGCCGCTGCCCCAGCGTTCGACGCCGCGCTGCAGAGCCTCCAGGCGCAGCGTCAGGCGCCGCATGATCGGGTAGGCGCCGAGTGCCACCGCCAGCCCGACCAGGCCAATCATCCAGCCGAAACCAAAGCCGAACGGCGGGCGCATCCACGGGTTGCCGGGCGGGCGCTTGGGCCGGGGCAGCAGCAGGTTCAGCGTCTGGCCGTCCTGGGTGACGACATCAAACTCCAGGTCGTCGCCAAACTGCCGGTTTGGCTTGGTCTGGGCCGTGCCGATCAGCACGTCTGCCGCATTGCGAACCTGCACCTCGCGAATCGGCAGCAGCGGCGGGTCGGCGCTGAGCCGCCAGGCCGCGCCCACCGTCACGGTCAGCACGACGACGGTCGCCACCACGGCCAGCCAGATGCGCAGGTACA
This sequence comes from Polaromonas sp., assembly GCA_026400075.1. GTDB lineage: Bacteria > Pseudomonadota > Gammaproteobacteria > Burkholderiales > Burkholderiaceae_C > Polaromonas. Next base: position 5,554 of record JAPLPS010000140.1, read on the forward strand.
GGTGCGAGGTAACACGGCTCCACATGCGCATATCAGTCCTGTTGTTTGGCAAACACATAGCCGACGCCGCGCACCGTCAGGATGCGCTTGGGGTCTTTGGCGTCCAGCTCGATGGCGCTGCGGATGCGGCCCATGTGAACGTCGATGGAGCGGTCGAACGCTTCGAGCTCGCGCCCGCGCACCGCTTCCATGATCTGGTCGCGGCTCAGCACGCGCCCGGCGCGCTCGGCCAGCGCCACGAGCAGGTCGAACTGGTAAGACGTTAACTCGCAGGGCTGGCCCGAAACCGTCACGGCGCGGGCGTCGCGGTCGATGTCGAGCGAGCCGAAGCGCATGATTTTGTGCGTGCCCGCTGCCGCGCCGCTGGGGCCAGCGTCGCCGCCCCGGCGCAGCACGGCGCGAATGCGCGCCAGCAGCTCGCGCGGCTCAAACGGCTTGGGTAAATAGTCGTCGGCGCCGATTTCCAGGCCGATGATGCGGTCCATCGGGTCGCCCTTGGCGGTAAGCATCAAAATCGCGCTGCGCGCCGCCTCGCCGCCCTGGGCCTTGATGCGCCGACACACTTCGAGCCCGTCCATGTCGGGCAGCATCAGGTCGAGAATCACCAGATCGGGCGGACTCGCCTGCAGCGCGGCCAAGCCGCTGGCGCCGTCGCCCGCGTGGCTGAAACCGTAGCCCGACTGGCGCAGGTACTAGCCGACCATCGCGGCCAGGCGGGCGTCGTCTTCAATCATCAAAAGCTGCTGGGTCATGGGGCTGTCCTTGGGTGAAAAGTGCGCTGCGGGCAGGCGCGG
>JAPLPS010000083.1 GCA_026400075.1 Polaromonas sp.
GCGCACCAAGGGCGCCAGCGCGAGGGCCAGCATCGTGCCTGCCGCTTCGAGCGCGGCCATGGACAGCGTGTAGCTGAAGAAATCCGGGTTCTGGTTCCACAGCTTTTGGTCCAGCAGGTTGATGACGGCGCAGCGGCCTGCGTGGGCGGCATCCGCGCCTGCGCTTTGGGCCTGGCGCGCCGCGACGTGCGCGTGCAGCGCCTGGGCCAGCAAAATGGCCGCGCCGGTGTTGCTGTGCAAATGCTTGTCCAGACTGGCAAAGCCGAAGCTGGCGGCGCTGTCATGCTCAAACGTCGAGGCGCTGTTGACGACGGCATCGACCCGGCCAAACTGCGCCACGACACGCGGCAGCAGGGCGCGCACGGCGGCCTCGTCGGCCAGATTGGCGGCAAAAATCGCCGAGCTGGCCGAGGCTGTTGAAGCAGGAACGCTGGCCGTGGCCGCTGAAGAGGCGACGGCGCTGGCCTGTGCGGCGCTGACTGAACCGGCAAAAGCGGCGGCTGCGGCGCTTGCGTCCGTCAGGCGGGCGCAGTCGGCGGCAGTTTGGCGCGCTTCGATTTCAGAGCTGCGGTAATGCACGGCCACGCGCCAGCCGCCTGCGGCCAGCGCCAGCGCGATTTCGCGGCCCAGCCGTTTGGCCGCGCCGGTGACGAGCACGACGGGGGCGGCGCAAACGGGAGATGGGGCAGTTTTCATCGGGCGGGCGTGGGTGAAAGGAAAAACGAATCACCGACAATCCGAGCCGGTGCTAAAGAGAGGAAGCAAGATGACCAACACCCCCATTTTACCGACCGGCCTGCAAGCCGTGATTTCCAAGGCGATTGACGCGGCAGGCGGCTGGATCGGCTTTGACGACTTCATGGCGCGCGCGCTGTACACGCCCGGCCTGGGCTATTACGCCAACGACTCGCTGAAATTCGGCCAGATGCCTGCGGGCGCCAGCCATTCAAGCGGCGACGGCGGCTTGAACGGCGTCAGCAGCGGCGCCGATAGCGCCAAAAATAGCCAGAACGCACCCAGCGGCGGCAGCGATTTCGTTACCGCGCCCGAGCTGTCGGCGCACTTTGGCCGCACGCTGGCGCGCCAGGCGGCGCAGGCGCTGGACATGTCGGAGACCAATGAACTCTGGGAATTCGGCGCAGGCTCGGGCGCGCTGGCGCTGCAGTTGCTCGAAGCTTTGGACGAGCGCATCGAGCGTTACACGATTGTCGATTTGTCCGGCGTGCTGCGTGAGCGCCAGCGCGACAAGCTGGCCGCCTATGGCGACAAGGTGCAGTGGGCGACCGAGCTGCCGGAAAAAATGCGCGGCGTGGTGCTGGGCAACGAGGTGCTGGACGCGATGCCGGTCAAGCTGCTGGCGCGTTTAAACAGCGTCTGGCACGAGCGCGGCGTGGCGCTGCACGAAGGCCGTTTTACTTACGCCGACACGCCAACCGATCTGCGCCCGCCGCTGGAAATCGAAGGCAGCCACGATTACGTCACCGAAATTCACCCGCAGGCCGAAGGTTTTATTCGCACGCTGGCGGACCGGCTGGAGGCGGGCGCGGTGCTGCTGCTCGACTACGGCTTCCCGGAGCATGAGTATTACCACCCGCAGCGCAGCATGGGCACAGTGATGTGTCACCGCGCCCACCTGCTCGACGCCGACCCGTTGGCCGATGTCGGTGACAAGGACATCACGGCGCACGTCAACTTCACCGGCATCGCGCTGGCGGGGCAGGACGCGGGGCTGGAAGTGCTGGGCTACACCAGCCAGGGGCGCTTTCTGCTGAACTGCGGTTTATTGAATGGTCTGGAAAACGCCTCGCTGGCCGAGCGGACGATGGTGCAAAAGCTGGTCAACGAGCACGAAATGGGCGAGCTGTTCAAGGTGATCGCCTTCGGCGCCAAAGGCAGCGCCGTGTGGGAGCCTATGGGCTTTGCGGCCGGAGACCGAATGCATACGCTGTAGCCGGGTCGGGCAGCGCAGCGCTTCTTGACTTGGCGCGCTGCCAGCCTGCTTTTTTGCGCAATGCCTTGATCCCGGTGCCCTTGAGGCGCTGACCAGGTGGATGTCAGCCGTCGCGCTGGCCTCAACTGCCCAGGTAAGCTTCCTGCACCTTGGGGTTGTCCAGCAGCTCGCGGCCGCTGCCGCTGAGAACGATGTTGCCGGTCTCGATCACATAGGCGCGATCGGCGATTTTCAGCGCCTGGCGCACGTTCTGCTCGACCAGGAAAATCGTCAAACCCGCCTGGTTGATGCTGCGCAGTGTGCGGAAAATGCCCTGCACGATGATCGGCGCCAGCCCCATCGACGGCTCGTCGAGCAGCAGAATGCGCGGCTTGGCCATCAGCGCCCGGCCGATGGCCAGCATCTGCTGCTCACCGCCGGAGAGGTTGCCCGCCAGCCCGCCAGCGCGTTCCTTGAGCACCGGAAACAGCGCGTAAATTGCGTCCAGCTCGTCGGCCTTGTTGTAGCGGTCTCGGCGGGTGTAGGCGCCGAGTTCGAGGTTTTCCTGCACCGTCAGCGTCGTCAGCGTGGCCCTGCCTTCTGCCACCTGTACCACGCCGCTGGCGACGATCTTGTGCGGCGCCATGTTGCTCAGGTCTTGGCCGTCAAACAGCACCTGACCGGCGGCTTTTTTCACCAAGCCCGACAGCGCCAGCAGCGTGGTCGATTTGCCCGCGCTGTTGGCGCCGACCAGCGTGGTGATTTGCCCTTCGTGCAGCTCGAAATCGATGCCCCGAACCGCCTCGATGTGGCCGTAGTTGACCTTCAGGCCTTTGACCTGCAGCAGCGGCGCGCTCATGCTGCACCTGCCGCTGTGTCGTCCAGGCTCGCCTCGTCATCCTCGCGGCCCAGGTAGGCTTCAATCACCTGCGGATCATTGCGGATGGCGTCTGGACTGCCGCGCGCAATGATGCGCCCAAAGTTGAGCACGGCAATGTCCGCGCACAGGCCCATCACAAAACGCATATCGTGCTCAATCATGAAAATCGTGTAGCCGCGCTCGCTGATGTTGCGGATTTCCGCCATCAGCTCGACCTTTTCGGTGCTGTTCATGCCCGCCACCGGCTCGTCGAGTAGCAGCAGTTTCGGGTTGGTGGCCAGCGCCCGCGCCAGTTCGAGCTTGCGCTGCTCGCCGTAAGACAGGTTGTCGGCCTTGTCGCTCGCTTTGTGGTCGAGCTTGACCCAGCTCAGCAGCTCGTGGGCGCGTTCGCGGGCGCGCCGTTCTTCGCTGCGGAACAGCCCGGAGCTGGCCAGCAGACCCAGCGCGCCATATCGGAGCTGCCCGTGCAGGCCGACCATCACGTTTTCCAGCAGCGACATGTCTTTGAAAATGCGGATATTCTGAAACGTGCGGCCAATGCCCAGGCGCGTGATTTCGTGCGGCTGCAGGCCCGCCAGATTCTGGCCGTTGAATTCGATCTGCCCGCCCGTGGGCGGCAGCAGGCCGGTGATGAGGTTGAAAACGGTGGTTTTCCCCGCGCCGTTCGGGCCGATGAGGCCGAAGATGCCGCCCTGCGGAATCTCCAGATTCACGTCCTGCAGCACCTTGAGGCCGCCGAAATGGCGCGACAGCGATGTCAGTTTCAGCGTCGTGCTCATGCGCGGCTCCTGCGTTGGGCCAGCCACTGGCGCAGGCGCGTCGTGTCCGAAATGCCCTTGGGCAAAAATAGCACGATCAGCACCAGAATAAAACCGTTGACGACCAGCCGGAAGTCCTTGAACGAGCGCAGCAGCTCGGGCAGCAGCGTCAGGATCAGCGCGCCCAGCACCGGGCCGGTCAGGTTGCCGATGCCGCCCAGAATCGCCATCGTCAGGATTTCCACGCCCCGGTCAAAGCCGTATTCGCTGGGGCCGATGAAAAAAGTCAAATGCGCGTTGAGCGCGCCCGCCAGCCCGGCCAGCGCCGCGCCGAGCACAAAGGCCAGCATTTTGTGCGCGCCCACGTCGATGCCCATGAGGCCCGCCGCTGTTTCGTCTTCCTTGATCGCCTCGAAAGCGCGCCCGACTTTGGAGCGGCGCAGCCGCCAGAGCAGCGCCAGCGTCAGCGCCAAAGCCAGCGCCACATGCCACCACTGCGTCGATTGCGGAATGCCGTTCAGCCCCAGCGCGCCGCCGGTGATGGATTCGGCGTTGAGCAGCGCGATACGCACGACTTCGCCAAAGGCCAGCGTCGCCATCGCCAGGTACACGCCTGACAGGCGCAGCGTGGGCTTGCCGATGACAAACGCCAGCACCGCTGGCACGGCCATGCCCGCAGCCAGCGCAAGCGGGAAGGGCGCGTCGTAATTCATCGTCAGCAGCGCGGCGCTGTACGCGCCCAGCCCCATGAAAGCGGCGTTGGCGATCACCAGCATGCCGCACGAGAGCGTCAGATAAATCGACAGCGCCAGCAGCGCGTTGGTGCCCAGCGTGAGCACCAGGTTGCTGTAAACCGACCAGAAGTTGTCAAACCATTCCATCGCGTCAGACCTTGCGTTCTTGCAGGGTGCCGAACAGCCCTTTGGGCCGCACCAGCAGAATTAAAAAGAGCAGCCCGAAAGCCACCGCGTCGCGCATGCTCGAACCAATGTAGGCCACCGACAGCACCTCCGCAAAGCCCAGAAACAGCGCGCCCAGCAGCGCGCCGCGAATGTCGCCCATGCCGCCCAGAATGATCACGGCAATGCCTTTGTGCAGCATCGGCTGGCCCATCAGCGGAAACAGCGCGTTGGAATACAGCCCAATCAGCACCCCGGCCAGCCCGCCCAGCCCGGCGGCGGCAAACGAGGTCAGGTAAAACAGCCCTTCGACATTGATGCCCAGCAGATAAGCCGCCTTGGGCGACTCGGCAATGGCGCGCAGCGCGCGGCCCAACTGGGTTTTTTTCAGCGCCAGCAGCAGCACGGCCATCAGCGCAAAAGACAGCAGGATGATGCCCAGCTCGATGGCCGTCAGGTGCAGCCCGCCCAGACTGAGCGATTCGTCCGACACCAGGCCGGGCGCAAAACGCAGGTTTTCCGCGCCAAAAATGCCCTGCACGCCGTTGTTCAAAATAATCGCCACGCCGATGGTGGCGATCATCGGAATCAGGTGCGGCGCATTGCGCGCCCGCAGCGGCCGCAGCACCAAAAAGTCGATCAGCAGCCCGAGCGCGCCGCAAAACAAAAAAGCCGAGAGCAGCGCGCCCCACAGCGGAAAGCCCAGCCGCGTCACGGCCTGTTCGGCGGCGTAAGCGCCGACCATAAAAACCGCGCCGTGCGAGAGGTTGATAACACCCAAAACGCCAAAAATAAGCGTGAAACCCAGCGCAAACAGGGCGTACACGCACCCGAGCGACAAGGCATTGACTAACTGCTGTTCCAGCACGATGGAGTGCTCCGGTGAAGGCGCGGTGATGCAAACAGCGCGCTGGCAAAAAGAAAAACGGCGCAGCCTAAGGCCGCGCCGTGCGGGTGAAAGAGCTTATTTCTCGATGATGGAGAACTTGCCGCCCTTGGTCACGCTGATGATGGCGGTCTGCTGGGCGTCATAACCGGCGGGTTTGCCCGACTTGTCGCTGGCGCGGCGGAATTGAAAGGCGCCGGTCGCGCCGACATATTTCACCGCTGGCAGCGCTTCGCGCAGCGCGGCGCGGTTGGCGGCCAGATCGCTGCCGAGCTTGACCTTGCGCAGCGCCTGGCTGGTGATATTCATCGCGTCATAAGCCTGGGCGGCGAACTGGTCTGGCGCGGTCTTGAAGCGGCCGGTGTAGGCCACGACGAACTTGCGATTCGCCTCGGCCTGGTTCTCGATAGACCACGGGCTGCCCACGTACAGGCCGTCGGACTTGTCCTTGGCCAGGTCAAACACCTTGACCGAGTTCATGCCGTTGCCGCCGATGAAGGGAATGTTCAGGCCGATCTGGCGCGCCTGCACCATCAGCGGCGCGCCTTCGGCCAGCAGCGCCGAGAGCACGATGGCGTCGGGATTGGTGGCCTTGATTTTGGTCAGCTGGGCCTTGAAATCGACATCGCCCTTGGCGAAGGTTTCCGTCGTCGTGACCGGGATTTTCAGGGTTTCGAGGGCTTTTTTGAAGTTGTCGTAGCCGCTTTTGGTGAACACATCGTCGTTGCCGTAAATGACCGCGACTTTTTTGATGCCGGATTTTTTCACCGCCGTCTTGATGGTTTCGGGCAGCACGTCGGCCTCGGTCACCGAGTTGCGGAACACGTAGTCGCCAATCGAGGTGATGCCGTCGGCCGTGTTCGAGGTGCCAAACACCACCGTTTTGGACGCCTGCGCAATCGGGTCAGCCGCCTGCGCCGAGTTCGACAGCGTGGGGCCGAACACCATCAGCACCTTGTCCTGAAAAATCAGCTTTTTGAAGACGTTGATGGCTTCTTCTTTTTTGCCCTGCTCGTCTTCGATGACCAGTTGCAGCTTGTCGCCGTTGACGCCGCCAGCGGCATTGATTTCATCAGCGGCGAGCTGGAAACCATTGCGGATTGACACGCCGTACTGCGCGGCGCCGCCCGAGAGCGCTTCGGCCACACCGATCTTCAAGTCGGCAGCGCTGGCGCCGACGCTGAAGGTGGCGGCCAGCGCCAAGGCGAGGAGGGAGGCGGAGAAGGGTTGTTGTCTCATGGGGGAAATCCTGTTGAATGCGCGCTGAGAAGCAGATTTTTGATTTTAGCGCCCGCCTACCCTACTGCCGTGCCTGCCGGGCTTGTTCATCCCGCAGTTGAGTAATGACGTGACGCTAGAAGCGCCCGGCGGTCTGGCGCATGGCTGTCAGGCCGCTGCGCGGGTTGCGCGCGCCCAGGTAGCCGGGCGCAATCGCTGCCAGCGCAGCCGGGTGGATGCCCAGCGCTTCCAGGCCGGGCAGCAGGCCGCTGGCGACGTTGTCGGTTTTCATGGCGTCGAGGTTGTCGCGGCTGAGCACCGGATCGCCCGGCATCAACTCCATCAGCCAGGCCTGCAGCCGCGCCAGCGCGTCCGGCAGCGCGAGGAGGGGCCGGCCGCGCCCGCCGTTGACGCCCGCGTAGCGTCCGGCCCACTGCACCAGCTCCTTGAGCGTGAAGACTTCCGGCCCGCAGACTTCAAAAGTCTGGCCTGTCGTGTGGCTGTCCTGCAGGCAGCGCAGCACGGCGCTGGCCACGTCTTCGACCCACACCGGCTGAAAGCGGGCGCCGCTGGCGGCCAGCGGAATCACCGGAAACACCGCCTGCAGCGCGGCAAAGGTGTTCAGAAATTTGTCTTCCGCGCCAAAAATCACGCTGGGCCGCAGCAACGTCACGTCCAGCTTCGAGGCCAGCAGCACCGCTTCGCCGCGCGCCTTGCTGCGCTGGTACATAGACGCTGAACTGGGCGATGCGCCCAGCGCGCTGACATGAACGATGCGCCGCACGCCGCTGCTCTGGCAGGCCTGGACCAGCTTTTGCGGCAGCTGGACATGCGCCCGGTCAAACGCCGCCTCGGTGCCGTGCAGGATGGCGATCAGGTTGACCACCGCGTCATGCCCGGCCACCAGCGCGGCCAGCGCCGCCGGGTCATGCACGTTGACCTCGGCCACCTCCAGCAGCGGCAGCAACTGCAAATGCCGGGCGCTGTCGCGCCTGCGCGTGGCGACGGTGACGCTGCATTGCTGCTTGATCAGTTTTTCGCAGACATGCGTGCCGACGAAACCGGTGCCGCCAAGAATCAGGATTTTTTTCATGGGGGTCAATTTAGCGTGTTTGGGAAAAGCGGCTTGTAAGAATCGTTATTTTCCGGCGCCCGGCGGGCGTTCCAGCGGGCGCGGTTTTCCGGCCTCGTCGAGCGCCACATAGGTCAGGCTGGCCTCGGTGACTTTGAAATAGCGCCCCTGCGCCCGAAAGCTCTCGGCAAACACTTCGACCTGCACCGTGATCGACGTGGTGCCTATGCGCGTGACGGACGCAAAAAACGACAAAATGTCGCCGACGCGCACCGGCTGCTTGAAGATGAACTGGTTCACCGCCACGGTCGCCATGCGCCCGCCGACGTAGCGCGCTGGCACCACCGCGCCCGCCATATCGACCTGCGCCATCACCCAGCCGCCAAAAATGTCGCCGCTGGGATTGCAGTCGCGCGGCATCGGGATGACTTTGAGCACCAGCTCTTTGTCGGTCGGCAACTGGCCGTGCAGGAAGCGCGTGTCGGCCTCGGCGCTGGATTCGGAAGACATAGGCACAATCCCTCAAGAAATTTAATAACCTGAACGATTGTCACCCATGCGCTCCCGAGCCTCTTCCGCCGATTCCTTTCCTGTGCCCGCCGAAGGCGCGGCCCCGCGCTCCGACTGGGCCACGCTCAAGCGCCTGTTCCCCTACCTGTGGGACTACAAATGGCGCGCCGGGGCCGCGCTGGCCTTCATGCTGGGCGCCAAGTTGGCCAATGTCGGCGTGCCGCTGCTGCTGAAAAACCTCGTTGATGCGCTGAGCTTCAAGCCCGGCGATCCGAACGCGGTGCTGGTCGTGCCGATGGCGCTGCTGCTGGCTTACGGCATGCTGCGCCTCTCGACCACGCTGTTTACCGAGTTGCGCGAGCTGGTCTTTGCCAAGGCCACCGAGGGCGCGGCGCGGCGCATTTCGCTCGAAGTGTTCCGGCATCTGCACGCGCTGAGCCTGCGCTTTCACCTGGAGCGCCAGACCGGCGGCATGACGCGCGACATTGAGCGCGGCACACGCGGCGTGCATTCGCTGATTTCGTACTCGCTCTACAGCATCATCCCGACGCTGATCGAGGTCACGCTGGTGCTGAGCCTGCTGGCGGTCAAATTCGATGTCTGGTTTGCCGGCATCACCTTGATCGCGCTGGTGTTTTACATTTTCTTCACGGTGACGGTGACGAACTGGCGCACGCAGTTTCGTCGCGCCATGAACGAGCTGGACTCGTCGGCGCACAGCCGCGCCATCGACTCGCTGCTGAATTACGAAACCGTCAAGTATTTCAACAACGAGGAATTCGAGGCCGTCCGTTACGACGAAAACCTGACGCGCTACCGCGAAGCCGCGATCAAAAGCCAGCGCACGCTGAGCCTGCTCAACACCGGCCAGCAGCTGATCATTGCCCTCGGCCTGGTCGCGATGCTGTGGCGCGCCACGCAGGGCGTCGTCGAGGGCCGGATGACGCTGGGCGACTTGGTGATGGTCAACGCCTTCATGATCCAGCTCTACATTCCGCTGGGTTTTCTGGGCGTGATTTACCGCGAGATCAAGCAGAGCCTGACCGACCTGGACAAGATGTTCACGCTGATGGAAAAAGAGCGCGAGATTGCCGATGCGCCGGGCGCGCTGCCGCTGGCGTTTGGCGCGCTGGAGGCGGGCGGGCAGGGCGGCCCTCTGAACGCCGCCGTGCGTTTTGAAAACGTCAGTTTTGCCTACGATCCGAGCCGGCCGATTCTGCACAACGTCAGCTTTGAGATTCCGGCGGGCAAGACCGTGGCCGTGGTCGGCTCCTCGGGCGCGGGCAAATCGACGCTGGCGCGGCTGCTCTACCGGTTCTACGACATCACGAACCATGCGCCCCCACGCTCCCCCGCTTCGCGTGGTCCGCTGCCCCCCGAGGGTGCTGAAGCCAGCTTGGGGCGGCCCGGCGC
>JAPLPS010000420.1 GCA_026400075.1 Polaromonas sp.
GGCAATGGCCGGATAGCTCCCCGTCCCCTCGGGCCAGGCCGTCAGCACCTCGAAACCATCGGCCGTCACGGCCACCATGTGCTCCCACTGGGCCGACAGCGAATGGTCGCGGGTGACGATGCTCAAGCCGTCTTTTTCGGCGCCGTCCTTGATGTCGCGCTTGCCGATGTTGATCATCGGCTCGATGGTGAAGACCATGCCGGGTTTCAACTCTTCCATCGTGCCGGGGCGGCCGTAATGCATCACCTGCGGCTCTTCGTGGAATTTTTGCCCGATGCCGTGGCCGCAGAATTCGCGCACCACCGAATAGCCGTGCTTTTCCGCGTAAGTCTGGATCGCAAAGCCAACATCGCCGAGCCGTGCGCCGGGCTTGACGCGCATGATGCCCTGCCACATGGCTTCGTAAGTCACCTGGCACAGGCGCTTGGCGGCAATCGAGCACTCGCCAATCAAAAACATGCGGCTGCTGTCGCCGTGCCAGCCGTCCTTGATACCGGTGACATCGACGTTGACGATGTCGCCTTTTTTCAACGGCTTGTCGTTCGGCACGCCGTGGCAGACCTGGTGATTGACCGAGGTGCAGAGCGACTTGGGGTAGGGCGGGTAGTTCGGTGGGCCGTAACCGAGCGTGGCGGGAATCGCCTTTTGCACGTTGATGGTGTAGTCGTGGGCCAGCTGGTTGATTTCGTTGGTGGTCACGCCCGGCTTGATGAAGGGTGTGAGGTAGTCCAGCAACTCGCCAGCGAGTCGGCCCGCCACGCGAACGCCTTCAATACCGGCGGCATCTTTGTAAGTAATACTCATGCCGGAATTATCCCACTGCCGTTATCGGCCTGTATTTCAGGGGGCGACTGGGGTTTTTGGCGAAATGGCCCGGCGCACCCAGGCCGTGCGCGGCTTTGCCGGGGATCGGGCCAGGATTGGGCGGGGCGCTGATAAAATTGCCGCTTGATGCGCCTGAAACAGGCGCGTATCCAACTCAAGCGCAGCCTGCACGCTGCCCCCTCACTCCCCACCAAAAGCCCCTACCGTGACCCTGCACCTGACCACTTTTGAGGGCGAAGCCCACGGCATCAGCGCCCTGAGCGATTTTCGCGTCCAGCAACTCCTGCCCCGCCTGCAGGCCATCCACGACAAGATCAGCGGCATCAGCGCCCGCTTTGTGCATCTGGCCGCCAGCGAGGCGCTGCCCGCCGACACGCTGAAAACCCAGCTCGCCGCGCTGTTGACCTATGGCGAGCCCTGCGCGCAGCCCGACGCTGACGCCGATGACAGCGCGCTGTTCATCGTTTCGCCGCGCTTTGGCACCGTCTCGCCCTGGGCGTCCAAGGCGACGGACATCGCGCACAACTGCGGCTTGAGCGTCAAGCGCATCGAGCGCATCACCGAATACCGCGTGACGCTTAAATCCGGCTTTTTCAGCAAGGCTGCGCTCAGCGACGCCCAGCGCGAGCAAGTCGCCGCGCTGCTGCACGACCGCATGACCGAAAGCGTCGTCGCCGACCGGGCGCAGGCCGCTGCCGGTCTGTTCACCGAGCTGCAGGGCGCGCCGCTGCAGGCAATTGATGTGCTGGGCGGTGGCAAGGCCGCGCTGGAGCAAGCCAACACCGAATTCGGCCTGGCGCTGGCCGCCGATGAGATCGACTACCTGGTCAACGCCTTCACGCAACTGCAGCGCAACCCGACCGACGTGGAACTGATGATGTTCGCGCAGGCCAACAGCGAGCACTGCCGCCACAAGATTTTCAACGCCGACTTCACGATTGACGGCGTGGCCCAGCCGAAAAGCCTGTTCGGCATGATTCGCAACACCGAGCAGTTGAACCCGCAGCACACGGTGGTGGCGTACTCCGACAACGCCTCCATCATGGAAGGCGGCAAGATCCAGCGTTTTCACGCCAAGCCTGCGGCTGGCGCAGCGGGCGGCACGAGCTACCAGACCTACAGCGCCACCGACGACGCGCTGACCCACGTCCTGATGAAAGTCGAGACCCACAACCACCCGACGGCGATCTCTCCTTTCCCCGGCGCTTCGACCGGCGCGGGCGGGGAAATCCGCGACGAGGGTGCCACCGGGCGCGGCTCCAAGCCGAAAGCGGGCCTGACCGGCTTCACCGTGTCCAAGCTGTTTGACACCGACTACGGCAAGCCCGAGCACATCGCCAGCGCGCTGCAAATCATGACCGAAGGCCCGCTGGGCGGCGCGGCGTTCAACAACGAATTTGGCCGCCCGAACCTGAACGGCTATTTCCGCGAGTACGAGCAGACCGTCGGCGGCCAGCGCTGGGGCTACCACAAGCCCATCATGATCGCGGGCGGCGTCGGCACGATTGACGCCGACTTGACGCACAAAATCCTGTTCCCCGCTGGCACGCTGCTGATCCAGCTCGGCGGCCCCGGCATGCGTATCGGCATGGGCGGCAGCGCGGCCAGCTCGATGGCGTCGGGCGCGAACGCGGCGCATCTGGACTTTGATTCGGTGCAGCGCGGCAACCCGGAAATCGAACGCCGGGCGCAGGAAGTGATTAACCGCTGCGCGCAGCTGGGGCTGGACAATCCGATTCTGGCGATTCACGACGTGGGCGCGGGCGGTCTTTCAAATGCCTTCCCTGAGCTGGTGAACGACGCCGGGCGCGGCGCGCGCTTCGATTTGCGCGCCGTCAAGCTCGAAGAAAGCGGCCTGTCGCCGAAAGAAATCTGGAGCAATGAAAGCCAGGAACGCTACGTGATGGCGATTGCGCCCGAGTCGCTGGCGCAGTTTGAAGCCTTCTGCGAGCGCGAGCGCTGCCCGTTTGCCGTCATTGGCGTGACGACCGAAGAGCGTCAACTGGTGCTGTCCGACGACGACAAGGCCGCGCCCGTCGATATGCCGATGAACGTGTTGCTGGGCAAGCCGCCCAAAATGCACCGCGACGTGACCAGCGTGGCCCACGCGATCAAGCCGATTGATTTGACCGGCGTCGATTTGCAGGCCAGCGCGATTGCCGTTCTCAGCCACCCGACGGTGGCCTCCAAGCGTTTCCTCATCACC
>JAPLPS010000128.1 GCA_026400075.1 Polaromonas sp.
GACGCGCACCTGCCACGAATGCTTGAGCGAAGGCCATGCGGCGGATGCCAGTTTCTGCTTTCACTGCGGCGCCCGGCTGCCGCCTTACCAGCGTTAAATTCAGCCGCCAGCAGTCAGGCGGCGCGGCGTGATTTCGACGGAGTCGGTGGCGCTGCTCATCCAGACCGTGCCGTCCTGAATCGTTATTTGCAGTTGCATGCCGCGCTCGGCGAGCCGGGCCAGCGCCTGGCTCTCGGCGGCCTCGATTTGCCAGACGACCAGGTTAGAGGCGCGAGTCAGCTTGGTTTCAATCGCTTTCCACCACACCGGCGTGCTGCTGGAAAAGCTGTACACGCTGACGCGCTCGGCGCGCCCTGCGGCGCGCATCAGCCGCTTGTCGTCGGGCTGGCCCACGTCAATCCAGTGCTGCACCGCGTCGGTGTAATACTTGTGCCACAGCGCTGGCTCATCGACATCCCACAGGTCTTTGGCGAATTCGAGCTGACCGGCCTTGTCGTCGGCCAGCACGTTCAGCGCGAAGGCCAGCAGGCGGATCATCATGCGCTCGTCGGTTTCCGACGGGTGGCGGCGGTCCATGTCGGCGATTTGCAGTTGGGCTTTGTGAATGGTGGCTTTGATGGCCATGAGCGGTTCTCGTTCTCGGGTGGCGGGCCGGGCGCCAAAAGGCGGCGCCCGTAGCCCGGCGTTAAACCCGCTATTGGAACAGCCTTTTGCCAGCTATCGGCACCGGCTGCCAGCAACTCCGCTGCCCGTCGCCGCCTGCCACCCGGTTGCCCGCTACCCGCTCAGATCAGTTTGGAATAGGTCGATGTCGTCGGCTGGCCCAGGTACTTGTCAAACACCATGCCGCTGGCGCGCACAAACATCCGGCCCTTGGGCGTGACGCGAATCGCGTCGGCGCTGATCGTGATGAGTCCGGCTTCTTCATAAGGCTGCAGGCGCGCCAGCTCGGGCGCAAAGTAGCTGGCAAAGGCTATGCCGTAGTCGCGCTCGATGGCCGCGAACTCCACCGGCGCGCTGCACATCAGCGTCATGATGATGTCGCGGCGCAGCACGTCGTCTTCGCTGAGGCTGAAACCTTTTTCCAGCGGCAGCTGGCACGCGTCCAGGCTGGCGTAGTAGGCGTTGACGGTGCGTACCGACTGGCTGTAGGAATTGCCCACCTTGCTGATCGCCGAGACGCCAAAGCCAATCAAATCGCACTCGGCGCGCGTGGTGTAGCCCTGAAAATTGCGGTGCAGGCTTTTGTCGAGGCGCGCCTTGTTCAGCTCGTCGTCGGGTTTGGAAAAGTGGTCGAGACCGATATACACGTAACCGGCGTCGAGCAGGCGGCGCATCGACATCAGGAAAATTTGCAGCCGCTCTTCGGCTGAAGGCAGATCGCCGGTGACGATCAAGCGCTGCGCCTTGAAGCGCTGCGGCAAATGTGCGTAGTTGTAGAGGGCGATGCGGTCGGGCGAGAGCGCGATCAGGCTGTCCAGCGTGCGGCCAAAGCTCTCCAGCGTCTGCTTGGGCAGGCCGTAAATCAAATCGGCATTGACCGACTCAAAACCGGCTTGGCGGCTTTCAGTGACGGCTTTTTCGACCATCTCCAGCGGCTGCAGGCGGTTCACGGCCTGCTGCACGGCGGGGTCAAAATCCTGCACGCCAAAGCTGTTGCGGTTAAAACCCAGCGCCGCGAGCATGGCCAGCGTGTTTTCTTTCAGCGTGCGCGGGTCGATCTCGATGCCCAGTTCAGCCTCGGGCGTGAAGTCGAAATGGCGGCGCAGCATGGCCATCAACTCGCCCAGCTCGTCGGCGTTTAAAAAAGTCGGGCTGCCGCCGCCCAGGTGCAGCTGAACGGCTTTGCGGTCGCTGCCGAGCTGTGCGGCCACCAGCGCCATTTCCTTGTCCAGGTAGCGCAGGTATTCGGTGATGCGGCTGTGCTCTTTGGTGATGATCTTGTTGCAGGCGCAAAAGTAGCACAGCGACTCGCAAAATGGCAAATGCACATAAATCGACAGCGGCGGGTTGGCCGGGCGCCCGGCGCGCTCGGCCAGATAGCCGACGTAGGAGGATTCGGTAAAACCGGTATTGAAACGATCCGCCGTCGGGTAGGAGGTGTAGCGCGGGCCGAGGGTGTCGAACTTGCGGATCAGCGCCTCGGAAATCTCAATGTCGGGCAGGGTAGAAGTCATGGCGAGTCCAGATAAAAAGGGGTAAGGTGCATTCTGTCGCAAATCGACGCGATTTCAGGCGCCATTCAAAGGCCCGCGTTGTGCGAAGATTAGACTTATTTCAGGAAAGACTCCCCCGATGAAAGCACTCTGGAATGGCGCCGTGATTGCGCAAAGCGATGATATTGTGGTGTTTGAGGGCAACCACTACTTCCCTGAGAGTTCGCTGAATCGCGAGTTTGTGACTTTCAGCAACCACCACACGATGTGCTGGAAAGGCCAGGCCAGCTACTACTCGCTGCTGGTCAACGGCGAAATGAACACCGACGCCGCCTGGTATTACCCCGAGCCCACGCCCCAGGCCGAGGAGATCAACGGCCGGGTGGCTTTCTGGAAGGGCGTCAGGATCGAGCCCTGAGCGGGTGCGGCGCTAGGCATTGACCGAGGCCGACCGGTTGCCCGAAAATTCTTTTTTCATGGCTTTGAAGGAGACCGTTGTCATGTTCAAACATATTTTGCTTCCTGTCGATGGCTCACCCACCTCAGCCCATGCCGTTGACAAGGCGCTGGCCCTTGCCGAGGCGTTTAAAAGCGCGGTGACCTTGATTTATGTGATTGATCCCTACGCCTTTACCGGCGTCGGCACCGACCTTTCCTACGGCCAGGCCGAATACCTCAGCGCCGCCACCGCCGAGGGCAACGAGGCGCTCAGGCAAGCCCGGCAGGTTTTCGAGGCGCGCGGCATTGAGGTCAGCAGCGCCGTGGTCGAGGGTCATGCGGTGTACCGCGCCATTCTCGATGCGGCTCAGGCGGCTCATGCCGATCTGGTCGTCATGGGCTCGCACGGGCGTCACGGACTGGAAAAACTCATCCTGGGCAGCGTGACTTCCCAGGTGCTTTCACATGCCCATCTGTCGGTGCTGGTGGTGCGCGACTAGCCCGGCTGGGCCTGTGGTTCCCGGCGCAGCTGTCTGGCGGCGTTTGTTTTGGATCTGGACGTTTTATCCCCGAAGGAGTTGTTCATGGATTTGCTCAATCACGACTTGCTGCATGAGTTTCCCCAGTACCTGGAGCCGATGCGCCGCCTGCGGGCGTCGGACGCGCATTTCGCCAGCCTGGTCGCCCATTACGACGCTGACAACCGCACGATTGCCGCTTATGAGCAGGGCGTCGGCTCCATCACCGATCAGGCGCTGGAGCTGCTGAAGAAAAAGCGGCTCAAATGCAAGGACGAAATTTACCAGCGGCTCAAAGAAGCAGGCGCGTAAAGCGCGCCCGGTTTCATGAAATTGCCACATCGCAGTGCTACGCTGGCAGGTTAATCAACCTTCAGTTTTTGCGAGAGTGGACGCCATGACTTCAATTGACGATGAAATGATGCGGCGTATCCGCAACGACCTGATCGACAGCTATGACGAAGAGCTGGAGATGGAGCTGGAAGACCGCACGCTGGCCCAGCTGACCGGCGAGGAGTCTTCAGACCTCAGCGAGCAGGACAAGGCGCAGGAGCGCGAGCGCCGCCGCCAGTATTTCCGCGAGCTGTTTCGCCTGCAGGGTGAACTGGTCAAGCTGCAGGACTGGGTGATTGCCACCGGCCACAAGGTGGTGATTTTGTTTGAAGGCCGCGACGCGGCAGGCAAGGGCGGCGTCATCAAGCGCATCACCCAGCGGATGAATCCGCGCGTGTGCCGGGTTGCCGCGCTGCCCGCACCGAACGAGCGCGAGCGCACCCAGTGGTATTTCCAGCGCTATGTGGCGCACCTGCCCGCCGCCGGTGAAATGGTGCTGTTTGACCGAAGCTGGTACAACCGGGCTGGCGTCGAGCGGGTCATGGGCTTTTGCACCGACGAGCAGTACGAGGATTTTTTCCGCACCGTGCCGGAGTTTGAAAAAATGCTGGTCAGTTCGGGCGTGCAGGTCATCAAATACTGGTTTTCGATTTCCGACGACGAGCAGAATCTGCGCTTTCTGGGGCGCATTCACGATCCGCTCAAGCAGTGGAAACTCAGCCCGATGGATCTGGAATCGCGCCGCCGCTGGGAGGAGTACACCAAGGCCAAGGAAATCATGCTGGAGCGCACGCATATTGCCGAAGCGCCCTGGTGGGTAGTGCAGGCCGATGACAAGAAAAAAGCCCGGCTGAACTGCATTCACCACCTGCTGGAGCAAATGCCCTACCAGGAGACCGAGCGCCCGGAAGTGGTGCTGCCCGAGCGCGTCCGTCATGACGACTATGTGCGCCAGCCGGTGTCACAGGAAATCGTCGTGCCGGAAGTTTACTGAGGCACTTCAGAAGTCCGGCAGGCTGTCAAACGCCAGCCGCTCACCCGTCGCCGGGTGGACAAAACCCAGCGCGCAGGCGTGCAGCAGCAGGCGCGGCGCCTTTGCCTGCGCGGCCTTGGGTGCGTACAGCGCATCGCCCAGCATCGGGTGGCCCAGCGCTTGCAGGTGGATGCGCAGCTGGTGCGAGCGGCCGGTCAGCGGTTCGAGTTCGACCCGGGTGCTGTGCGCGGCGGCGTCAAAGTCAAGCGCCCGCCAGCGCGTCTGGCTGGGTTTGCCCAGCGCCGCGTCGATGATGCGCAGCGGGCGGCGCGGCCAATCCACGGCAATTGGCAGGTCAATCAAGCTCCAGCCATCGGGGCTGGCCGCTGGCTTGAGCTGGCCATTGACGACGGCGGTGTAACGTTTGTGGACTTCGCGGCGCTCGAACAATTGACCCAGCGCCCGCTGAATGATGAGGCTGCGCGCCATCAGCAGCAGGCCGGAAGTGGCCATGTCCAATCTGTGAACGATCAGCGCGTCGGGATACTGCGCCTGCGCCCGGCGGCTCAGGCAGTCCTGTTTGTCCTCGCCGCGCCCCGGCACTGACAGCAGGCCGGACGGCTTGTTCAGCACCAGCAGGTAGTCGTCGGCAAACAGCACATTCAGACCGGCCGCCAGCGCGGGATGCGGCTCAAACGCTGGCGCATGAAAAGCGCTTGCCGCCAAGCCGCCCGTCTCAGGCACGCGGCGGCGGGAAGTTGTGCGCTGTCGGGCTGGTGCGCCGGATTTCGCGCAGCATGTACAGGTACAGGCTTTCGACTTTTTCCCGCGCCCAGGGCGTCTTGCGCAGGAATTTCAGGCTGGAGGCGACGCTGGGTTCGCTGGTAAAGCAGCGGATGTTGATGCGCTGGCCCAGACCGTCCCAGCCGTAGTGCGCGGCCAGCGCGGTGACTATCGTTTCGAGCTTGACGCCGTGCAGCGGGTTGCCCGGCTGCTGCGCGCTGGCGGCTGGCGCCGCAGCGCCAGCCGCCTCGTCAGAAGAAGGCCCGGAGGGCGTTGCCATCACCGGCTTATTTGTTCTTCAGCTTGCCGCGCACCGGAACCTGCGTGACGACGGTCGGGCGCACCGCATCGGGCGACACCAGCTTCGGGGGCGAAGTGTCTTTTTTCGGTTTTTTGACCATTTTGTCGTTGTTTTGCTGACCTTTTGCCATGATTTTCTCCAGAAGTAGGGTTAAGGCTTAGATTATCAATGCAACTTGATCCGGCAGCGCCCGGCCTAGTCAATCCTTTCGCATGGGCGCCATCTGTTTTCCTCGCGCCAGCCCCATGAGCAATTTACGGCCTTCGTCCAGCAGCAGGACTGAGGACGCCACAGCGATGGCGAGCAGCCAGTCATCCGCTTTCAGGTCAACGGTGTCGAAGATGGATTGTGCCGGGCTCCAGTGGACGGCCAGCAGCTGCATGCCCAGGACAGCGCCCAGGGCGAGCCAGAGTTTGCCGTTGCTGAAAAAATTCTGGTTGAACACGGTGCTGTATTCCGAGCGGGCGTTGAAGACATTGAAGAACTGGAACAGCACGAAGGTCGTGAAAGCCAGCGTCAGGGCATAAGACTGGCCGTCACTGGCCAGGCCGTACTGGAACATGAACAGGGTGCCGACCATCATGGTCAGGCCGTAAAGCACCAGACGCAGCAGGCGGCCCATGTCCAGAATCTGCGTGCGCTGCGAGCGGGGTTTGTCGCCCATGATGCCGGGCCGCGCTGGCTCGATCCCCAGCGTCATGGCCGGTGGCCCATCCATGATGATGTTGATCCACAGCAGGTGAATGGCGGTAAACGGCGCTGGCCAGCCCAGCAGCGTGGCAGCGAGCACCGTCAACATCGCGGCGATGTTGGTGGACAACGGGAAGCGAACGAATTTGACGATGTTGTCGTAAACCACG
>JAPLPS010000093.1 GCA_026400075.1 Polaromonas sp.
TTGCATCGCAAGCCATCGTCGTGCCGAGCCGGGGCTCCAAGCTGATCGGCGGCTCGATCCGCACCGAGCTGACGCAGGCCGAGGTGAATGCCACGCTGCTCGAAGGCTTTTTCCCGCAGGTGGACGCGGCGGCGCGCCCGGTCAGCCGCACCCGCGCCGGTCTGACGCAGCTCGGCCTGCCCT
The DNA here is from genome assembly GCA_026400075.1 of Polaromonas sp. GTDB lineage: Bacteria > Pseudomonadota > Gammaproteobacteria > Burkholderiales > Burkholderiaceae_C > Polaromonas. The sequence continues at coordinate 184 of JAPLPS010000093.1, forward strand.
ACGCACAGGACGCGGGCGTGACGCGCCACCTGGCCGCGCTGCTGGGGCGTCAGGCGGGCGCGACAGCGGAGCTGGAAGGTTTTAGCGGCGCAGTCAACGCCAGCGCCAGCTTTTTGCACCCGACGGCGGTGCTGTTCAACGGCGGCGTTTTTAAGTCCGACCTGCTGAGCGGGCGCACGCTGGCGACGCTCAATAACTGGCTGGCCGCTGAAAACGCCGAACCCGCCCGCGCCCTGTCCGGCGCGGACATGGATTTGGCGGTGGCACGCGGCGCCGCCTATTACGGCTACGTGCGGCGCGGCCAGGGCGTGCGCATTCGCGGCGGCACGGCGCAGGCGTATTACGTGGCGATTGAGTCGTCCATGCCCGCGATTCCCGGCTTTGAGCCGCCGATCCAGGCGCTGTGCATCGCGCCCTTCGGCATGGAAGAAGGCATCGAAACCGGCCTGCTGGCGCAGGAATTTGGCCTCGTCGTCGGCGAGCCGGTGCATTTGCGCCTGCTCGGCTCTTCCGTGCGGCGCCAGGATCAATTGGGCACGCTGCTGGACTTCTGGCAGCCCGACGAGTTGCAGGAGCTGGGCGAAATCCAGGTCACGCTGCCCGCCGAAGGCCGGCGTTTGGGCGAAGTAGTGCAAGTCCAGCTTAGCGCCGTCGCCACCGAAACCGGCACGCTGGCGCTGAGCGCGGTGGCCAGCCAAGGCGGCGCGCGCTGGAAAGTGGAGTTTGATGTGCGCGGCAGCAACTAAAACAAAGTTGGTCGCCTACCGATGACGCCAAAAACCATTCGTTCACACTTAGCGCCGTACTCTATTTTTTCAAAGCGAAAAACGACCATCGCTCACGCTTTTGCGTCCGCGCTGGCACCTTCGGATGAGTACGACGAAGCAAGAGTTAACGCTGCACTTGAAGCGCTTGGACAGCAAAACTTAAAACAGCTGTCCTGCGTCTATTGTGAAAAGTCTGCACAAACCTGGGATCACCTTGAGAACCTGGTGAAGAACGGCAAGCTCAATGTAAATGGCTACGGTCACCAGATTGGAAACCTTGTGCCTTGCTGTCGTGACTGCAATTCTCAAAAAGGCGGCAGGCCCTTCCGCGATTTCATCAACGCAAATGCCACCCTGACGGAAAACGAAAAGTCGATTTTGATTCACAGACTTGAAGCACACCTTGGATTGGCCAAACCCATTGAGCCTTCAACCCTGAATCCAGAAGACCAAGAAACACTCGCTAAATTTTTCACATTGCAGGCGCAGATTCTTGGCCTCATGGAGGAAGCCGATCAGTGTGCTCAAATGCTTCGGGTAGGAAAAATGGCTGAATTCTCGGCCCATCCGACTGCTGAACTCATCTTTTAAATGAATCCGCGCTACATCGTCGGCATTGACCTGGGCACGACGCACACCGTCGTGGCCTACGCGCCGCTGGCTGCGCCGAAAAAGCGCGGCAAATCGGCACCGCCGCCGGGCATCACGCTGTTTCCCATCGAGCAGTTGATTGCGCCCGGCGAAAGCGCCGCGCTGGCGCTGCTGCCGTCATGCCGCTACCACCCGGCGCCCGGCGAGCTAGCGGCGAGCACGGTGCAATTGCCGTGGCGCTCCAGCGCGACAAGTCCGGAAGCGAACGCCAACGCGGGCACAGGCGCCAGTCCCACGCCAAGCGCGAACGCGGCCACAAACGGGAACACCGCCGATCAGAATGCAGTCCCGGTGCCAGCCCCCGTCATCGGCCAATGGGCGCGCAAGCTGGGCGCGCAGACGCCGGGCCGACTTGTCACCAGCGCCAAAAGCTGGCTGTCGCACGCGCAAGTGGACCGGCTCGCGCCGATTTTGCCGTGGGGCGCGCCCGCCGAGGTGGCCAAGGTCTCGCCGGTCGAGGCCAGCGCCAGTTATTTGCGCCATGTGCGCGCCGCCTGGGACGCGCAGTTTCCCGCCAGCCCGCTGGCCCAGCAGGAGCTGGTGCTGACCGTTCCGGCCTCGTTTGACGAGGGCGCGCGGGCGCTGACCTTGCAGGCGGCGCGGCTGGCCGGACTGCCCCAACTGCGCCTGCTCGAAGAGCCGCAAGCGGTTTTTTACGACTGGCTGCTGCGCCACCGCGCCGATTTAAACCAGGAGCTGGCGCAAACCCGCCTCGTGCTGGTCTGCGACGTGGGCGGCGGCACCACCGATTTGAGCTTGATCCAAATCGAACCGCAGGACGGCGGCCTGCCGCAACTGACGCGCATTGCCGTCGGCCAGCATTTGATGCTGGGCGGCGACAACATGGATCTGGCGCTGGCCCACACGGTCGAAACGCGCATGGCCGCGACGGCGGGCGCGGGCGGCGTGGGCAGCGCGGGCAACACAGACGGCACCGGCGGCGCGAGTGGCGTAGGCAGCGCGGGCAGCACAGGCGGCACGGGCACGCGCACCGGCGGCGCACCAGCCGCACCGCTGTCCGCCGGGCGACTGGCGCAGTTGATGGAACGCTGCCGCGCCGCCAAAGAGCTGCTGCTGGCCGCCGACGCGCCCGCGCAGACGCAAGTCACACTGCTGGGCGGCGGCTCGCGCCTGATTGGCGCCAGCCGCTCGGTGCTGCTCACGCGCCAGGAGGTCGAGCACCTGATCGTCGATGGCTTTTTCCCGCAAGTCGGCGCGGACGCGAAGGTGCAGCAAAGCCGCAGCGCCATCGTCGCCTTCGGCCTGCCTTATGCGCGGGACGCGGCCATCACGCGGCACATTGCCGACTTTTTGCGCCAGCACGGCGCGCTGCCCGACACGCTGCTGCTCAACGGCGGCGTGTTTCGCGCCGACGCGCTGGCGCGGCGGCTGGCCGACACACTGGCCGACTGGCGCGGCGCGCCGCTGCGTCTGCTGCACAACGACAACCCCGACGTAGCCGTGGCACGCGGCGCGGTCGCCTACGCACTGGCGCAGCGCGGCGACGCGCCCAAAATCGGCGGCGGCGCGGCGCGCAGTTATTTTTTGCTGCTGGATGCGGGGAAAAGTGGAGCGGGCAAAGGCGCAGCCACCGCTTCCGCTGCGGCCTCTGCCAATTCTGGTTCGAGTTCTGGCGCGGGCGGCGCGGCCAAAGGCGCGGCGGCCCCACGCGGCATTTGCATCCTGCCGCGTGGCACCGAGCCGGGTCAGGAAGTGCTGCTGGCCGGGCAAACCTTTGCGCTGCGGCTGGGCCAGCCGGTGCGTTTTCACCTGCTGACCTCGCTGGCCTCGGCGCCCGGCCAGGCGCCACCCCAGCCGGGCGAGCTGGTGGCGCTGGATTTAGACAATTTCTCGCCGCTGCCGCCCATCGTCACCGTGCTGCAAGCGCAAGACGCGGCGGCAACAACGCTCAACCAGCGCCAGGATATTCCCGTGCAACTGGCCGCGTCGCTGACCGAAGTCGGCACGCTGGAGCTGCACTGCGTCAGCGTGGCCGACCCGGCGCAGCGCTGGCGGCTGGAGTTTGACCTGCGCCACGCCGATTCAGCCGCCACCGCGCCCGAAACTGGCGGCGACGCCCGCTCGGACGGCAGCGGCGGCGCCAGCGAAAACGGCGACGACAACAAGAAGGGCTACACCAACAGCCAGCCCGCCAGCCGCATGCGCCAGGCCATCGCCAAAATCGACCACATTTTCGGCACCGGCCAGCCCGCGACGGTCAAAGAAGTGCGCCAGTTGCGCGCCCAGCTCGAACAGATTCTGGG
>JAPLPS010000073.1 GCA_026400075.1 Polaromonas sp.
CGACGGCGAATGGCCCAGATGCGCCTGCCAGTCGCCGTGGCTGATCTTGTCGCGGATCAGCGCGTCGCGGGTGGCGCTGTCGGGAATGCGCAGCAGCGCCTCGGCCAGACACATCAGCGCCACGCCTTCCCGGCTGGACAGCGAGAACTCCTGCACCAGCGCCTCGACGCCGCCCGCGTTTTTCTGGGCGCGCAGGCCTTTGACCAGCCGCGTCGCCAGCGCCTCGACGGCGGCGCGCTGGGCCGCATCAAGCGTTTGCGCCAGCTGCACCAAAGCGGGCAGGCATTGCGTCTCCGGCAGGTGCCAGGCGGCGGTGATGGCGGCGCGCAAATCGGTCTGCGGCGGCAGTGCCAGTCCCGCAGCGCCCTCCGCCTGCGTCAAGCCTGAAGCGTGCGTGACAGTGGACATGGATTGCACCTTTTTAAAAGCAGATTCAGCCTTTTTACCCCCTTTTGCCTGCTGCCGCCTGCGCCACCCCTTGAGACCTGTCCGCTAAGGGCTGGCCGCTATAAAAACGCTGCTGCGTTCCCAAAAAACGCAACGGCCCGCACGTTGAGGGGATACATTTTTTGGCCCCCGTGGCTGACATAGCCGAAGCCTACAATCACAAACCTTACAAAACTTGACGGCCGCACCGACCGTCTCCTACAGGAGATTTTTCATGCCGATAGCCCCCCCTGCGACACCCAATCACCAGGAAGAAAAACGCGCCGAACTGCGCCGTGCAGCGCTGGAATACCACGAGTTCCCCACGCCCGGCAAGATCGCCATCGCTGCCACCAAGCAGCTGACGAACCAGCGCGATCTGGCGCTGGCCTACTCGCCCGGCGTCGCTGCGCCCTGCGAGGAAATCGTCAAGGATCCGAACGCCGCGTTCAAGTACACCAGCCGGGGCAATCTGGTCGCCGTCATCACGAACGGCACGGCGGTGCTCGGTCTGGGCGACATCGGCCCGCTGGCGTCCAAGCCGGTGATGGAAGGCAAGGCGGTGCTATTCAAGAAGTTCGCCGGTGTCGATGTGTTCGACATCGAAATCGACGAAAAAGACCCGGCCAAACTGGTCGATATCATCGCCTCGCTGGAGCCGACCTTTGGCGCGATCAACCTCGAAGACATCAAGGCGCCGGACTGCTTTTACGTCGAGCGCGAGCTGCGCAAGCGCATGAAGATTCCGGTGTTTCACGACGACCAGCATGGCACCGCCATCACCGTCGGCGCGGCGATGCTCAACGCCCTGAAAGTCGCGGGCAAAGACCCGAAAAAGGTCAAGCTGGTCACGTCCGGCGCGGGCGCTGCGGCGCTGGCCTGCCTGGGCCTGCTGGTCAAGCTGGGCATTCCGCGTGAAAACATCTTCGTCACTGACCTGGCGGGCGTGGTTTATGAAGGCCGCACCGAACTGATGGACGAGGACAAAATCGTCTATGCCCAGCCGACGACGGCGCGCTCGCTGAGCGAAATCATCGAAGGCGCGGACGTGTTTCTGGGCCTGTCGGCAGGCGGCGTGCTGAAAAAGGAAATGGTCAAAAAGATGGCGGCGAACCCGATCATCTTTGCGCTGGCCAACCCCAACCCGGAAATCACGCCCGAAGACGTGAAATCGGTGCGCGACGACGCCATCATCGCCACCGGCCGCAGCGACTACCCGAACCAGGTGAACAACGTCCTGTGCTTTCCGTACATCTTCCGGGGCGCGCTCGATGCGGGCGCTTCGACGATCACGATTGAAATGGAAATCGCCGCCGTCCACGCGATTGCCGAGCTGGCCCAGGCCGAGCAGAGCGAAGTGGTCGCCGCCGCTTATGCGGGCGAGCAGCTGTCCTTCGGGCCGGAATACCTGATTCCGAAGCCGTTTGACCCGCGCCTGATGATGAAGATTGCCCCGGCCGTCGCCCAGGCCGCCGCCGACAGCGGCGTGGCGCTGCGCCCGATTCAGGACATGGCGCATTACCGTGCCCAGCTGGAGAGCTTTGTCTATGCCTCCGGCACCATCATGAAGCCGATCTTCACCGCCGCCAAGGCCGCCAGCCGCAAGCGCGTCGCCTACGCCGAGGGCGAGGAAGAGCGCGTGCTGCGCGCCTGCCAGATCGTCGTCGATGAAGGTCTGGCGCGCCCGACGCTGATTGGCCGCCCGGCCATCATCGCCCAGCGCATCGAAAAATTCGGCCTGCGTCTGAAAGAAGAGCTCGATTACGACGTGGTCAACGTCGAGCAAGACAGCCGCTACCGCGACTTCTGGCAAACCTACCACCGCATGACCGAGCGCAGCGGCGTGACGGTGCAGATGGCCAAGATCGAGATGCGCCGACGCCTGACGCTGATCGGCGGCATGCTGCTGCACAAGGGCGATGTCGATGGCCTGATCTGCGGCACCTGGGGCACGACGGCGCACCACCTGGCCTACCTGGACCAGATCATCGGCAAGCGCGAAGGCGTCAACACCTACGCCCGAAAGCGGCGCTGCTGTCGCATTCGAACTTTGGCTCGTCGAGCCAGCCGAGCGCGCTGAAAATGCGCCGCACGCTGGAGCTGCTGCGCGACAAAGCGCCGTGGCTGGAAGTCGATGGCGAAATGCACGGCGACGTGGCGCTGGACGCCGAAGCGCGCACCTGCCTGATGCCCAACAGCACGCTGACCGGCGAGGCCAATTTGCTGGTCTGCCCGAACATTGACGCGGCCAATATTTCGTACAACCTGCTCAAGACCGCCGCTGGCGGCAACATTGCCATTGGCCCCGTGCTGCTCGGCGCGAACAAGCCGGTTCACATCCTGACGCCGACCGCCACGGTGCGCCGCATTGTCAACATGACCGCGCTGACAGTGGCCGACGCCAACGCCGGTCGCTAAGCGCAAAAAGCCCAAGCGCCGCCCCCCCAAGCCGGCCCGCCAGCCCTCTGACCGAGGTGCTGGCGGGCCGGCTTTTTTGCCTCTATTTTCAGCATAGGCTTGCGTTTTTTGCCCATATGCGGCAAACTCGCCCTCTTGAAATTTGAGGGTTAACCCGGAAAGCCGGAGCGGTTCACCCTGTATTCACAAAAGGTAGTTCGCATGTTGCTCAATGGATGGGGGCGCTGGCGCCGGGTTGGCGCAGCGGTGATGCTGGCGCTGGGAGTCGGTTTTATCGGCCTGAGTCCTGACCGGGCAGACGCCAGAAGCGCGCCCGCACAGGCGGCTTCGGCGGACACCGTGGCCCAGGCCCAACTGCCGCCCCAGGGACGCAGCATGCTGGCCTTGATTTACCGGGGAGGCCCGTTCGCGCATGACAAGGATGGCGTGGTGTTTGGCAACCGGGAGCGCCTGCTTCCGGCCAGCGCCCGAAGCTACTACCGCGAATACACCGTCAGAACACCGGGAGTGTCCAGCCGGGGCGCCCGGCGCATCGTCTGCGGCGGCAGCCAGCCCGCCGCGCCCGATGCCTGCTTTTACACCGACGACCACTATGCGAGTTTTCGCAAAATCGTTCCCTGATCAGGACTGTGGCCGTTATTTTGACTTTTGATTCTTAAGAGAAAGAGAAGCGGAGATGGAAACACCACTTCGTAAGGACGACGAAATGCCATTGAAGGGCGTCAGGCCCAACATTGTGCAGTCCATACGTGCCTTTCGTGTGCCCGAATTGCAGGACGCAGCCACCCGGCTCGGCCAGCATTTCCTGTACGCCAACCTGAGCGCCGCCCAGAGCAAACAAGACATTCTGGACATGATTGCCGCCCAGTACACCTTTCCGGCGCACTTCGGCAAGAACTTCGATGCACTCTACGACTGCATGACGGACATGGTCCACAAGTCCGGCCCGCAGCCCGGCTTCATCGTCGTGCTGGAGCAGATTCCGGCGCACGCCAAGTTCGACAAGGAAGCGCGCGAGCAACTGCTCGACATCTTCCGCGACGCGGCTGACTACTGGGCGGATCGCAAGATACCGTTCCGGTGCTTCTATTCTTTTCTGTAGCCCGCTCCCCAGACATTGGCCAAGGGGATCGGGCGAAAGAGGCTCAGAAGGTAACTGCAGACGGCGAAGAACCGATGCCTACCGACAAACTGCTTGACGTGTCGCCGCTGGCGCTGCGCATGAGCAGTCCATTCAACGCGAGCTACTGGCTCACGGCGGCCTGAAACGACGGTTTCAGTTTCGCGTAAAAAAGCCCGCAGAGTCTGCGGGCTTTTTTCGTTC
>JAPLPS010000161.1 GCA_026400075.1 Polaromonas sp.
GCCGACAAGTATGAGCACGGCCTTGGGGTGGTGCAGGATGATCAGCAAGCCGTTGACTGGTACCGAAAGTCGGCTGCTCTGAATAACCATGTTGCGCAATACAGCCTTGGCATGATGTACATGAGAGGCAGGGGCGTGCCCAAGGACATGGTGCAGGCCCGCGCCTGGCTCATCCAATCGGCGGAACAAGGTTACGACAAAGCCCGGTCAGCATTGCAGGAAATCGCAATACTCCCTGAAGGTTGATGAGCCTGCGAAATGAAGCAGCAGATTTCGGGGCGGGCTTGATTTGCTATTCGGCACCGGCACTGACGAGGCTTCATTCCAGGTCTTCGATGGCCAGCATGTCGCGGACATCATCATGTTCATTTACCGCGAAGAGTACTACACCAAGGAAGCCTGCAAGGAGCCGGGCGTGGCCGAGGTGATCATTAGCAAGCAGCGCAACGGCCCGACTGGAACCGTCAAGCTGGCCTTCATTAACCGCATCACCAAGTTTGAAAGCCTGGCGCACAGCAGCGGCGATTTTTAACGCACGGCGATGCCGCTGCCTTCGGTCATCCGGCCAATCTGGCGCGCAGCGCCCAAGCCGTGGCGCGCAAAGCAGGCCAGCACCGCCTCGGCCGCTTCCGGCGCGCAGGATACCAGCAGGCCGCCGCTGGTTTGCGGGTCGCTCAGCAGCGCCTGTTGGGCCGGGCTGATGTCGGCGGGCAGCGTCACTTCGGCGCCGTAACTGGCCCAGTTGCGCCCCGAGGCGCCGGTGATGTTGCCCTGTTCGGCCAGTTCCAGCACGCCGGGCAGCAGCGGAATCTGGCTCAATTCAAGCTGCATCTGCAGCCCGGCGCCGCGCGCCAGCTCCAGCCCGTGGCCGAGCAGGCCAAAGCCGGTCACGTCGGTCATCGCGTGGACGGCGTCCATGCTGGACAGCTCAATGCCCGGCTTGTTCAACTGCGTCGTGGTGGCGATCATGCAGGCGTAGCCTTCGGCGCTCAGCACTTCTTTTTTCAGCGCAGCCGACAAAATGCCCACGCCCAGCGGCTTGCCGAGAATCAGCACGTCGCCCGCCTTGGCGCCGGAGTTTTTCTTCACTTTGGACGGGTGAATCAGCCCCATCACGACCAGGCCGTAAATCGGCTCGACCGAGTCAATCGTGTGGCCGCCCGCAATCGGAATGCCCGCGTCACGGCACACGTCCTGGCCGCCGCGCAGGATCAACCCGATGGTTTCGAGCGGCAGCACGTTGACCGGCATGCCGACCAGTCCCAACGCCATGATCGGCGTGCCGCCCATCGCATACACATCGCTGATGGCGTTGGTGGCGGCAATGCGGCCAAAGTCATACGGGTCATCGACGATGGGCATGAAAAAGTCGGTGGTGGCGATCAAGGCCTGCTCGTCGTTGAGCTGATAGACGGCGGCGTCGTCGGCGGTCTCGATGCCGACCAGCCGCTGCGGCGGCAAATTGAGGCCGGGCCGGTTGCTGGAATTTTTCAGGATTTCGCTGAGCACGCCGGGGGCGATTTTGCAGCCGCAGCCGCCGCCGTGGGACAGGCTGGTCAGGCGGGGTGCGGCGCTGGCGGGCGCTTGGGTGGTTTTCAGGGGAGAGGTTGCGTTCATCCTGCCAAGTTTATGCCACGCGAGTTGGGCGGGTAATTTTCCGGTTTCCGGCAGACGCTAGCCAGCGAACTCAGCGCATTTCAAAAATCTCCTGGTGGAAATCAGCCTGCGCCAGCCCGGCGGCGATGAAATCCTGGCGCAGCGCCCGCCCGAACGCCTCGGGGCCGCAGAACCAGACGCTGGCCGAGGCCCATTCGGGCACGGCCTCGCGGATGCGCTGCGCGTCGAGCCGGCCGTCTTTTTTGTCCACCAGCAGGTGCAGGCGCACATGGGCGGCGCGGGCGTCGGCTTCGAGCTTGGCGATGGCCGCCTGCTCGTAGTCGGCAGTGGTGTGAAACAGGTCGATGATGTGCGGCCCCGGCGTCAGCGCCAGCTCTTTCATGCGCGCCACAAAAGGCGTGATGCCTATGCCCCCGCCGACCCAGATCTGGCGCGCTCGCGGGTCGGCAAAGGTGAAGCAGCCGTAAGGGCCTTCGATCTTCACCGGGTCGCCGATTTTCAGGCGTTCGCGCAAGCGGCTGGTGTGGTCGCCCAGCGCCTTGGTGATGAAGACGATGTGCCCGTCGCCCTTCCAGGCCGAGGCGATGGTGTAGGGGTGCGCGCCTTCGCTGCGGTCGGAGGTGACGAAAGCGAATTGCCCGGCCGCATGGCCGCCCCAGCCCGGCTGCAATTGAATCGCCGTTTCCAGCACCCGCAGCTCGGGGTAATAGGTCAGCGATTCGATCTCGCCCTGGGCCTGGCGGCGCGCGCCTATGCGCCCGGACAGCGCCATCAGCGCCGCCACCGTGCCGCCCGCCATCAGCAGCGCCATGACCTCGCCGAGGGGCGATGTCCAGTAGCTGAACTTCATCAGCACCTCCGAGTGAAACACAAGCACCAGATAGACGACCGACAGCCAGTGGTGCAGCTTGACGAAATGGCGGTAGGGAAAGCGCTTGATCAGCGCCAGCGCTATCAGCGCTACGGCCGCGTAAAAAGCCCATTCGCCGACGGATTCGGCCAGGCCGCGCTGGCTGCGCAGCAGTTGCTCGACTGGGCCGAGCAGTTCGTCGCTGCGTGGGCCGCGCGGCGGGCGCACCAGCCAGCCCCAGCCGACCATCCATTTCGTGCCCTGCACCAGCAGCCAGTGGCTGACAGCCGCGACCAGGCCCGCAATGCCCAGCCATTTGTGCAGCCGGTACATTTTGTCCAGGCCGCCGAGCTGCGGCTCCAGCCATTTGGGCCGGACTGCCAGCAGCATCGCCGCGCTCATCACGCCGATGCCGATGACGCCGCTGTACTGAATAAAAATGCTGCGCAGCGAAAAAAAGTTCACCGTGGGCGGCACGACGCTGTCGGCCAGCAGCCACAGGCCGGTCAGCGCCGCCAGCAGCAGCCAGAAACTGAGTTTGATATTTTTCATGCGCGTAACTATGCGCGCTGAAGTCTTGAGGGCGTTTGCCTGAGGCGTAAATTTTGCGTAAATTCAACGCGGCTGAAATTGGCTGCAGGGGCTGGCCGGTCATTGCCTGCTTTTAGTTTGACCTGCGTCAGGGTGCCCAGTCGCAATTGCCTGCATTCTTCGGGGTTTTCGGTATAAAAATCACAGGGGACTTCGATGAAACATACCAGCCTGCAAATCATTCATGACGAGCATTCGTCACTGGTTGCGATGCTGCGTTCCATGCAAAAGCTGATTGAGCGCGGCCCGGACGAGGAGCATCCGCGCCTCTTTTTTGATGTGGTGCGCGCCATGCTGTTCTACATTGATGAGTTTCCCGAGCGCATGCACCACCCCAAGGAGTCCACGCTGCTGTTTCCGCACCTGATGCGCGCCTCGCCAGAGGTGGCAGCGCTGATCGAACAGCTGGAGCGCGACCATGTCAATGGGCAAAAAATGGTGCGCGAGCTGCAGCACCTGCTGCTGGCCTGGGAGCTGCTCGGCGAGTCGCGCAGGGCTGATTTTGTCGAAAAGAGCCAGCGCTATGCCATTTTTTACACGGAGCATATGCGGCTGGAGGAAAGCGTGATCCTGCCCGAAGCCGAAAAGGTGCTGACCGACAGCCAGTGGAAGGCACTGAACGCAGCTTTTGAAAAAAACTGCGATCCGCTGACCGGCAAATACCCGCATGACCCGGCTTATGACCGCCTGTTCACCCGCATCGTGATGCAGCAGGTACGCTCATAGCTAAAACAGCCAGACCGCCTCAGGCGGCAGGGCCAGCCAGCACTTGCCCGCTGTCCTGTGCTCCTGGCCCCAGGCGCGCAGCAGCTTGTCCCCGGCGTGCAGCACGTATTCAAAGCGGTCGCCCAGAAACATCGAGGTGACCAGGTCGATTTCTAGGCACTGCTCGCCCGGCCCCTCGCTCAGCCGGGCCTGCTCGACCCGGATCACGGCGGTGGCTTCCTGGCCGACGGCCATTTCGCTGCGGCGCTGGCCCCATAGCAACTGGCCCGCGCCGATGTCCAGACAGGCCATCTCGTTGCGGATGGCCGTGACCCGGCCCTTGATGACATTGTTGCTGCCCATGAAGTCGGCGACGAAATGGGTCTGGGGCTGGCTGTACATCTCCTGCGGCGTGCCCTGCTGCTCGATCACGCCGCCGTTGAGCAGCAAGATGCGGTCAGACATCGCCATCGCCTCCGACTGGTCGTGCGTCACCACCAGCGCCGACAGCTGCATTTCCACGATCAGGTTGCGCAGCCAGGCGCGCGCTTCCTCGCGCATTTTGGCGTCCAGGTTGGACAGCGGCTCGTCGAGCAAAATGATCGGCGGGTTGTACACCAGCGCCCGGGCAATCGAGACGCGCTGCTGCTGGCCGCCCGAGAGCTGGTGCGGGTAGCGTTCGGCCAGATGATCCAGGCCGAGGTTTTTCAGCGCGGCGTGGACGCGCTGGACGATTTCGTTTTGCGCCACCTTGCGCAGCATCAGCGGGTAGGCGACATTCTCGAACACCGTCTTGTGCGGCCACAGCGCGTAAGACTGGAACACCAGGCCCAGCTCGCGCTTTTCCGCCGGGATGTCGATATTGGCGGCGGCGTCGTAAATGGCGCGCCCGGCGATGGTCACGCTGCCGGTATGGGGCTGCTCCAGACCAGCGACGGCGCGCAGCAGCGTCGTCTTGCCGCTGCCCGAGGGGCCGAGCAGCGAGACCACCTCGCCGCGCCGGAGCTGCATCGACACGCCCTTGAGGATGGGGTTGCTGCCGTAGGACAGGGCCAGGTTGTCAACGCTAAGAATGGTTTTATTAGTCATGAAGTTTTACTCCGAAACGCAGGGCGATGGCCAGGCCGATGCCGACCAGCGCCATATTGATCAGGGACAGGGCAGCGACCACATCGACGGCGCCGGAAGCCCACAGGGAAACGATTTGCGCGCCGATTACCTCGGTGCCGGGCGAGAGCAGATAGACGCCGGTCGAGTACTCGCGCTCGAAGATCATGAAGATCAGCAGCCAGGCGCCGAGCAGGCCGTTGCGGATCAGCGGCACGGTGATGTCGCGGGAAACGCGGGAGCGCGAGGCGCCGACCAGCCGGCCAGCCTCTTCCAGTTCCGGGCCGACCTGCATCAGCGCGCTCTGGATCAGGCGCATGCCGTAGGCCAGCCAGACGATGGCGTAGGCAAACCAGACGGAAAACAGCGTCGAGCGCAGCGGCGCCAGAAAGGGCACAAACAAAAACACCCAGAACACCGCCAGACCGGCCATCAGGCCCGGCACGGCGCGCGGCGTCAGCACGATGTAATCGACAAAGCGCGACAGGCCGTCGGGCTTGCGGTGCGTGGCCAGGCCGATGGCCAGGTAGCCACCCACGGCCAGCGCGCCGCCCAGCGTGCCGATGAGGATGGAGTTGATGATGGCGCGGATCATCGTCTGCTCCTCGAACACGGCGCGGAAATGGTCCAGCGTCAGCACTTCGAGCAGGTGTACGCCCTGGCCCCAGCTGCTGACCACCGAGCGCAGCGCGATGCCCGAAACCGGCACGAGAACGGTGACGAACAGCCAGCTGAGGATCAGCGCCAGCGCCAGCCATTTCCAGCCGCCCAGCGCCAGCGGACGCTGGCGGGCCGACTTGCCCTTCATCGAGACGAAGCGCTGGGCCGACTTGAGCAGCGTGCGCTGCAGCAGCACCAGCGGAAAGGTCACGGCGATGACGCAGGTGGCAACGGCGGCCATCAGGTGAAAGGAGGGCGTGCCCAGCTTGTTGGTCAGCTTGTACAGGTAGGTGGTCAGCACCAGGTGGCCTTCCGGGTCGCCCAGAATCAGCGGCAGGCCGAAGATCTCGAAGCCCAGGAAAAAGACCAGCACGCCGACATACAGCAGCGCGGGCGAGATCATCGGAATCGACACGTCGCGGGCGACGCGGAAAGGGCTGGCGCCGGACAGGCGCGCCGCTTCCTCAACATCGGAGCCGAGGTTGCGCAGCGCCGATGACGAGTACAGGTACACATGCGGCACATGGGTCAGACCGGCAATGACGATGATGGCCGCCAGCGAGTAGATGTTCCACGGCACGCCGCCGAACAGCGACTCACACCAGACCGAGAAGAAGCCGACCGGGCCGAGCGAGACCACATAGCCAAAACCGAGCACCACCGGCGAGACGAAGACTGGCACCATGATCGGCACCTCCAGCCAGCGTCGGCCCGGCAGGTCGGTGCGCACCATGATGAAGGCCAAAAGAGCCCCCAGCGGAATGGCGATCAGGCTCATGCCGACGGCGACGGCGACGGTGTTTTTCAGCGCCAGCCAGAAGTCAGGATCGTCGAAGATGAAGGCAAAAGACTCCAGGCTCAGACGTGACGCCGGCATGAAAAAGGGGCCGGACAGGATGCTCTGGTAGAGCACCAGGCCGATGGGAAAGAAGACGGACAGGGCGAGCAGGGCCACCACTGCCCGTCTGGGCAATGTTTGTAACATGAGATTGACCTTGAGTTGGGGGCGGCGTCAGCGCTTACTTGACCTTGACCACGCCATTCCACTGCTTGAGGAAATCAAGACGCTTGGACTGGTCCAGGTAGGTCAGCAGCCCGGTGCCAATGCTCACGGGGCGCAGGGCGTCGCCGAGCTGTTTTTGCAGGCCGCTGGCGGTGGTTTCGCCGCTGACATCGGGGCGGATGGCGTACAGGTCGGCCTTGTCGGCGATGATTTCCTGGCCTTTTTTGGACAGCACGAAATCGAGCCAGAGCTTGGCGGCATTCGGGTTTTTGGCCTTTTTCGCGATGAACATGACCCGGCTGATGACCAGCGTGTAGTCCTTGGGCAAGACGATGCCCAGCGACGGGTCTTTCTTGGCGCGGGTCAGCGCGTAGGCGGCGTTGAGGTTGTAGCCGATCAGGTTTTCACCGGAGGCGATGCGCTCCATCATCGTGCCGGTCGAAGATTGAACCCGCACCTGGACTGCGCCGAGCGCCTTTTGCAGTTCGGCAAAACCGGCCGCGTTGACCTGCTTGTCCTGCGTCACCAGCATGAAGCCGACGCCGGACTTTTCCGGGTCGTAGGTGGTGACCTTGCCCTTGTATTTCTCGCTCTGGGTGGTGAGCAGCTTGATAAAGTCGGCGTGGCTTTGCGGCATCGGCCGAGCTGCCTGCGGCCGACTCGGAAATGAAGCGGTTGTACAGCTCGGTGGTGCTCATGTTGCTGTACTCGACGTTGATTGCCGGGTACATCACGCGGAACTCGCGGATCAGGTGATTGGCCTGCTCGTTGTCGGTGACGCCGTAGATCACCAGCTTGGCCTCACGCTGGGCGGCGGTGATCAGATCGGGCGCTGACTGGGCCAGGGCGGGCGCGCTGATGGCCATCAGGCTGGCGGCCAGGCCAGCGGCGACATGGGATTGGAAATGGCGGCGTGTGAGTTTCATGTTGTCTCCTGTTGTTTTCTGGTTCAACGGCAGCCTGCTGGCTTGCCGTATGGCGCTTGATGCTAGTGGGCCGGCCTTTCGAACCCCTTTCGGAGCCGGCCCTTTTCATCGGGGCTTAGAAACGGTAGCGGGCGCCGAGCATCAGCGAGCTGGGCGAGAAGTTGGGCGGCAGGCCCGAGTCCTTGTCGTAGCCCTGGCAGGTGCCGCCAGCGCACAGGGAATTCTGGCCGCCGTTCTGGTTGGAAACGCGCGCGTAATAGGTGTAGAGGTCAGTCTGCTTGTCCAGCGCGTACTCGTAGCCGATGCCGATGTGGGCCGAGTCGCGGTTGCTGTTCAGGCGGTCATCCAGGCGGCCATAGACGGCCCGCACGGTGTGGCGGCTGGCCAGCGGAACGGACACGCCCAGCCACCACACGCTGCGATCCAGGCTGGTTTCCGGCGTGGCGCCGGACTGGGTGTCCTTGCCGCGCAAATACTGGCCGTACACCTTGGCCGAGCCCAGGTCGTAGGTGCCCGCCAGATTCCAGGCGTTGCGCTGCACATTGGACGTGGCCGGGGCGCTGACGCTGCCAGCGCGCCGGAAGGACAGGTAGCCTGTGCCCAGGAACAGCGGGCCGTTGCGGTAGCTCAGGCTGGCGCTGTAGCCCTTGCCTTCGTTTTGCGGGCCGGTGGCCGAGTTGGCCGGTGCGCCGCCGCTGACGCCGATGTCGCTCTGGCTGTTGTTTTCCATGCCCGAGGAGTAGGCCAGCTTGCCCTGCAAGCCGCCCAGCACCGGCGAGGCGTAGTACACGCCATTGTCAAAGCGGCTGGCCGCCGCGCCTGACCAGAGCCGGAAAGGCGTCGCGCCGCCGATGCTGAATGGGTCAGCGATGCTGGTGATCGAATAAATCGGCACATAGTCGCGGCCAAAGCGCAGGTCGCCGAACTTTTCGCTCTTCAGGCCGACAAAGGTGTTGCGCGAGAAGACGGCCACGCCGGTGGTGTTCGGCGCGGCCGAAGACGCCGTGCCCGCGCCGGGGTTGCTGATGTTGCTGGAGTGGCCGGTGTTCTGGCCGTTGTCCAGAGAGATGCCGGTTTCGAGCTGGAAGTAGGCGCTCAGGTCGTCGCCAAAGCTGCGCTCGCCTTTGAAGCCCAGGCGGCTGGCCGCACCCAGGCCGCTCTGGACGCGGGCCTTGCTGCCCTGGCCGTAGTCGCCGATTTCAACGCCTGCATCGGCAATGCCGTAGATGCTCAGGCCATCGGGCATACGCAGGCCCTTGGCTGCGGCCGGGGCGGCTTCGCCCGCTTTGCCTGGGGCAGCTTTGGCGGTTTGGGCGGCGGCGCTTTCCAGTTTCTTTTCCAGCGCTTCCAGGCGCACGCGCTGGGCGTTGATCTCGGCGCGCAGGTCGTCCTGGTCGGCGGCTTGCGCCGGGCTGATGCTCAGCGCCAGGCTGCCAAAGCCAGCCAGGAGGGAGAGGTAGAGGGGATGTCGTTGCATAAGTGTCTCTTTCTAAAGGTAAGGTGGCCGATTAAAGGGATTCGCGCTTTCGATTTGCTTTCGCCAGCCTGACGCGGAACAATCGGCGGCGGACGCGCGGCCCAGAAAAATCGTTTTCCGCCGCCGCCCAGAGGAGACAACATGAGAATTTTGCTGGTCGAAGACCACCCCGATTTGTGCGAATGGGTGGCCAAATCGCTGCGTCAGGCGGGCTATGTCGTGGACACGGCCGAGCGCGGCGACTACGCCGAGCATTTCCTGCTGACCGGCTCGTATGACGGCGTTTTGCTCGATTTGTCGCTGCCCGGCAAGGATGGGCTGGACGTGCTGCGCAGCCTGCGCGCCCGGGGCTCGCGGGTGCCGGTGCTGATTTTTACGGCTCGGGGCACGGTCGATGACCGGATCAAGGGGCTCAATCTCGGCGCCGACGACTACCTGCCCAAACCCTTTGAGCTGGCTGAGCTGGAGGCGCGCCTGAAAGCACTGCTGCGCCGCTCGGCGGGGCACAACCCCGAGATCCGGCTGGGCGATCTGGTCTTTGACGCCGTCAGCCGCCTGCCCAGCGTGCGCGGCGCCCCGCTGGCGCTGACGCCGCGCGAGCTGGCCGTTCTGGAAGCCTTGCTGGCCCGCATCGGGCGCCCGGTGGCGCGTGACCTGCTGTTTGAAAAAATCTTCAGCATGGAGCAAGACGCCAGGGCCGAGGCGATTGAAATCTATGTCCACCGGCTGCGCAAGAAGCTCGAAGGCTCGGGCGTGCAGATCACCACCGTGCGCGGTCTGGGCTACCTGATCCATGCGCTTGAGCGGGTCGCCTCTTGACCGGCCAGAGCCTCAAGCGCCGCCTGGCCAGCTGGCTGTTTGGTGTCCTCTCGGCGCTGCTGGCGGTCGATGCCTGGTTCAGCTACAGCGATGCGCTGGGCGCGGCGAACCAGGCTTATGACCGCTCGCTGTCGGCCTCCGTCAAGGGGATTGCCGAGAGGATTCAGGCCACCGAAAGCGAGGTGCTGGTCGATATTCCCTACTCGGCGCTGGAGTTGTTCGAGGCGGGCAGCTCGGACCGGGTGTACTACAGCGTCGGCGTGCCGGGCCAGGCCAGCATCACCGGCTACGAAGGCCTGCCCCTGCCGCCCAGGGCGGTGTCGGTGGCCAATACTCCTGTGTTTTATGACGGGGTTTACAAGGGGCAGCCGCTGCGTCTCGGGGCCATGCTCAAGCCCCTGTACCGCAAGGAGTTTCCCAAGCCCGTGATGGTGATCATTGGCGAGACCACCAACAGCCGCCAGGAGGTGGTGAACCATCTGTTTTTGCGCGAAGTCGTGCGCAAGGCGCTGCTCGTCATTGTGGCGCTGGCGGTGGCGCTGTGTGCCACCATGCTGGCCGTGCGCCCGCTCGACAGGCTGGGCCAGTCAATCCGGGCGCGGCCTGAGGACGACTTGAGGCCGGTCGATGCCGTCGATGTGCCGCAGGAGGTCAAGCCGCTGGTCAATGCCATCAACCTGCATCTGGAGCGGCTCGCCGCCATGCTCGAAGCGCGTCGGCGCTTCATCACCGATGCCGCGCATCAGCTCAGAACGCCGCTGGCGGTGCTCAACACCCAGGCGGAATACGCGCTGCGCCAGCACACCGAAAGCGAGATGCGCCCGGCCATCGAGGCGCTGCACCGCAGCCTGGCCAGCGCCATCCGCCTGGCCAACCAGATGCTGTCGCTGTCGCGCGCCGAGCCTATCAATGGCCTGTCGGCCAGCCGCCAGCCGGTCGATCTTGCCGCCGTGGCGCGGGACATGGTGGTCGAGCTGCTGCCGCTGGCTGCGCGCAAGCAGATTGATCTGGGCCTGGAAGACGCCGGAGTGGCGCTGCAGGTCTCGGGCAACGCCGTGCTGCTGCGGGAAATGCTGGCCAACCTGATCGACAACGCGCTGCGCTACACGCCCGAGCGCGGCGTGGTCACGCTGGCGCTAGACCTGTCGCCGCAAGCGCCAGCGCAGGCCCGCATCCGCGTGATTGACAACGGGCCGGGCATTGCGGCGCAGTTCCGCGAGCAGGTTTTTCAGCGCTTTTTCAGGCTCAACAGCACTGAATTCATGGGCAGCGGCCTGGGGCTGTCGATTGTGCGCGAGATCGTGCTCGACCACGGCGGCCAGATTTGGCTGGGCGATGTGCCGCAGGGCAGCGGCCTGACGGTGACGGTGAGCCTGCCGCTGGCTGGGACATAGACTTTCCAGAGTCTCTTGTCGTGTTTCGCTTCAGACCGCAGCCATTTCTTCAAGCGTTCGCATCAAGACTTGAAAACTGGGTGACTTGTTTCGGGCGCCGTTGAGATGCGGCGCAATCTTGCGTGCGCCCTCGCGTTTTTGGTAGCTGGGAATGTGCCGTTTGATTTCTTCTGCCGGATTACCCAGCGCGTCGGGTGTGCGGTATTTGGCTTTCTTCGCCAAGGCTGCCAAGCTAGGTTTGTCAAACCCGGCGGCAATGGCGGCCCAGTCGCCGACAAAAAAGGTCTCCAGCTCCCGGCAGGCGATTCGGATAACGGCTGCTGGCTGGCCTGCCTCATCGCACAGCTGCCGCAGGCGTGCCTTGATAGCCATGCAGTCCCCGCTGTCCTGGTCACGCATGACGATGAAACCGCTGTTGGGTTTGAGCCAGTATTTCATGCGCCGCACCAACTGCTTTTCCAGATCCTGTTTGCCCTGGAAGACTTGAAAATGCGGCGTGATGTGCGCGGGCATCACAGTCGGCCATAAACCTTCCAGAAAGTCTTTTTCCGAAGGGCCTTCGAGAAAGAACACCACATTTTCAATCATGGATTGGCGCCTTCAAACAGGCCGCTCGTCCACAGGTAGCCCATTTTGTCGCCTTCTGCCATGTAGATCTTCAGCTGGGCATCATCGCGGGCGCGGTGAATCGTTGAATAGCCGTCCTTCTTGACCAGCCAGAACACCTCGTCCAGCTCGACAGCGTTGAGAAAGTCCGGGGAGTGTGTCGTCACGAAGACCTGTCCACCGCGCTGCGCATAGTCGCGGAACTCTTCGGCGAGGTCTGACAGCAGGGACGGGTAAAGCTGGTTTTCTGGCTCTTCGACGCACAGCAGCGGGTGCGGCGCCGGGTCAAACAGCAGCACCAGATAGGCCAGCATCTTGATGGTGCCGTCGGAGACGTAACGCGCCAGAAACGGGTCTTCAAACGCCCCGTCCTGGAACTTGAGCAGCACGCGCCCTTCTTCGGTTGTCTTGGCTTCGACTTTGGTGACGCCGGGCACGCGGGCTTGCAGGCGGTTCATGATTTTCTGGAAGATGGCGGGGTGGTGCTTGTAGAGGTTTTCCACCACCAGCGACAGGTTTTCACCTTCGCGCGACAGATGATCGGCGTAACCTGCTTCTGCTTCCGGGCGGGCGCGGCTGATATGAAAATCCGACAGGTGCCAGTTTTCAATCAGGTTGCCCAGCGCCACGACAGCGGGAAAGCGCTCAAACTGCGCCAAGCCCTTGATGGCCAGAATGTCCGGACTTTTGAGCGTCTGCTGTTCGCGTTTGAGCTGGCTTTCGTCGGCGACGGAATCGAGTTCATTCGTCACGGCTTCGCCCACACCGTTGGAAAAGTCGAGAAAATGCCAGGGCTGACCCCGGCTGCCGCGCCGGTATTTCAGGATTTCGCGGGCGACGGCGGGGCGCCCATTCAGCTCGTCAATGTGCAGTTCGTAAGTAATGAGCTGGCTTTTTCCGTTGGCCAGCACGGTGCGCAGTTTTATTTCAATTTCCATCGGGCCGGTGGTTCCCCGGCTGCGCACTTCATGCAGGCCACGACTGCCGCCCAGGCGTCCCAAGGCCGCCGTCAGGTTGGTGGTCATGGCGTCGCGCAGAAAGGCAAACACGGAAAACAAGGTGCTTTTACCAGTGCCGTTGGCGCCCACCAGCACGCAAAAGCGGGGAATATCACGCAAGGTGACATCCTTGAAAGTGCGAAAATTTTTCAGGCGGATGGCTTCAATTTGCATATTTTGGAACTGTGGTGTGTTTGTGTTTGACACTTTTTGAGCGACAAGCCCCGGGGTTCATCCCGGGGTGTGAGCGATAAGGCCGGGACGGCCTGCTGCTGGAAAACGCATCGGCGATATTTTGTTGCCGCCCAGCAAGTTGGCCGCCAGCGTGCCCCAGGGAATCACGCCGCCGGGCGTCAGCCACAGCGCCAGCCCCCAGCGCGACAATGCGCCGACCGAGGCGCCCAGACAGATGGCAAAAACAGGAAGCATGAAAATTCAGTTGTAAAGAGAGTGGCAAGCCGGACAGCAAGCCTGTGTGGAACTGATAATAAGAGGCGGATTTTAAAATCCGGTAACAAATTCCGATGGTAGTCTTATCAGGGTGGGGCAGATCAGAACCCGGCCAGCGCAGCCAGGTTTTGTATTCGCAACTTTTAACGACACACCATGCACATTGAAACCCCACCTACCGACAAACCCTATGACAAGCCCGAGGGCGAACGCCGGGGCCTGCTGATCGTCAACACCGGCGACGGCAAGGGCAAAAGCACCGCCGCTTTCGGCTTGGCCCTGCGCGCCCACGGGCGCCAGCATGTCCACGGAAAGACCGTGAAAATTTTCCAGTTCATGAAAGTGCCCAGTGCCCGCTTTGGCGAGCACCGCATGTTCGAGCAGCTGGGCATTCCGATTGAGGGGCTGGGTGACGGCTTCAGCTGGAAAAGCCAGGATCTGGAGCATTCGGCCCAACTCGCCCGCAACGGCTGGGAAAAAGCCAAAGCGGCCATCCTGAGCGGCGAGCATTTCATGGTGGTGCTCGATGAAATCACCTATCCGCTGATTTACGGCTGGATGCCGCTTGACGATGTGCTGCAGACGCTGCAAAGCCGCCCGAAAGACGTGCATGTCGTCATCACCGGGCGCCGCTGCCCGCCTGAAATCATTGAGCTGGCCGACACCGTCACCGAGATGACCAAAATCAAGCACGCGTTCAACGCAGGCATTCCGGCCCAGCGCGGCATTGAAGACTGAACGGGTGCGCATGAATCCAAATTGCCACGCTTTTTCTGTGCCCGAGATCGCCGGGGTGTACCGCGCCATTCACGAGCGCCGCGACATGCGTCATTTCAGTGGCGGGGCGGTGCCCGACGAGCAGCTCCAGCGCCTGCTGCAGGCGGCGCACCATGCGCCCAGCGTCGGCTTTATGCAGCCGTGGCGTTTCATCCGCGTGCGCAGCCAGCCGCTGCGTGAAAGCCTGCATGCGCTGGTTGAGCAAGAGCGGCTGCTGACCGCCCAAGCGCTGGGCCAGCGCGAAGACGAGTTCATGAAGCTCAAAGTGCAGGGCGTTCTCGATGCCGCCGAACTGCTGGTGGTGGCGCTGCCGCCGGGGCGCGAGGCGCATATTTTTGGCCGCCGCACGCTGCCCGAGATGGATCTGGCCTCCGCCGCCTGCGCGATTCAAAATCTGTGGCTGGCCGCCCGCGCCGAGGGGCTGGGCATGGGCTGGGTGTCGATTTTTTGCCCGGTCAAACTGGCCGCGCTGCTGAACATGCCCGAGGGCAGCAAGCCGATTGCCATGCTGTGCCTGGGGCCGGTTGACGCTTTTTATGACCAGCCGATGTTGCAGGCCGAAAAATGGGCGGCTCGGGCTGAATTGGCCGACATGGTGTTTGAAGACCACTGGGGCCAGAGCGCCGCGCCGTTGTGACCGGGGCGCTGATTTTGCTGCTGGCGCTGGGAATTGACCGGCGCTGGGGCGAGCCGCCGGTGGTATTTCATCCTGTCGTCTGGATCGGCAACTATTTGAAAATTTGCGGCCGCGTTACTGTGCGCTGCCCGCCTGCGCTGGCTTTTGCGCTCGGCGCGCTGGCCTGGGCGCTGGGCGCCGGGACGGTGGCGGCGCTGGCCTGGGTGCTGCAGCATTGGGCGCTGGGGCTGGTGGCTGACGCGGTGCGGGTGCTGCAGGCCGCGCTTGGCGATGCTGGCGGCGCTGGCTGGATGACGGGCGCCGCGCTGACGACGCTGGCGCTGGCCGCATTCGCGCTGGCGCTGCTCGGCGCGCTGCTCAAAACCATGCTCGCCTGGCGCATGTTGCGCGACGAGGCGGGCGCCGTCGAAGCCGCATTGACGCAGTCGTTGGACGCCGGGCGCGAGCGCCTGTCCTGGCTGGTCAGCCGCGACACCGCCCAACTCAGCGCCAGCGAAGTGCGCGAAAGCGCCATTGAAACGCTGGCCGAAAACCTCAACGACTCCGTCGTCGCGCCGATTTTTTGGTTCCTGCTGCTGGGCCTGCCGGGCGCGGCGGTCTATCGCTTTGCCAACACCGCCGACGCGATGTGGGGCTACCGGGGCACCTACAAAGGCCAGCATTGGGAATGGGCCGGCAAATGGGCCGCCTGGGCAGACGACTGGCTGTCTTGGCTGCCGGCCCGCATCACCGGCCTGACCTTGCTGAGTTGGCGCCTGCACTGGCTCACAAAGCTGCGGCGCGAGGCGCGCAAAACGCCTTCACCCAACGGCGGCTGGCCCATGGGCGCCATGGCTTTGCGCCTGAATCTGCGCCTGGCCAAGCCGGGAACTTACGAACTCAACCCCACCGGTAGCGAGCCCGACAGCAGCGCCATCGCCCGGGCCTACGGCTTGGCACTGTCTGCCATGCTGAAGTCAGCCGCGCTGCTGGCCCTGGGCGCTTTTCTGCTGAGGTTGCCATGAGGCTGAACGAGCATGGCGGC
>JAPLPS010000048.1 GCA_026400075.1 Polaromonas sp.
GTGTCGCGCGTGGCGCTGCCCCACTCGGTCAAGGTGCCGCGCCTGTTCCATCTAGAGGCGCTGCCCAGCGTCTGGCAGATGACGTCGGACGTGACCGCCACCACCCGGCCGGGCACCACGCTGGCCGATGTGTTCGCCGCGCTCTTTCCTTGCGGTTCGGTCACCGGCGCGCCCAAGGTGCAGGCGATGCGGATGATCCAGTCGCTGGAGCCTGGTGCGCGCGGCGTCTACTGCGGCGCCATCGGCGTGGTGCGGCCGGTGCCGGGCCGGGGCGAGCCGGGCCAGTTGGGTGAGTCAGGCCAGCCGGGGCGCGGCGGCATTCGCGCCACGTTCAACGTGCCGATTCGCACTGTCAGCGTGCAGGGCGGGCGGCTGCGCTGCGGCATTGGCAGCGGCATCACGTCGGGCGCCGCGCCGGACGCGGAGTGGCAGGAGTGGAAAAACAAACAACAATTTCTGGAGCGAGCCAGCATGCCTTTTGATCTTCTCGAAACTCTGGCGCTGGAAAACGGCCAGTTGCGCTACGCCGCCGAGCATTTGCGGCGCCTGGCTGGGGCAGCTGCGCATTTCGGCTATCCGTGGGACGCGGCCCGCGTTTCGCACTGCCTGCAGGCGCTGGCGCAAGCCCACCCGCAAGGCCTGTGGCGCGTGCGCCTGCTGCTGGGCGCTGACGGCGCAGCCCGCGCCCAAGCCTTTGCGATGGAGGCGTCACCGGCCAGCGTGCGCCTGCAACTGGCCGGGCGCCCGCTGATGGAAGCCCACGGCGAATTCGTGCGCTTCAAAACCACCCGCCGCGCCCATTACGACGCTTTCACGCCGACAGCGCCCGGCGTGTTCGACACCGTGCTGTGGAACGCCGAAGGCGAAATCACCGAATGCACACGCGGCAACGTGGCGATGCTGATCGACGGTCGCTGGGTCACGCCGCCGCTGGCCTGCGGCCTGCTGCCCGGCGTGGGCCGGGCGCTGGCGCTGCGCGAAGGGCGCGTGAGCGAGGCTGTGGTGCGGGTGGAAGACTTGCCACGGGTGCAGGGCTGGGCATTTTTGAATAGTTTGCGCGGGTGGATTGCGGCGGAGATGGTTTGAATCGGCGGAATTGTTTTGTGGCGCTGAGTAAAAAGCCGGTTGTTACGCTTATTGTGTAGCCTGGAGGCTACAATTGAATTATGTATAGCTTGATAGAAACCGAGGAGTTCACCGCGTGGATGACGGGCCTGAAAGACAGAATGACACGCGCCCGGCTCATAGTCCGGCTGAACAAGGCCAAAGCTGGAAATCTGGGTGATGTCAAGCCCGTCGGCGGCGGTGTCTGGGAAATGCGCGAGGTTTTTGGCCCAGGCTGGCGCATGTATTACGTGGAGCGGTCGGGCGCACTCATTTTGATGCTGGGCGGCGGCAACAAGTCCAGCCAGGCCCGCGATATTGAACTGGTTAAACAACGTGCCAAGGAGTTGCAAGATGAAGACCAAGACCCGGCCGTTTGATGCGGCCAATTACCTCCGTGATGAGGAGGATGTGGCGGCTTATCTGGCCGTCGTCATGGAAGAGGGCGATCCGGCCTTGCTGGCCGGGGCATTGGGCGACATTGCCCGCGCCAGAGGAATGACGCAACTGGCCAGAGACACCGGCCTGTCGCGTGAAAGCCTGTACCGCAGCCTCTCAGGCGAGCGTGCGCCCAGCAGCGATACGCTGTTCAAAGTGATGAAGGCGATGGGGTTGCAGTTGAGCATTCACCCGGCGAAGGTGGCGTAGGGGCTGTGGCGTTTGTCAAAGCCTGCACAGCTTTTTGCCTGTGCCCTGCTATTCGCCTCAAACCCCCGGCGGCACCAAGACCGTAGGCACCGCCTCCCCGGCCATCTCCGGGTAATCGCGGCTGAAGTGCAAACCCCGGCTTTCATGCCGACTCTGCGCTGATTTCACAATCAAATCGGCCACCTGCACCAGGTTGCGCAGCTCCAGCAGATCGCTGGTGACGTGGAAGTTTGAATAAAACTCCTGAATCTCGCCCTGCAGCAGCGTGATGCGGTGCGCGGCGCGCTCCAGGCGCTTGTTCGTGCGCACGATGCCGACGTAGTCCCACATGAAGCGGCGCAGCTCGTCCCAGTTGTGCGAGATCACCACGGCCTCGTCGGCGTCGGTGACCAGGCTGTCGTCCCAGGCGGGCAGTTCGGTGACGTGCTCGGGCTGGATGGCCTTGTCAGCCTCGGCGGCGGCAATCGCCTGGGCGGTGGCGCGGGCCAGCACCACGCATTCGACCAGCGAGTTGCTGGCCAGCCGGTTGGCGCCGTGCAGGCCGGTGCAGGCGGTCTCGCCGATGGCGTACAGGCCGGTGATGTCAGTGCGCCCGGCCAGATCGGTCAGCACGCCGCCGCAGGTGTAGTGGGCGGCGGGCACGACTGGAATCGGCTGCTTGGTGATGTCAATGCCCAGCTCGGCGCAGCGCTGCAGGATGTTCGGGAAATGTTCGTGCAAAAACTCCGGGCTTTTGTGCGAGATGTCCAGATAGACGCAGTCGGCGCCGTGCTTTTTCATTTCAAAGTCGATGGCTCTAGCCACCACGTCGCGTGGCGCCAGCTCGGCGCGCTCGTCGTGGGCGGGCATGAAGCGCGTGCCGCCTGCTGACGGCGGCAGCAGCAGCTTGCCGCCTTCGCCGCGCACGGCTTCGGAAATCAGGAAGGATTTGGCGTCCGGGTGGTACAGGCAGGTCGGGTGAAACTGGATGAATTCCATGTTGCTGACGCGGCAACCGGCGCGCCAGCCCGCCGCAATGCCGTCGCCGGTGGCGGTGTCAGGGTTGGTGGAATACAAATAAACCTTGCCCGCGCCGCCGGTGGCCAAAATCGTGTGCGCGGCGCTGAAGGTGGAGACTTCGCCGCTGTGTACGTCCAGCACGTAAGCGCCGTGGCACTGGCTGCCGGGGCGTTTTAACTGGCGGTCGGTGATCAGATCGACCAGCATGTGGTGCTCAAATAGCGTGATGCCGGGCGTGGCGCGCACCTGGCGAATCAGCGTTTGCTGCACCGCTGCGCCGGTGGCGTCGGCGACGTGGACGATGCGGCGCTGGCTGTGGCCGCCTTCGCGGGTCAGGTGCAGCTCGCCGGGATGGTCGCTGTCTTCGGAAAAGGCCACGCCCATCTCGCGCAGCCAGGCAATGGCGGGGGGCGCGCCTTCGACGACGGCGCGGGTGGCGGCCAGGTCGCACAGGCCGCCGCCAGCAATCAAGGTGTCGTTGACATGCTGGTCGAGCGAGTCGCCATCGGCCAGCACGGCGGCCATGCCGCCTTGCGCCCAGCCGCTGGAGCCGTCGCTCAGTTCGCGCTTGGTGACGACGGCCACGCGCCGACCGGGCGCCAGCAGCAGCGCGGCAGTCAGCCCCGCCAGGCCGCTGCCGATGATGATGACGTCAAAATGATGCGGGGCGGGAGCGGGCAGGTGGGTCATAGGAGGCAGTCGGGAGTCGGAACAATGAAAAGGGGTTTTTTCAGGCTGGCGTGTAGGCCAGTCGCACGTAAATGGGGGCGAATGATTCGGCCTGGGTGATTTCGAGCAGGCATTCCTTGGCGAGTTCCAAGAGCGCAATAAAGGTCACGACCAGCACCGGCACGCCACGCGCCACATCGAACAGTTCTTCAAATTCGAGGAATTTGCGCCCCTGCAAGCGGCGCAGCACGATGCTCATGTGTTCGCGCACCGAGAGTTCTTCTCTAGAAATGACGTGGTGCTGAACCAGTTTGGCGCGCTTGATGAGGCCGTTCCAGGCGTCCTGCAAATCGGCCATAGACACATCCGGCAGGCGCGGCGGCGCGGCGCTGTCCATAGGCACCTGGGCGCATAAAAAGTCGCGGCCGAACTGCGGCACGGTATTGAGCCGGTGGGCGGCGAGCTTGATTTGCTCGTATTCCAGCAGGCGGCGCACCAGCTCGGCGCGGGGGTCTTCGGCTTCCTGGCCTTCGACTTTGCGCGGCGGCAGCAGCATGCGCGACTTGATCTCGATCAGCATCGCGGCCATCAGCAGGTATTCGGCGGCCAGTTCCAGATTGGTGGCGCGGATTTCATCGACATACGCGAGGTACTGGCGCGTCAGCGCGGCCATCGGAATGTCGAGGATGTTGAAATTTTGCTTGCGGATCAGGTAGAGCAGCAAGTCCAGCGGGCCTTCAAAGGCTTCGAGGAAGACCTTGAGCGCGTCCGGCGGGATGTACAAATCCCGTGGCATGGCGAACATTGGCTCGCCGTACAGACGGGCGAGCGCGACCGGATCCAGGACGCCGGGCAGGGCGGGGCTCAGGCCTGCGGGCAGGTCAGCACCAGCGGGCGGCGCCAGCGGCAAAGCCTGCCTGCCTTTATTGGGCGGCGTTGGGGTGGCTGCTGGTGCTGTACACGTAAGGCTTTTGCGGCACGCGGGCTTCTTTGTGGCTGGCCTGCTCGGTCAGCGTCTGGGCTTTGTCCCACCAGATGGCGCGGCCCGCGAGCTGTTCGGCTTCCAGCGTGGGCTTGCTTGCCTTCAGGCCGTCGAGGAACTCGGTGGTTTCGGAGGTGTAATCGGGGCGGCGAAAAATGGACATGGTTCTGGACTGCCTAAAACGTATAGTTGAGGGATTTTACCGGGGTACTTGTCATGCATTCGTCACTATCGTCACTATTACGCGGGTCTGTGTCTGTTGGGAAGGGCTTTTCTTTGGGCGTGGGCTTGCTGGCGCTGCTGCTGGGGCTGGCGGGCTGCGACCAGCAGCGCATCAAGGAGCTCGAAGAGGGCGTGGCCACCGAGGCCGATGTCCGGGCACGCTTTGGCCAGCCGGACAACATCTGGGAGGCGGGCGACATGGCGTCGCTGCCGCAGCCCGGCGCCGCCGCCGAGCCGGGCGCCCGCACCTTTGAATACAACCGCCAGCCCGCAGGCACGGTGAATTACATGATCACCATCGGCCAGAATGGCAAGATGAGCGCGCTGCGCCAGGTGTTGACGCCGCAGAACTTTGCCAAGGTGCAGCCCGGCATGTCGATGGAGCAGGTGCGCAAGATGCTCGGCAAGCCGATGAAAATCACCGCTTACGAGTTCAAGCACGAAAGCCACTACGACTGGCGCTACCTGAATCCGCCCAATACGCCGATGATTTTTACCGCCGTGATGAACCCAGACCTGAGTGTGCTGCGCACCATGTCGGTCGAGGAAGAAAGCGTCGACCCCCGGCGTTAATCCCCCGGCGTTAAAGCGTCTCCACATGGTCCAGAAAGCCCCAGCGCTGCATCACGGCCCTGGGCTGGGCGTTCAGGCCCGCTAGCACCAGTCGGCCACCGCGCACTGCGATGGCTTTTTGCAGCTGCTCCAGCACGTCGAGCCCCGAGGTGTCGAGCAGTTGCAGCGACTGCAGATTGAGCTGCACCCGCAGCCCCTGCGGCGCGCTTTCGACGACATTCAGAACCGGATCCATCTTCGCGACGGCACCAAAAAACAGTGAGCCGTGCAGCCGGAACTGCGCCTCTTCGGCGCTGCGCGAGACTTCCACCACCTCAAACAGGCTGCTCATGCGCTTGACAAACAGCACGCAGGCCATCAAGAGGCCCACCTCCAGCGCCACCGTCAGGTCAAACACCACGGTCAGGAAAAACGTCCCCAGCATGATCAGGCGGTAATGGCTGCTGGCGCGGCGCAGCTCGGCAAATTCGCGCCATTCGCCCATGTTCCAGGCGACGTAGAGCAGCACCCCGGCCAGCACCGCCAGCGGCACATGCACGGCCAGCGGCGCGGCGGCCAGCACGACGATGACCAGCGTCAGCGCATGCACCAGCCCGGCCACCGGCGAAGTCGCACCGGCGCGCACATTCGTCACCGTGCGGGCAATCGTGCCGGTGGCGGGCATACAGCCAAAAAACGGCACGACAAAATTGGCCACGCCCTGCGCCATCAGCTCCTGGTTCGGATCGTGGCGCGGGAGGCCGGAGACCTGGTCGGCCACGCGGGCGCACAGCAGCGACTCGACCGCGCCCAGCAGCGCAATCGTCAGCGTCGGCGTCACCAGCAGGCGCACCGTGGCCCAGGAGAAATCGGGCAGCGCAAAGTCCGGCAGCGACTGCGGAATGCCGCCAAAGCGCGTGCCTATCGTTTCCACCGGCAGCTGCAGAAAGTAAGCCAGCAGCGTCAGCGAGAGCAGCGCCAGAATCGGCCCCGGCAGGCGCGAGGCGATGCGGCCGACGCGCATCAGCTGCAGCCCTTCGCCTCCCTGAATCATGCGCACCAGCCGGTTCGTGAACGCGTGGGTGTAGCGCGCCTGCGTGTCAAACAGGCGCGGCCAGACCAGCAGGCCGAGCAGGCAGGCCAGCCCCAGGCCCAGCGCATACGGATTGAGCGTGTCGATATGCTGGGCAATCGTGCGCAGCTGGGAGAAAAAATCTGCAGGCATTTTTGGAATCGCCAGCCCGAGCAAGTCCTTGACCTGCGACAGCGCAATCAACACCGCGATGCCGTTGGTAAAGCCGACGACGATGCTGACCGGCACATAGCGCACCAGCGTGCCGAGTTTGAAAAACCCGAGCAAAAACAGCAGCACGCCCGCGCAGCTGGTGGCAATCAACAAGTTGGGCAGGCCGTAGCGCTCAACAATGCCATAGACGATGACGATGAAGGCGCCCGCCGGGCCGCCAATTTGCACCGCCGAGCCGCCGAGTCCGGCAATCAGCGCCCCGGCAATGATCGCCGTCCAGATGCCCGCTTCAGGCTTGAGCCCGGAGGCAATGGCAAAGGCCATCGCCAGCGGCAGCGCGACGATGCCGACCGTCAGGCCCGCGCCCAGATCCTTGATGAATCGTTCCCGGCTGTAGCCGGTCATGGCGCTCAGAAGGCGGGGCTGAAAGTGGGCGAGGTAAGAGGGCAGTTGCATGGGCGCAATTGTGCGCTTGAGCCCGCATTTGACCTTACAAATTCAAAGGAAAAGGCGGTTTTAGCCGGGCGCCTGCCGCTTTTTTGCGTGCCCGGCTTATTTGCCAGCGCCGGGAATTACCGCGTCCGCCGTCGCGCCGACGACAGATCCGGCAATGCGCGCCGTGCCGATGACCGCATCTGCGGCCAGCCCAACCGTGCCAATGGCCACCGAGGCCACGGCATCGGCGACCATGACCACGGCGCAGCCCTGCAAGGTGAAGGCTGAAAAGCCGATCAGCGCCAGGAGGCCCAGGCGGCGAAAGCGGGGTGGAAATGGCATGCTCAGGCTCCGTAAATATTTGCGTTGGTTTTGACGGTGGCAGCGGACGCCGGGCAGGCTGCGCGGCGTCCGGTTTTTTGAAGTACCGGGATGCTTTAGTGAATCCGCATGCCCGGCGCAGCGCCTGCGACCGGCTCCAGGATGTAAATGCCGGGATGGGCTTTTTCATCGGCGTCGCTGGCGGCCAGCACCATGCCCTCGCTGATGCCGAATTTCATCTTGCGCGGCGCCAGATTGGCCACCAGCACCGTGTGCTTGCCGATCAGGTCTTCGGGCTGGTAGCAGGACGCGATGCCGCTGAAGACATTGCGCATCCGGCCCTCGCCCGCGTCCAGCGTCAGGCGCAGCAGCTTGGTGGAACCGGCGACGGCTTCGCAGTTGACGATCTTGGCGATGCGCAGATCGACCTTGGCAAAGTCGTCAATGGTGATCGTCGGCGCGATGGCCTCGCCGCCGGGAATCAAGGCTTCAACCGGCTCAGTGGTTTCGGCGGCTGCCAGCTCAGGCGCGGCGGGAGCGGCCGCTTCGGCACCGGCGGGCGGCTCGAACAAAGCGTCAAGCTGCTTGACATCGACGCGCTGCATCAAATGCGCGTAGGGCTTGATGACATGGCCGACCGGCAGCTTCAGGATGGCCGATTTCCACTGCTGCACATCGACGCCGAGCCAGTCGCTGACCTGGCTGGCCAGGCGCGGCAGGATGGGCGCGAGCAGCACGGTCAGGTCTTTGAACAGGCCGATGGCCGTCGTGCAAACCATGTGCAGTTCCGCGTCGCGCGTGGCGTCCTTGGCGATCAGCCAGGGCGCTTTGTGGTCTACATACTGGTTCACCTGGTCGGCAAACTGCATGATGATGCGAATCGCCTTGCCGTATTCGCGGCTCTCGTACAAGTCCCTGACCTCGTTCAGCGAGGATGAGGCCAGCGCGTACAGCGCATGCGCCTGCGGGTCTTCCTGGCCCAGCGCGCCGCCAAAGCGTTTTGTGATGAAGCCCGCCGAGCGCGAGGCGATGTTGATGTACTTGCCGATCAGGTCGCTGTTGACGCGGGCCATGAAGTCGTCGGCGTTGAAATCGATGTCCTCGTTGCGGGCGTTGAGCTTGGCGGCCAGGTAGTAGCGCAGCCATTCAGGGTTCATGCCCAGGCTCAGGTATTTGAGCGGGTCCAGGCCGGTGCCCCGGCTCTTGCTCATTTTTTCGCCGTTGTTCACCGTCAAAAAGCCGTGGACAAACACGTTGTCCGGCGTCTTGCGGCCGCTGAACTTGAGCATCGCGGGCCAGAACAGCGTGTGAAAGGTCACGATGTCCTTGCCGATGAAGTGGTACTGCTCCAGGCGCGGGTCGGCCATGTAGTCGTCATAGTTCTGGCCGCGCTTTTCCAGCAGGTTTTTCAGCGAGGCCAGGTAGCCGACCGGCGCGTCCAACCAGACATAAAAATACTTGCCCGGCGCGTCCGGAATCTCGATGCCGAAATAAGGCGCGTCGCGGGAAATGTCCCAGTCGCCCAGGCCTTCGCTGAGCGAGCCATCCGGATTCGTGCGTATCGAAAACCACTCCTTGACCTTGTTCGCCACTTCGGGCTGCAGCTTGCCGTCCTGCGTCCACTGCTCCAGAAAGGCCACGCAGCGCGGATCCGACAGCTTGAAAAAGAAGTGTTCCGAACTTTTCAGCATCGGCACCGCGCCGGACAGCGCCGAGAACGGGTTGATCAGGTCGGTCGGCGCATAGACGGCGCCGCAGACTTCGCAGTTGTCGCCGTACTGGTCTTTCGCGTGGCATTTCGGGCAT
>JAPLPS010000287.1 GCA_026400075.1 Polaromonas sp.
CACAAGATCCAGGGCATTGGCGCGGGCTTCGTGCCCGACGTGCTTGATTTGTCGCTGGTCGATGACATCGAGCTGGTCAGCAACGAAGAAGCGATTGACTACGCCCGCCGTCTGGCACGGGAGGAAGGCATTTTGGCGGGCATCTCGTGCGGCGCCGCCGTGGCCGCTGCCGTGCGCTGGGCGCAAAAGCCGGAAAGCGAAGGCAAAACCATCGTCGTGATCCTGCCCGACTCGGGCGAGCGCTCTCTCAGTTCGGTGCTGTTTGACGGCGTTTTTGACGCGGCCGGGTTGCCCGCATGAGCGTCCACGCCATCAAATTTATCGAAGCTCAGGCGCCGATGTTCGATCTGCAGCAGGTGGTGGCCGAGTTGGCTGACGTGCGCCAGCGCTGGCGCGCCTCGCAGCAGCGCTCCATCGAGCCGGGCGGGCGCGAGCTGCCGTCGCGCGATGCGCTGGCGCAGATCATGACCGGCCTGCGCGGCGCGCTGTTTCCGATGCGTCTCGGCCCGCCGGATCTGCGCCAGGAAAGCGAAGATTTTTACGTCGGCCACACGCTGGACGCCGTGCTCAACGCCGTTTTGACCCAAGCCCGGCTGGAGTTGCGCTATGAAGCCCGGCATGCCGCCGAGGTGGATGAGGCCGCGCTGGAAAACCGGGCGCTGCACAGCCTGCGCGAATTTGCCCATTCGCTGCCGCGCATCCGCACGCTGCTCGACTGCGACGTGCTGGCCGCCTTTGAAGGCGACCCGGCGGCGCGCAGCGTCGATGAGGTGCTGCTGTGCTACCCCGGCATTCAGGCCATGATTCACCACCGCGTGGCGCACCGCTTTTACGAGCTGGGCCTGCCGCTGCTGGCGCGCATCGTGGCCGAGCTGGCGCATGGCGAAACTGGCATCGACATCCATCCGGGCGCGCGCATCGGCGCGGGGTTTTTCATCGACCACGGCACGGGCGTCGTGATCGGCGAAACGGCGGTGATAGGCGAGCGGGTGCGCGTCTATCAGGCCGTGACTCTGGGCGCCAAAAGCTTTCCGACAGACGTGGACGGCAATCCGGTCAAGGGATTGCCGCGTCATCCCATCGTGGAAGACGATGTGGTCATCTACGCCGGCGCGACGGTGCTCGGGCGGGTCACGCTGGGGCGGGGCGCATCGATTGGCGGCAATGTCTGGCTCACGCACGACGTGCCGCCGGGCGGCCATGTCACGCAAGCGGTCTCGCGCCATGCCGCGCAGGACGCGGCGCCCGTGCCATGAACGCTCATCTGGTCGAGAGTTTTGGCATCACGGTGCGGCGCTTGCGTGAAGGGCGCGGCTGGTCGCAAGAAGAGCTGGCCGGACATGCCGACCTGAACCGCTCCTACGTCGGCGAAATCGAGCGCGGCCAGGTGATTGTTTCGCTCGTCACGATTCAAAAACTCTCAAGCGCGCTGGGCCTGTCGGCGGGCGCCTTGATGCTGCAGAGCGAACAGCTCAGCAGTTTTAGAGCGGCTCAAGGCATCAATTTGATGGCTATAGCCTGTTGAGGCTTTGCGCCGCAGTGCGGATACTGCCCGCCACCCGCAGGATTTTTCTTTCTCTCCTTTCACTCCAACGATTCAAGTCATGACACAAAAACAAGCCGTCCCGACCACACTGGGCGACAACGCCGCACGGCAACTTGCCAACGCCACCAAAACCACCGCCCAGCTCGCCACGATTTCGCCGCGCTGGCTCACGCACCTGCTGCAATGGGTGCCGGTGGAGGCGGGCATCTTCCGCCTGAACACGGTCAAAGACCCCGAATCGATCCGCGTGACCTGCACGGCGCGCCAGACCGAAAACCAGTTGCCGCGCACCTTCGTCGATTACGACGAAAAGCCGCGCGAGTTTTTCCTGAACGCCGTCAGCACGATTCTGGACGTTCACACCCGCGTGTCTGACCTGTACAGCAGCCCGCACGACCAGATCAAAGAGCAGCTGCGCCTGACGATTGAAACCATCAAGGAAAATCAGGAAAGCGAACTGATCAACAACCCCGACTACGGCCTGATCTCGCAGGTGAGCGACGAGCAGCGCATCTTCCCTTTGAGCGGCGCGCCCACGCCGGACGATCTGGACGAGCTGCTGACCAAGGTCTGGAAAGAGCCTGCCTTTTTCCTGACGCACCCGCTGGCGATTGCCGCCTTTGGCCGGGAAGCCACGCGCCGTGGCACGCCGCCGCCGACGGTGAGCCTGTTTGGTTCGCAGTTCATCACCTGGCGCGGCATTCCGCTGATTCCTTCGGACAAAGTGCCGGTGGCCGATGGCAAGAGCAAGATTTTCCTGCTGCGCGTGGGCGACAAGCGCCAGGGCGTGGTCGGCCTGTTCCAGCCCGGCCTGCCCGGCGAACAAAGCCCAGGGCTGTCGGTGCGCTTCATGGGCATCAACGACCAGGCGATTTCGTCGTATTTGATTTCGTTGTACTGCTCGCTGGCCGTGCTGGTGCCCGACGCGCTGGCCGTGCTCGACGATGTCGAGATCGGTAAGTACCACGATTACACCGACACCTACAAGTAAGCCAACGTGAGCAGCACAGGTTTTACTCCCCCGAACGGGGCCGCGCCGCCGATTGATCCGGCGCTGATTGCGCGCATGGCCAGCGCCATGTTTGCCGCGCTGCCGGGCCAGTCGGCCAGCCCGCCGGGCGTGCAGGCGCCGGTGAATATCGCACCTGCCGGTTCGCCGTTGACAAGCTCGGCCGGTTTTGGCCCTGGCGAACGCAATTGCCCGCTTACGAGCCGCGCTTTGGTTCCGGCGTGCTGGGCGTGCCGGAAGCGGCAGGCGCTGCGCCATCGGCGGCGGCCCGGCTGCCCGGCGCGGGGGCGGCATCGCCGTTTTATTTTTTGAACGACAGCTTTGGCCAGCCGTCCGCTGGTGGCGCGCCCATCGGCGACGGGTTTGCGTCGCAGACTGGCCATGCGCCAGCGCGGGAGGCATTTTCTCCGCCCGCACCGCAGGCCGGGTTTGCGCCGTCTTCTGCGGCTGGCAGTGCGCCCGCCCGCACCGGTGCGCCCGCTGCGGCCCCGGCTGGCGTGGTTTCCACCGAGCCGAAGTATTATTTTGTTGATGCCGTCGTGCTGCCTAGCGGCTACGTCACGCCCGCCAAGCCCGCGCCGCATGGCACGGTGCCGCAGGCCGGGGCCGGTCAGCATCCGCCGTTTGACATCAACGCCATCCGGCGCGATTTTCCGATTCTGCAGGAGCGCGTCAACGGCAGGCAGCTGGTCTGGTTCGACAACGCCGCCACGACGCACAAGCCGCAGTCGGTCATCGACCGGCTGGCGTATTTTTACGCGCACGAAAACTCGAATATTCACCGCGCCGCGCATGAACTCGCCGCCCGCGCCACCGACGCTTACGAAGGCGCTCGGGAGCGTGTGCGCAAGTTCATCAACGCGCCGGACGTGAATGAAGTGATCTTCGTGCGCGGCACGACCGAGGCCATCAACCTCGTCGCCAAAAGCTGGGGCGGCCAGCACGTCGGCGAGGGCGACGAAATCATCGTCAGCAATCTGGAGCACCACGCCAACATCGTGCCCTGGCAGCAGCTCGCCGCCGCCAAGGGCGCGAAACTGCGCGTGATTCCGGTGGACGATTCCGGCCAGGTTCGGCTCGACGAATACGCCAAGCTGCTCAACGACCGCACCAAAATCGTCGCCGTCACGCAGGTGTCGAACGCGCTGGGCACCGTGGTGCCGGTCAAGGAAATCGTGGCGATGGCGCACCGCGCCGGGGCCAAAGCCTTGGTCGATGGCGCGCAGTCGATTTCGCACATGCGTATCGATGTGCAGGATATCGGCGCAGATTTCTTTGTCTTTTCCGGCCACAAGGTGTTCGGCCCGACCGGCATCGGCGTGGTCTGGGGCAAGCGCGAGGTGCTCGAAAACATGCCGCCGTGGCAGGGCGGCGGCAACATGATTGCCGATGTGACGTTTGAAAAAACCGTGTTCCAGCCGATTCCGAACAAGTTCGAGGCGGGCACCGGCAACATCGCCGACGCCGTGGGCCTGGGCGCGGCGCTGGAGTATGTGGAGCGCATTGGCATCGACGCGATTGATGCCTATGAACACGCTCTGCTGGCCTACGCCACC
>JAPLPS010000363.1 GCA_026400075.1 Polaromonas sp.
CTACGGGCCGCGCTGGATTTCCTTTATGTCGCGCTGGCTGACGAATGTCGATATCCATCCGGGCGCGCGCATCGGCATGCGCTTTTTCATTGACCACGGCGCATGCGTCGTCGTCGGCGAGACGGCCGAGATCGGCAACGATGTGACGCTTTACCACGGCGTGACGCTGGGCGGCACCAGCTGGAGCGCGGGCAAACGGCACCCGACGCTGGGCAACCAGGTCGTGGTCGGCGCGGGCGCGAAGATTCTGGGGCCGATTGCGGTCGGCAACCGTGCCCGCATTGCCGCCAACTCGGTGGTCATCGAAGAAGTGCCTGCGGGCGCCACCGTCGTCGGCATTCCGGGGCGCGTGGTCGCGCCGCGCCGCGCCACCACCCACGGTTTTGACCTTGACCACCACCTGATTCCCGACCCGGTCGGCAAGGCCATTTCCTGCCTGCTAGACCGCGTCGCGCAGCTGGAGCGCCAGCTCCAGACGCAGGCCCAGGCCAGCCCGGCCAGCGTCATGTCCACGCCAGATACCGCCTGCGGCGCCTGCAACGATCACTGCTCCGAACCTGGCTTTGACCAGCCCTTTCCTCAACCTTCCACCATGGAGTAAGCCTTAATGGAAAACTTCCTTCAACAACTCAAGGCTTTGTCCTCCGCCGAGGATTTCCTTCAGTACTTCGGCGTGCCCTTTGAGCAGGGGGTGGTCAACGTCAGCCGGCTGCACATTCTCAAGCGCTTCTTCCAGTACCTGCGCCAGGAAAAAGGCATTGACCAGAGCGACGAGGTCAAGATGTTCACCCTCTATCGTGCGCTGCTGGTCAAGGCGTATGGCGACTTCGTCACCTCCACGCCCGCGCAGGAAAAAGTTTTCAAGGTGTTCCAGGACACCAACGGCAAACAGCATGTGACGCTCGACAGCCTGAAAGCGTCGATGCCGCAGCGCGCTTTAACCTAAAGAAAGACCCACGGCCATGCACATCGTCGTCTGTATCAAGCAGGTTCCCGATTCGGCGCAAATCCGCGTCCATCCGGTGACCAACACCATCATGCGCCAGGGCGTACCGGCCATCGTGAACCCGTATGACCTGTTTTCGCTGGAAGAAGCGCTGCGTTTAAAAGACAAGTTTGGCGGCAAAGTCACCATGCTGTGCATGGGGCCGCCGCAGGCCGAGGAAGCGCTGCGCAAGTGCATCAGCTTCGGCGCCGACGACGCCGTGCTGGTGACCGACCGCGCTTTTGCCGGTGCTGACACGCTCGCCACGTCTTACGCCCTGAGCGCCGGTGTGCGCCAGATCGCCAAAGAACAAGCCGTCGATATCGTTTTCACCGGCAAGCAGACGATTGACGGCGACACGGCGCAGGTCGGCCCCGGCATCGCCAAGCGCATGGGCCTGCAGCTATTGACACGTGTCGCGCATCGTTGAAGTTGATCTGGAAGCGCGCACCATCACCGTCGAGCGCCGCGCCGAAGGCGGCGTGCAGGTGCTGAAAACCTCGCTGCCGTGCCTGATCACGATGCTGGAAAACACCAACGAGATGCGCTTTGCCAATCTGCCCGCGATGATCCACGCCGCCGCCTACCCGGTGCGCAAGTGGAGCAAGGAAGACGCCGGTGTTGAAGACCTGAACAAGATCGGCCTCAAAGGCTCGCCCACGGTCGTGAGCAAGGTTTTCGGCCCGACGCCGCGCAGCGAAAAAGTCGAAATGCTCGACCTGGAAACGTCCAACCTGCGCGACGTGTCGCTGAACCTGATCCAGAAAATTTTCACCCGCCACCCGACCCTTGAATCCGATTTGCTGATGAAGGAGCTGACATGAGCCAACCTACCCCCGCCGCAGCGCCGGCCAAGCGTCCCGCCGGTCGAGGCGGCCGCAACCTGGAGCTGTCCGAAGAACTCAAGGCCTACAAGGGCGTCTGGGTTTTCATCGAGCATGACCGGGGCCACGTTCACAGCGTGTCCTGGGAACTGGTCGGCGAAGCGCGCAAGCTGGCCGACACGCTGGGCTGCCAGGTCAGCGCCATCTTGCTCGGCGGCCCGGACGAGCCGCTGGAAAAGTTCGCCGCCGAAGCGTTCACATTTGGCGCGGACAAGGCTTACATCATGAAAGACCCGGTGCTCAAGGGCTACCGCAACGAGCCGTTCACCAAGGGCATGACCGATCTGGTCAACAAATACCAGCCGGAGATTTTCCTGCTCGGCGCGACTTCGATGGGCCGCGATCTGGCTGGCTCCGTCGCCACCACGCTGCTGACTGGCCTGACCGCCGACTGCACCGAACTGAAAATCGACCCGGCCACCCGCGCTTTGGCCGCGACGCGCCCGACCTTTGGCGGCTCGCTGTACTGCACCATCATGACACTGGCCTATCGCCCGCAAATGGCCACGGTGCGCCCCCGCGTGATGCTGATGCCGCGCGCCGACGCCAGCCGCACGGGAGACATCACCTACGACACGCTGGGCATGATTGAAACCGACATCGTCACCAAAATGCTGGACTTCATCGCCGACGCGAACAGCAACAAGATCAACCTGCCTTACGCGGATGTGATTGTCAGCGGCGGCAAGGGTTTGAAAAACCCGGAGAACTTCAAGCTGGTGTTCGAGCTGGCTAGAGTCCTCGGCGGCGAAGTCGGCTCGACGCGCCCCTGCGTGCAGGCGGGCTGGGTCGAAGCCGACCGCCAAGTCGGCCAGACCGGCAAGACGGTGCGCCCCAAGCTCTACATCGCCGCCGGGATTTCCGGCGCCATTCAGCACCGCGTCGGCTGCGAGGCGGCTGACGTGATCGTCGCCATCAACACCGACGTGAACGCGCCGATTTTTGAATTCGCGCACTACGGCATCGTCGGCAACGCCATGCAGGTGCTGCCCGCGCTGACCCAGGCTTTCGCCGCCCATCTGGCGCTGCGCAGCCGCCAGGTGGCTTGAGCTGCTTGCTTACCGCTCACAGGAGAACGACATGAAAAAAACCTCCCAATTCGACGCCATCGTCGTCGGCGCCGGGCCTTCGGGCAACGCTGCCGCCTACACGCTGGCCAAGGCGGGCCTCAAAGTGCTGCAAATCGAACGCGGCGAATACCCCGGCAGCAAAAACGTGCAGGGCGCGATTTTGTACGCCAATGCGCTGGAACAGATCATTCCCGACTTCCGCGACGATGCGCCGCTGGAGCGCCACATCATCGAGCAGCGCATGTGGCTGCTCGACGAAACCTCGTTTGTCGGCACCCACATCCGCAGCGAAGACTACAACAAGCCGCCGTACAACCGCTACACCATCATCCGGGCGCAGTTTGACAAGTGGTTCAGCTCGAAAGTGCGTGAAGCCGGTGCGCTGCTGATCTGCGAAACCACGGTGAATCACCTGATCATGGACGGCGACCAGGTCGTCGGCGTCAGCTGCGACCGCCTGCAAGGCGAAGTCTTTGCCGACGTGGTGATCCTGGCCGACGGCGTGAACTCGACGCTGGCGCGCAAGGCCGGTCTGCACGGCGAGATCAAGGCCGAGAACGTCGCCTTGGCGGTCAAGGAAATCCTGTTCATGCCCGAAGACCTGATCCGCCAGCGCTTTAGCGTCGGCGAGAACTCCGGCGTCGTGATCGAGATGGTCGGGCGCATCACCGACGGCATGATGGGCACGGGCTTTTTGTACACCAACAAAGAGTCGCTGACCATCGGCGTCGGCTGCATGCTGGGTGACTTCAAGAACAACCCGAACCGCACCAGCCCGTATGCGCTGCTCGAACAGATGAAGCGCCATCCTTCCATCGCCCCGCTGATCGAAGGCGGCGAGATGAAAGAATACTGCGCCCACCTGATCCCCGAAGGCGGCTTCAATGCGATTCCGCAAATCTACGGCAACGGCTGGATGATCGTCGGCGACTCGGGCGGCTTCGTCAACGCCGTGCATCGCGAAGGCTCGAACCTGGCGATGACCACCGGCCGCCTGGCCGCTGAAACCGTCATCAACGCCAAAGCGGGCGGCAAAGGCTACCGCGCCGACGCGCTCAAGCCCTACAAGGCCGCGCTGGACGACAGCTTCGTGATGAAAGACCTGCACAAATACCGCGACATGCCGACCGTGCTGCACAAGAACCCGCAGTTCTTCACCAGCTACCCGGACATGGTGGCGCAGGCCGCGCGCACGATGATCACCGTCGATGGCATCGACAAGAAGACCAAAGAACGTGAAATTTTTGCCAACTTCCGCAAGACCCGCAAGCTCACCGGCTTGGTTGGCGATGCGTACAAACTCTGGAAGGCCATCCGATGACTGCCCTGACCGTGAATGTGGAAGAAAAACTCTTCCAGAACCGCTACCGCGTCGATACCGGCCGGCCGCACATCAAGATCAAAAGCGCCGATGTCTGCACCAATGAGTGCGTCGTCAAAAGCTGCACTTTTGTCTGCCCGGCGTCTTGCTACAAGACCGAGGGCAACGGCACTGTGACCTTGATTACCGACGGCTGTTTGGAATGCGGCAGCTGCCGCATCATCTGCAGCGAGCACCTGAACGTCGATTGGGAATACCCACGCGGCGGCCACGGCATCCTGTTCAAGTTCGGCTAAAGAAAGGCTTTTCATCATGGCAAAACCACAACACCACGTTTTCGTCTGCACCCAGAACCGCCCGCCCACGCACCCGCGTGGTTCCTGCGGCGCCAAGGGCTCGGTGGCTGTGCTGCAAGCCTTCTGGGCCGAGCAGCAAAAGCGCCAGGCTTATGAAAAGATCGGCATCACCAATTCCGGCTGCGTCGGCCCCTGCGAAATGGGCGCCAACGTGCTGGTCTATCCCGAAGGCATTCTGTACCGGGGCGTGACGCCGGAAGATGTGCTCGAAATTTTCGACAGCCACCTCGAAGGCGGCGTGCCCGTCGAGCGCCTGCTCGCGCCCAAGGCAGCCTGGTGAACCTGCTGACCGGGGTGGAATCGACCGAGCTGTTCGGCGGCTCGGTCACGCCCGCCGTCCAGCACCTGATTGACGTGGCGCG
This sequence comes from Polaromonas sp., assembly GCA_026400075.1. Taxonomy (GTDB): domain Bacteria; phylum Pseudomonadota; class Gammaproteobacteria; order Burkholderiales; family Burkholderiaceae_C; genus Polaromonas. The sequence goes on from JAPLPS010000363.1 coordinate 4,979, forward strand.
CAACGCGCCGCCCGCCCAGGTGGAAGCGGCGCTGTGGACGGCTGTCGCCACCGCGCCGGAGCAGCTGCCGGTCTATTACCTGCTCTACAAGCTGCACGCCGGGCGCGGTGAGCTGGATCTGGCGCTGTCGGCGGCCAGCAAAGGCCTGGCGGCGGCGGCGCAGGCGGCTGTCCTGCCTGCCGACTGGCGGCTGGTGCAGC
>JAPLPS010000123.1 GCA_026400075.1 Polaromonas sp.
CGACCATCCCGAGCTGGCCAACACGCTGAGCATCTGCGCCAACGCCCTGCTGCGCGCCGGGCAGCGCGAGCAGGCGGCGCGCTGGCTGCCACACTTGCTGCGACTCGCGCCCGAAGACATCGTCACGCGCAACCTGCAGCGCGGCTGAGCGGCTGAGCGGCGGGACTGGCGCAGACGCTCAGGCCGATCAGACCGCTCAGGCTGACACTGGCGGCGTGGCCTGCGGTGGCGCGCTGGGGTCGCGCAGCAGCCAGCGCACTTCCTTCGTTTGCTCGCTGTCCGGGTAGCGCGCTTCCAGGGCGGCCAGAATCGGCCGCGCTTTATCAGGGAGGTGCATGCCCTGCACCAGCACCCGCGCAATCAGCTCGTAAGCCTGCGGAATCGCCGAGTGCCCCCGAAAACGCTTGTCAAAACCGGTCAACAAGGCCAGCGTGGCGCGCGCATCGCCGCCGCGCCATTCGGCCCGCGCCAGTTGCAGCACTGTCAGCGCCTCCTCCAGCGCAAAAGCGGGCGACCTGGCCCGGCAGGCTTGATAGACCTTCAGCGCCTCCGAAGTCTGCTCGCGCCCGATCAGCACACCGATAAAGGGCTTGGCGTGCGTCAGCAGCGCCTCCTGCCGATCCGACGCCAGCAGCAGCACCCGGTGGTAGCGGCGCTGGGCGCTCAGGTTGTAGGGCTCGTTGCGCTGCGCCTCATAAGCCAGCGCCAGCGCGCCCGCAATGTCGCCCTCGGTCACCATCTGGCCGACCAGCGCATCGTTCTTTTCATCAGCAATCTGCGCAGGCGTGCGCCGGTCAGGCACGGCGTCATCGTCGCGCCCGGCGCCGGGCAGCAGGTCGATGCCGAAGGCTTGATGATTCTGATACATCACATAGCCCAGCAAACTGGCCATGACCCAGCCAAAATAGATCAGCGCAAAATTGATCAGCGGCAGCACAATCGGGCCTTTGAACCACGGCAGCACCATGCCCAGCGCCACCTGCGCGCCGGTGCTGAGCAAAAACAGGAAAAAGCACAGCACCGCGTAAGGCCAGCCGATGATGCCCATCACATTCCACACCTGCGCAGGGCTGAGCGCCTGCATGGCGCTGCAGGTCTGCACCAGCACGATCACGCTGGCGGGCAAGGTAAATGCCATCACAAACAGCCCCAGCGTGCCCAGCGCCGGATTGCGGCGCGCCAGCCAGCCGATGACCAGCATCTGCACAAAGCTCACGCCAAACAGTTTCCACGGCAGGCTGGCCCAGGCTTCATCGAGCTCTCGCGGAAAGTCAGCGGCGCGGGAAATGCCCTGCGACCCAAAAGCCACCACCCGAAAACCATAGCGGCTGGCCGCCAGCACAATACCCAGCTGCGACAAAAACAGCACCAGCCCTTCCGGCAGGAAAAAAATCACCCGGAACAGCAGGCTGCAAAAAGCCAGCCCCAGCGCATACATCAGCGGCTGGGGCTGGAAGGGGAAAGCAAAAAAGGCATTCAGCCGCTGCCAGAAAGGCTTGGGCAGGGGTGGGTCTGTCGGCATCGGAAACCTCTTGAAGTGGCGCAACATTCAGCATATGAACGGCTGAAGTGCAGAAAGCTGATGATACATTTGCCAACAATGAAGCTGGAACTGACTCAATTGTTAAGAAAACTGCAACATCAACCAAGCAACCGATTGACGCCCCTGCTGGCGCTGGCGGCGCTGCTCATCGCTGCTGCGCCAGCACTGCAAGCGCAGGAACTGCCCGAATTCATGCCAGCGGCCGAGGCGCCGACGGTGACCCCGGCGCAGGCGCGCTGGCAAGGCAGCCTGGCCGCTTTTGCCGCCGCCGACCAGGCGCAGCGCCCGGCCAGCGGCGGCGTGCTGTTTGTTGGCAGCTCGACGATTCGGCTGTGGCCGCATCTGGCGCAGGATTTCAGCGCCCAGCCGGTGCTGCTGCAGCGCGGCTTTGGCGGCTCGACGCTGGCCGACTGCAGCGCGCTGGCGCGCGAGCTGGTGACCCAGTACAAGCCCCGGCAGGTGCTGCTCTACGCGGGCGACAACGACCTGGCCGAAGGCCGCCCGCCCGCCGAGGTGCTGGCCCGCTTTGCCCGCTTTGTGCAGCGCGTGCGCGCCGAGCTGCCGGGCACGCGGATCGATTACATCGCCATCAAGCCCAGCCCGGCGCGCCTGGCCCTGCTGCCCAAGGTCCGGGAGGCCAACGCCCTGATTGCCAGCCACGCCAAAACGCTGAAGGATGTCGGCTACATCGACATCTTTAGCCCCATGCTCAACGCCGAAGGCCAGCCCCGGCCGGAGCTGTTTCTGGCCGACAGGCTGCATCTGAACGCAGCAGGCTACCAGCTGTGGCAGTCGGTGATTGGCGCGCATCTGCTGGCGCCTCCGCTGCCAGCGACACCAGCGCCTGCAGGCCAGGCGCCGGGCCATGAAGCGGCGCCCGCCGCTGCGCCCGCCGCGCCACTGCATGCAGCGCGCTAAAGCAGCCGCCCAGCAGCGCCGCATCGACCCACCACGCGTGGGCCAGCGGGTTGGCGCCGAACAAGGCCAGCGCCAGCAGCACGATCACCAGATGCGCGCAAAACACCGGCAGTGAGGCGGCGCCCAGCGTCTCCAGCCAGCGCAGGCGCAGCCCCCGCGCCTTGAGCCACGGGCCAAAACGAATCACCAGCACAATCAGCGCCGCCAGATTGAGCAAGCGCAGCGGCCCGAGCAGCCATTTGTCAAACAGCAAATTGAGCGCCACATCGGCACCAAACGGCGCCTGCCCCTCGTGGTGGCGCCAGACCAGGCCGGTCAGCGCCAGCAGCGCGGCCAGCGCCACGGCCCAGCCCGGAAAGGCCAGCGGCCGCACTGTTTCAGCGGTGCGGCCGGCGCCCATCCACAGCCCCAGCACCCATAACAGCTGCCAGGAAAAGGTCGCAAACGAGCCGGTTTCCTCAAACGGCACCTGCGGCCCGGCCAGCGCCACCGCCGCCCGGTACACCCACCCGCCCAGCCCGAACTGCGCCAGCACCCAAATCACCACGCTGAGCGCCAGAATCAGCCGCCAGCCCCGGCGCAAGGCGCGCGCCAGCAGCCACGGGCTGGCCAGCATGAAAACGATGTACATCGGCAAAATGTCCAGCAGCGGCGGCGTGTAGATCAGCAGCAGCCCGGTGCCCACGGCGGTCAGCGGATGCGCCAGGTAAAACGACATCAAATCGGTGACCGCAGGCTCGTCGGCCTGCAGGCCAATCGCCGCCACCACGGTAAACAAAAACAGCAGCGTCGCCGCGTGCCAGACATAGACTTTGCGCGTTCGGCGCCAGAGCGCCAGGCGCATCGCGGCCATGCTCTTTTTGCGCGCCACGCGACTATAGACCAGGCCCGCCATATAGGCTGACAGCAGCACAAAGCCCTCGGCGGCCGAGACAAAGCCCAGCGGCTGGCCCAGCGGCTCACTCAAACGGGTGGGAAGATGCGTGACGGTCATCAAGACCAGCATCAGGCCGCGCAGCGCGTCAAGCTCCCAGCGTCGGCTCATGCTGGCAGGCCCGGCGCTGGCCTGGTGGGGCAGCGCGGGGCGGCGGTGTCAATCGTGCGGGAAACCATCAATCGTGCGGGCAAAGCCCGATTGTACGAAGGCCCGCAAATGCTTTCGGTGCCGCTTTAAACGGAATCAAGCGTCGGCTGTCCGGACAAAATGCCCCGGTAGTGCGTCAGCGCCTTGCCAATCACGATGCGATCCTGGGCAATCTCAAAGAAACAAATGTCCTTGCTGTGGGCACTGGCGCGCACTTTGACCACCGACAGCACACGCTTGAACTGCCCGCCAATTTCGACATAGCGGAACATCAAGATCGCATCAGTCAAAAACGCATTGCCATAGCCAGAAAAGCGCAGGTCGTTGTAGCGGTCTTCCAGCTCGGCAGTCATCAGCACGGTCACGCCCATGCTGGTCAACACGGCCGTCAGGCGGTACAGCGCCTCGCGAAAGTTCTCGCGAAACATCGGCGCCAGCGCCAGCTCGAAACCCGACAGCGAGTCAATCACCACCCGCTTGGCCTTGCGCGTCTTGATGAGGCTGACCAGATCGTGCAGGGTTTCGTCAATGGACAGATCCAGCGCCCGCGTATTGATCACCTCGACCTGACCGGCTTTGACCATTTCATGGAGGCGATCGCTGAACAACTGAGTCGGGCTTTTTTCAAACGCCGCAATCACACCTGGCTCGCCCAGGCGCACGCCTTCGGCCAAAAACTCGGTCGCCAGTATGCTTTTGCCGGAACCGCTCGGCCCGACCACCAGCAGCGAATAACCGACCGGCAAGCCCCCGCCCATCATCGCGTCCAGCAAGGGCACGCCCATCGTCAGGCGCTGACCGGCGGACTGCACACTCATCGACGCCACATCGGAAGTGAGCAGCGCACGCGGAAACACCTGGACACCGTTTTCACCGATGCGAAAGCTGTGCAAACCAGGGCGCTGCGCCTGCCCGCGCATCTTGACCACCTGCAATTTGCGCACCATGACATCGAGGTGAACGTGCTGGGACATCCAGATAATCCCGTCGGCCACGGTAAACACCGGACTCGACTCCTCCTCCTGCGTCGGGTATTCGCCAATCAAAAAGGTCGTCGCCTGCCAGCTGGTCATTTGCACGCCCAGCATCTGGACAAAATGCTGCAAGCCAAACGCGCCAGCGTCTCCGGCGGCCTTGGCCGATTGCACAACGGAGCGAAATGAATCGACAAACACCAGGCTGGGCGCAAAGCTTTCAACTTCTTTCGTAATCCGGGCCAGCACGCGGTCAAACTGCCCATCGAGCAGGTCGGCGGCCAGATTGATGAACTTGATCGAGGTGTTGATTTTGTCGATCTCGAAAAATGAAAACTGCTGCTGGTAACGCAGCATCTTGAGCGGCGGCTCACCGAGCACGGTAAAAAACAGCGCGCGCCGCTGCGGGTTGGCCAGTGCAAACATCATCTGGTGCGCCAGCGTGGTCTTGCCAGAGCCGGGCGTGCCGGCAATCAGGTTGAAAGAAAACTCTGGTATGCCGCCGCCTAACAGCTCATCGAGGCCGGGAACGCCGGTGGTCAGTTGGCGTATGGTTACTTTGTCGCTCATGTTGGAAAATCCTTTGCAGGTGTATCAGAAGTCTCATGGCGCCACGCTGAGTGCAAAAGATGTGTGGTTAACGCCTCGCCAATCAGGGAGGCGAGCAGATTCAGGAAAATATTGAGCAAGGCCACGCTGGCCTGCCGGGCCTGAACGAGATCCGTTGAACGAAGACATGTCAGTAATGGCGTAAAAAATTCATGGCCATCGGCTATCACAGCGGCGGCGTCCAGCCAGGGATACCGGGCACAGTTCAGGCGAACACTTCTCGCGTAAAGCAGCTGAAAGCCGTCTTTGCCGATGATTGAAATCAACGCGGGGGCGAGTTGTCCCCACAGGCGCTGGGTTGTTTCCAGAACCTGCTGAGGATGGCGCATCAAGGCTTCTTGAACTGTCTGGCAGCGCAAATGCTGGATATTTTTCATGCTGAAGTCATGGCTGCTGAGGAAAAGTTTTTGCCATCACATTCTGCAGCGCCGCCATAAAAATCGGCTTGACAAAATAGTGGTCAAAGCCAACTTTAAGGGCGCGATTGCGAAAACTCTGCTGGTCGTAACCGGTCATCGCAATGCAAAAGGGCGCGGGCAGCAGCTGCAGCAGGTCAATTTTTGTCATCACCTCAAAGCCATCCATGTCGGGCAGGCCGATGTCGCAGATGATGATGTCGTAGCCGCCGTCTTGGGCCAGCGCCAGCCCGCTCGGGCCGTCAAAGGCGGAAACAACGCTATGCCCCTCAAACGTCAGGCAAAGATTGAGCGTTTCATTGGAATCCACGCTGTCTTCAATGATCAGGATGCGGCAGGAACGGGCCTGCGGCTCAGACAAGGCTGGCGCAGCTTGCACGGGCGCCGATTCACTGGATACGGGCAGCACGACAATAAATTCACTGCCGTGGCCGAGTCCCTGGCTGCGCACGGCGACCGTTCCTCCGTGCATCTCCACCAGCGTGCGAACCATCGACAGCCCGATGCCCAGGCCGCCTTCGGCGCGATCCAGCGTGCGCGGCACCTGCATGAACAAATCAAAAATAAAGGGCTGACTAGCAGGCTCAATGCCGATGCCCTGGTCTTTCACGGTAATGGCCAGCGTGCCATCGGCGCCTTGGGACGCCGACAAGGTGATGGTTTCGTGCTGCGGCGAGTATTTGCTGGCGTTGATCAAGAGATTGGCAAACACCTGCGCGAGGCGCACCGCATCGCCTTCGATCACGACGGGCGACTCTGGCAGCGCCAGCTCCAATAGCTGCGCATGCTCGTCAAGGGAGGGCTGGCTGATCTCCAGCGCGCTTTGCACGATGTCAGTGAGCAGCAACTGACTTTTTTTCAGGGAAATTTTTCCGCTGCTGACACGCGAAGCATCGAGCAAGTCCTCCAGCAGCCGCTTCATGTGGCTGACCTGGCGGGCAATGACCTGCTGCAAATGCGGCAGTTGCGGATGCGCGCCAGAAATTTTCTCCAGGATATCGGCTACCAGGGCGATGGGGGCCAGCGGGGTGCGCAACTCGTGCGCCAGCATCGACAAAAATTCTGTCTGCCGTTTGACGGACGCTTCAGCCTCTCCCTGCAAGTCCTGCGCGTGCAGCGATGCAATGACAAGGTTCTCGTTGGCTTGCCGCTGGTTGCGAACAAGCTGTTGGGTGATTTGATTATTTTGAAGGACAGGCATAGTTTCAAATGACGCAAGAAGCCGCCGGGCGGCCGACCAGTCTTGGCGACTGGCTACATCAAGTACCGGGAATCTTAGTCACCGATGATGACCACTACGGCGTGAAGACTATCTTCACATGCAGTGCCCCCATTGTGGGGCTGGAACCTGGATTTAGGGAAAAGGAGAACGTAACAGAAAAAATAGGCAGTGTTACAGCAGCTTCAGCGGGGTGCGAATGGCAACAGCGCAGCGCCCAGCACCTGGCCTTGCGTGACAGCAGCGTTGAGCCAGTCACTGAAATCGAAGGGCGCCACGGCGTCCACGGCGTCCACGGCGTTTACAGCGTCCACGGCTTCCAACGCGGCCAGCAGCGACTGGCCTGCTAGCAGCGCCTCAAGCAGCGCCGCTTCGGCATCCGTGCAGGCGGCCAGATGCGGACGCAGGCCCTGACGCCAGACCAGCGCAGTTTCACCGGCGCGAGCCTGGACGCGCCCGGCCACGGTATCAAAGGTCGGTTCCTGCTGCAAATGCGCGTTGACCAGGCTGACCACCGGCCAGCCGCTGCGCAACACCACCGTGCCCGGCGGCAGGCGCAGCGTGAGCTGGTCTGCTTCAATCTGGCCGAGCAGCGCAAAGCTGGCTGGCTCAAAAGGCGCGGCATCGGGCGCGCCAGCGCTGCGCTGCAGCGCCCATTCAACCCGCGCCACGTCGGCCAGGTAAGGCACATCGGCCAGCTGCGGCTCGCCCGCCAGAAAATCGGGCAGCGCCGCGCCCCAGCAGGCCAGATCGCCGCGCTCGGGCGGGTGCTGAAACCAGAACTGGCGCGCCATCGGCGCAAAGCTGTCGGCGCTGATCAAGGCAGCCACCACCGGGTAGGCCGCCAGCAGCGCACGTTCGGCCAGCGCCGCCGCATTGGTGCGGTAAGCGCCCAGACCGCGCTGCCAGGGCGCGGCCACCAGAGCCGCCAGCGGCGGCGCCGCCGTCTGGCCGGGCCGCGTCCACAGCGCCTGCAGCAGCGCCTGCTGTTGCTCGGCCAGCGCGCTCATGGGCGCCCCCCGGCTGCGGGCTGGCGCGTGGCCTGTGCCAATGGCGGCGGCGTGACACCATGCGCCGGTCGCTGCCAGGGCGCTGAAAAGGCCAGGCCGCCAGCCATCTCGCGGGCGCGCTGCGCCTCGCCCAGCAGCAGCTCCAGCGGCGGTACATCGTTGTCCCACTCGATCAGCGTCGGCACCGGCCCGAGCCGCGCCAGCGCGTGGCGGTACAGCGTCCAGACCTCGGGGCAGACGCGGCTGCCGTGGTCGTCGATGACGATGTCGCCCAGATGCGCGTGACCGGCCAGATGCAGCTCGGCCACCGGGCTGGCGGCAATCTGGTCTAGCCAGTCGCGGCAGCGGGCCAGCGCGGCGCCTGGCTCTTGCGCGTCCTGATTCAGTTCGCCGCGCAACTGGGCGTTGAGCGCGTTCACATAAAGATTGTTCACATCGACCAGTAGGCTGCAGCCGGTGTGCTGCGCCAGCGTGGCGAGAAACTCGGTTTCCTGCATGTCAGCCTGCGCCCAATTCAAATAGGCGGACAGGTTTTCGACGGCAATCGGGCGCTTCAGGCGCTCCTGGACTCGCTGCACGTTGGCGCTCATCACGGCCAGCGCCTCGCGGGTGAAGGGCACGGGCAGCAAGTCAGCGGCGTGAATCAAGCCGCTCCTTCCGGCGAGCGGGCCGCGCGCAAAGCTGGCGTGGTCGCTGACGCGCACCGGGTCGATGTCTTCGACCAGCCGGGCCAGTTGCGCCAGATGCCAGTCGTCCACGCCGCAGGCCGCGCCCAGCGACAGGCCCACGCCGTGCAGGCTGACCGGGTAATGCTCACGCCCCTGACGCAGCACGGCCAGTGCCGCGCCGCCGGGGGCAAAGAAATTCTCCGAATGGACTTCAATGAAGTCCAGCGCCGGGCCGCTCTGCAACAGCCCGGCGTAATGCGGCTGGCGCCAGCCGATGCCCACAGCAGGCGTGTCAAGCAGCGCGGCGGTCAGCGGCATGCTGTATCAGCCCTTCGTCATCTTGGGGGGAACGGTCATGCCACCCTCTTTTTCGCAAGTGCCCTTGGCGACATATTTCCACTCGTCCGGGGCCTTATCCACCTTGGATTGACCGGCGCAGCTGTGAGCGCCGCTGGTGTTGGCGCAGTCGTTCTGACCGGCCTTGGCGATGCCGTAGCACTTTTCCTTGTCGCCAGCGGCGGCAGCAGGTGCGGAAAACATCGTCAGCGACATCACGGAGACTGCGGCGGCGGCAATGAGGGCATGTTTGGACATTTGAAAACTCCTTGAAAAACGGGTTAAAAAACAACTGGGTGATAAAACCCGCCAGTTTTTCGCCCCGGCAGCGGGGCCAATTTTCTGGTGGGCTGATGCTTAGTCGGCTGATCAGGTTGATTCTTACAAATTTCGGTTTTTATATTTTTCAGCACCGACAAAAATACTTTTTATTTTAAAAATCGCATGTCAGTGGCACGTATTCAGCGTATCCCATTTATGTTACAAATACAGCAATTTTCATCCCATCAGGATGATCGAACATCCCACCCTCGACAAAGAAACAAGCATGACTACCTTTAATGGCACCATTCGCGACGATACCCTGACAGCCATCGCTGGCAACGACACCTACCAGCTGGGCGCCGGAAATGACACCGTTTACTTCAACGCCAATGTTGATTCATCGGGCGTTTTGACCTGGAATAATGGCTTTGATACGGTCATTTCGACGGATGGCGGCTTGTTGGCTCCCGACTACGACAAGATCATCCTCAACTTCTCCAAAGACTATGTTTATGGCCGCAAAGTCGGCGCCAACATGGAGTTGAGCATCTATGCCCATATCCAAAACGGAGACTCAGACCCTGGCACGGTCGATCAGGTCGGCAAAATCACGCTGGTCAACGCGTTCTCCGCATCGCCTGCGGATCGCCTTGGAAGAATTGAAGACGCCAACGGCTTTTATTTCGAGGCCATCACCGCCCCGGTTGCCGACAGCTATGGACACACGGCCATCTACAAGTCATACACCCCAAAAACGGGTGACCTGCAGTATGTTGAGTGGTACACGGATATCAATTTCAACGAGGTCAAGCAGGTCAAGCAATTCACCGATGGCCATGCGCTCGTCAGCTACTTTGACAGCAACGCCACCCTCCCCTGGTCACACATTGACCTGACCTACAGCAACTACGGCACCGACAGCCAGACGCTTGTCAAAACCGAGCAGTACAACGACAACGGCACTCTTGATCTCGCCCTTCCGGGCACCAGCGGCAATGATTCACTGCTTGGTGGCGCAGGCAACGACGTACTCCTCGGCGGCGCGGGCAACGACACGCTCAACGGCGGCAATGGCAACGACAAGCTCGATGGCGGCGCAGGCGCTGACACCCTGACAGGCGGTGCAGGCAACGACACGCTCAACGGCGGCGTGACGCTGGACTATTTCTTGGGAACTGATGCCAATTTCACCACCTACAACTACGCAACGGCGGGCGTGAACATCAATATGTCAGGCATCACCGGCAAAGGCAGCACCGGCAGCGGAACAGCCAGCGGCGACGCGTCGGTGGGGCTTGACACGCTGATGAATATCAACCTGATTCAAGGCTCCAATTACAACGACACCATCACCGGCAGCAGCGCGCTGTACTTTGAACAAATTGAAGGCGGCGCGGGCAACGATGTGCTGAACGGCGGCGCCATCACCGACACGCTGAACGGCGACAACGACAACCGCGTGACTTACCACAATGCCACTGGCGCTGGCGTCACGGTTGACTTTATCGCGGGCACAGCCGTGGGCATGATGGGCAGCAACGTCGGCAGCGATACGCTGGTCAATTTCAACCAGGTGCGCGGCAGCAATTTCAACGACACGCTGCTGGGCTCAAACCGGACAGACCTGACCGAGCTGTTTGAAGGCCGGGCTGGCGATGACTACATTGATGGCCGTGGCGGCTTTGACGTGGTTCGCTACAGCAGCGCCACGACACAGGTCATCGTCAATCTGGCCACCGGTCTGGCCACCGGCGCTATGGGCACGGACACGCTGGTCGGCATTGAAGGCGTGCGCGGCGGCTCGGGGGACGATATTTTGACCGGCGGCAACGCGCTGAACGGCGTGACCATCAGCGATGGTTTGTCAGAAGTATTTCGGGGCGAGGAAGGCAACGACACCATCGACGGCGGCCAGGGCTATGACCGCGTCGATTACACCAGCTCGACTGCGGGCGTCGTGGTTATTCTGAATGACACACTGGACGGCTCTGCCAGTGACGGCTTTGGCGGCACCGACGTGCTGCGCCATATCGAAGGCGTGCGCGGCTCGACCTTTAACGACGTGCTGACCGGCAGCAATTCCGCCGCCTTTGAATCCTTTGAAGGGCGTGAAGGTAACGACACCATCAACGGCAACGGCGGCGTTGACCGGGTTGATTACCAAAACTCCAGGGCCGGAGTCACGGTGAGCCTCGCATCCGGCCTGGCCAGCGATGGCTATGGCGGCACCGATACGCTGAGCAATATTGAAAACGTGCGCGGCTCGCGGGATTTCAATGACGCCATCACTGGCAGCTCGGCCAACAACAAGCTCGAAGGCCTGGGCGGCAACGACACCCTCAACGGCGGCGCGGGCGCCGACAACATGATCGGCGGCGACGGCAGCGACACTTACTTTGTGGACAACATCGGCGATGTCGTCAGCGAAACCAACGCCGTGCTCAGCACCGGCGGCACGGACAGCGTTTACAGCTACCTCAGCGCCTACACGCTGGGCGCGAATGTCGAAAACGGCCGCATCCTCTCCTCCGGCACGGCTAGCTTGAGCGGCAACGCGCTGGGCAACCTGCTCTACGCGGGCGCGGGCAGCAATGTGCTCGACGGTGGCCTGGGCATCGACACCGCGTCCTACCAGTACGCCACAGCTGGCGTGACGGTCAGCCTGGCCAGCAGCGTCGCGCAGGCCACCGTCGGCTCGGGCAGCGACACGCTGCTCAACGTGGAAAACCTGACCGGCAGCAACTTCGCCGACACCCTGACCGGCAATGCCAGCAGCAACATTCTGAACGGCGGCACCGGCGCCGACAACATGACCGGCGGCGACGGCAGCGACACTTACTACGTGGACAACATCGGCGATGTCGTCAGCGAGACCAACGCCACCGCCAGCACCGGCGGCGCCGACCTGGTGTTCAGTGCGCTAAGCGCCTACACGCTGGGCGCGAATATCGAAAACGGCCGCATCAACACCACCGCCAGCGCCAATCTCACCGGCAACGCGCTGAACAACACGCTGTACGCCGCTGCGGGCAGCAATGTCATCGACGGCGGTCTGGGCGCCGACACGGCCTCCTACCTGTACGCCACAGCGGGCGTGACCGTCAATTTGGCAATGACCACCACGCAAGCCACCGGCGGCTCGGGCAGCGACACGCTGCTCAGCATTGAAAGCCTGACCGGCAGCAACTTCGCCGACACGCTCACCGGCAACACAGGCAGCAACTACCTGACTGGCGTAACCGGCAACGACATCCTGAACGGCGGCGCAGGCAACGATGTGCTGACAGGCGGACTCGGCGCCGACCAACTCACCGGCGGCACAGGCGCAGACCGCTTCGATTTCAACCTGCTGACCGAAACCGGCTTGACCAGCACCACCTGGGACACGATCACCGACTTCAAAACCAGCGAGCTCGACAAAATCGACCTGCTGAACGTGGATGCCAACATCGCTTTGGCTGGCGATCAGGCGTTTATTTTCCTGGGTGCGGTCTCGACG
>JAPLPS010000208.1 GCA_026400075.1 Polaromonas sp.
CGCCGCAATCGTCGCCTGAATGGCGGGCGTGAGCCGGTTCGGCTCGCCCGCATGATTGAGCAACTGCCGGGCGGCCACGAAAGACGGCACGGCAGGCAGCAACCCCAGCGCGCACCAAGTCGGCAAAGCGCCCGCCACCAGCGCCAGCGCCAGCCACAGGTAAGCCGCGCCCGCCAGCAGCCAATAACCCCAGCGCGCCCGCTGCAGGCCGAGGCGCACGACCAGTGTGCGTTTGCCCGCTAGCGCGTCGGCCTGCGCGTCGGGAAACTGGTTCAGGTACAAAATCGCCGCCACCAGCAGCGCAAATGGCAACCCGGCCACCAGCGGCAAAGCGGCGAGCGCGCCGCGCTGGACAAAATCGGTGCCCAACACGATCAACAGCCAGCCACCAATAATCGCCGCCTCGCCAATGCCGCGCGCCATCAGCTGCAGCGGCGGCGCCGAATAAGCCCAGCCAATGGCCAAACCAGCCAGCCCTATCCAGATCAAGCCGGGCGCCGACTGCGCCGTCAGCCACAGCCCGGCCGGAAGCGTCGTAGTAGTCGTTGACCACGTTCGCCCCAGCGTGGGCGATCAGCGCAAACAGCACGGTCAGCAGCGCTTTGAGCGCGTCAACTTTCAGCCCGTCGGCGCTGGCGCTACCCAAGCCAATCAAGGCACCCGCCAGCGTAACGCTGAGAAATGCGGGCCTTGTCGCAGCAAAGTATCTGGCCAGCGGGTTGGCAAAAGCGGGCCGACTGGGTTCAATGGGCTTCATAGATTTCCTGTTGGAGGACATGAAGCCAATCGTAACGGCGGAAATTTTGAATAGGCCTTGGCAATGCCCTTTGGCCCGGACGCGCTGGATTATTTGCGGCTGGTTTTCTTTCTGCGCGGCGCGGCAGCGCCTGGCAGCAGCGCATCAGTCCAGACCTTGGTCATCTGCCGGGTGTTTTTGGCCGCTTCGCGCTTGACAGCGGCCGTCGCATAGCCTCGGGCCGTATTGGCGACCCTATTGGCGCCGCTCAGGAACATGCTCATGAAGGGATTTTTCATCCTGCCCACCTTTTCAACAAAGATTAAGCCCTGTCATCCTAAACAGGCCCGCTTTCCGGGGCCGCGCGCAGGGCTATTTTTTCAGTAAAACAGTGCTTCCAAATCCACCGTCGAGCATTGGCCGATCTGGCCGTAGTGCGATTGCAGCCACTGCTGGCCGCGCGCCCGGCCCAGATTTTTCAGCATGTCAAAAAACTTCATGTTCGCTGCCAGCTTGGTTTCGGTTTTCAGCTGGTGCATCTGCGCCTCGGCGTCGATCACATGGAAATTGACGCGGGCCAGGCGCCGCTCCAGCCGACCCAGCGCAAACAGCGACTCGCTGGCATAGGCGCGGGCGTGGGCAAACATCCGCATTTCGCGCAAAAAGGTCGAATTGAAAGCCAGCTCCAGCACCCGATCCTTGATTTCCTGGGCGCTGTTGGGCGTGTCCTGGTACTTCAGCGGCGTCAGCAGCACCATCAAAATATCGCGGCTGCTGCACTCGTACACCAGCGGATAGACGGCCGGATTGGCCGAATAGCCGCCGTCCCAATAAGGCTCGCCGTCGATCTCGACCGGCCTGGCCATCGTCGGCAGGCAGGCCGAGGCCAGAACGGCGTCGGCGCTGACTTCGGACGTGTTGAACAGCCGCACCTTGCCCGAGTTGGCATTCGTCGCGGCAATGAAAAGCTTGACCGGGCTGTCGCTGCGCAGCCGCTCGAAATCGACCTGGGCCAGCAAAATGTCGCGCAGCGGATTCAGATCGAACGGGTTGAGCTGCTCGGGCGAAAAATAATGCGCCCACTGCAGCATCATTTTCAGCGCGGGCAGCAGGCTGACATTCTGGCCGTCCAGCGACGGCACGGCCACTTCAAACGGCAGGCTGTCGGCGACCTGGCTCCAGAATTTATCCAGCGCGGCGCGGGCACCGTCGCGCCCGCCGCTCATCAAACCCTGGGCCAGAATCACCGCATTCATCGCGCCAGCGCTGGTGCCGCTGACGCCCTCGAAATCCATGCGCCCGTCTTCGAGCAGGGCGTCGAGCACGCCCCAGGTGAAAGCGCCGTGGGCGCCGCCGCCCTGCAAGGCGAGGTTGATTGACTGGGGGCGATGTTTTCCAAAAAGCACAAGGCACTCCTTTGACATCCTCCCCGCCGTAAAGGGCGGAGATTCCTTCTATCAGACACGCATGTCGGCGCGCCATGATTTGTTGCAGTGCAGCATAACATTCAAAGCGCGAAGCGTCTTGTCAGGAATTAGCCCGGCTTGAGCGCCCGGCTCAGGCTTTTAGCACATGGCATTCGCGCCGCAGCAGCGCCAGCGCGTCGGACAGCGCGTAAGTCGAATCGCTTTGCAGCACCGGCTGGGCTTCTTCGGCAAAGTCGGCCCACAGGTGCAGATAGCCTTCCTGGTGCTGGGCCGGGGCGTGCGCCAGAATGTACTGGCGCGCCAGTTCCGGGTTGAAACTGGCTTTGGCGTCGGGCTTTTGCAGCTTGCGCACCAAGGCGGTGGCGGCTTTTTCGCTCAAGAGGGTTTTCGGCGCTGCGCCGCTGGCCACGCAGACAAACAGCGTCAGCAGCGAGCCGTCGTCGCAGTTGCCGCCTGTCGCCTGGTCCCAGGCTTTGGAGACGGCGTTCTCGTGGTGGTGCAGCTCGCTGGCCATGTCGTCGCGCCAGAAATAGCGCCCCAACAGCGGCGGATGGTGGTGCTCGTTGTCGGCGGCGAACAGCGCCCGCACCGACAGGGCACCGTCGAGCATCTGCGGCAAATCGGCCTGCACCGAGTCGGCCATCAATTGCACCACCGCTCTCAATTCATCCGGCAGACTGCGGGGAATGACGATGGCAAAAACCTTGCCTTGGACACTGGTGGCTGCGCCAGCACGGGTTTTCGCGGCGCGGTGGTTTTTGCGCAGCGTTGTCACCATTTTTTCAAAGCCCGGCCAGTCTGGCCATTCGGTGCGCTTGGCCGACAGCGCCAGCAGCGCCGTGCGAATCACCGCTTCGGCGTGGGTGTGCGCCTCTTCAAGCTCATCCGCGTCCAGGCCCAGCTGGGCGGCGAGCCAGATGGCGGCTTCTTTTTCCTGCTGCAGCGGCAGGCGCCGGGCCAGTTCGGCCTGGTAATCGGCAAAGCTCTTCAGCGACCATTCGGCCAGCCCCTTGACCGGGCCAGCGGCCTCGGCGACGCTGCTCAAGTCCTCGTGAAACAGTGTGCTGTCGGGCAGCGCCAGCAGCGCCTTGAGCAAGTCCGAGCCGCCCTTGGAGCGCGACAAAAAGGAGTTGTCGCGCAGCGACTCCGCCGCCAGCCGCAAGTCGCCGCCACTGATACTTTGCAAATACAGGCTGACCAGATTGACGATGCGCTCGCGGGCTTTTTCAATGTCCGGGCGCAGAAATTCGTTGCCGAAGTAGCGCGCAATCTGCACCATGCCTTTGGGCGCGTCGGCGCAGATGGCGGCCAGCTTGTCCTGGCCGATCAGGCCGTTTTGCACGCCGAACTGCAGCGCTTTTTCAAAAAAGGGCCGCGCGTCGTACAGCGAAACGGCGGCGGGCGAAGCAGGGGCAAAAGCATTCATGGGCAGCGCAAATAAAAAAGATCAGTCGGGACAGGCGGGCGTCAGATCGCCGATTCCTCGTCGGAGTCGCGGGCCACGGGCGTGGCCTTGCCCCGGTCGGTCTGGCCGGTTTCGACCTTGCCGTCGTCTTCGTCGAAATCCTCGTCGTCGGACTCTTCCAGCCCCAGGCCCAGATCGTGGGCGCGGGCCTTGGCGCGCAGCACCGTCAGCATCTCGATGAACAGGTCGGGGATTTCATAACGCAGCAGCCAGGCCATTTCCATCCAGTCGCGGTCGGCAATGTCGTCGCGCTCGACCTGCGGGCGCTCGTAAGCTCTGGCCTGCATATCGGCCCGCGAAATCAGCTCGCCGGTGTCTTTCATCGCGTCAAAGCTGGCGTTGAAGGCAAAAGCCTCGATGCGGTCCCATTTTTCGGTGAAGTAGTCGGCCAGCGCCTCGCTGCCGCCTTCCAGATCGCCGATGGCGTTCAAAAACTCCAGCGGGTCGGCGTCTTCGCGGAAGATGATCGAATTCATCATGCCGCGCAGGTGCGTGCGGGTCAGGTCTTTGTACTGCTTTTCAATCACCACAGCTCTAGCGAACTGCTCGGGCGTGACCAGCAGATTCACCACCGACTCCTTGGAATTGTCGTACTCGCGGATGACGGCCAGGATGTCTTTGGCGGGCAGCAGGTCGAGCACCACCATCAGCGCGCTGTCGCCCTCAGCGTCGGCCAGTTCGACCAGCGCGGACTCGGCGCCGACGATGTCGCCAGCGGCAATCAGGGTCTGGGTTTTTGCAATCAGGGCTAAATGGTTCATAAGGGCGGGTACTCGCTGGGTTCGGTTGTCTGGCGGGGAATCGGGCGGGGCGTCTGGCGCTCAGTCTTTGTGCTCAAAGCCCTGGCCTTCGAGCCAGCTGGCGCCCGCTTCTTCGCGGTCTCTGGCGTTGCCGCGCACTTCGTCGCTTTCGTGGTCGTTGAAATCGTCCTGGCCTTCGTCTTCAGCGTCGTCGCTGTCTTCGTCCTCGTCGGCGTCGCTGCCGCTGAGTCCGTAAAACGCCGAGTCCGGCTTGCCCGCCATGTAGTGCAGGCCAGCGGCCACCGCCATAAACCACTCGCCCGCTGGCGCGGCCAAAATGGTCTGGACCAGCGCACGCGCCCAGGGCGCCAGCTCAATGCCGTCGGCCAGCGTGCTCCAGTCGGGCAGTTCGTCGCCCTCGTGGCTGAGCAGGTCGTCCATCACGGCGGGCTCTTTGAATTTCAGGCCCTGGTGAAAAATCACCGCCACCATTTCGGGGCTGAGCTCCATCATCTGAAGCAGAAAGTCGATTTCCTTGCGCTTGGCCGCCAGCCGCTGGCGCAGCACATCGCGCCCGTCGGAGTCGGAGACCAGATCGTCGATTTCAGCCCGGTAGGCCGAGCGCAGGTTCAGGAAAAAAGGGGAAATCATCATGGCAGCGGTCTTTTCATGTTGGGGGTGGATGGCGGGCCGCACGGGCTCAGAGCAGTTGCCGGAAGTAGTGGCCCCAGATGTCCTGGGCCGTCTGCAGCGGGCTGTCGAGCAGGTTGCGGCGGCGGTTGTCGTCGTAGGCCTGGCGCTTGTCGGCGTCGGCGAGGATTTCGTAAGCCTGCTGCACGGCCCGAAAGCGCGCGGGCGCATCCGGCGCCGGGTTTTTGTCGGGATGCCAGAAGGAGGCCTGCTGGCGAAAGGCTTTTTTAATATCAGCCAGCGTCGCAGCGCTGCTCAGCCCAAGGGTGGTGTAGTGATCGGTCATGCGGTATCTCGCTTGGTTCTGCCAGCGCCTCAACAAGCTGGCACAGCGCGGGGCAAGGGCTTGCCTCTGGCCCGCAGGGCTGCACGGCAAGGCGCAAGGTGCGGGCCGGTGATTATGCTTGACGCGCCTGCCGCGCCCGGCTGAAACACAGGGACAACACCTCGCGCCCCTACGCAAGTTGCAACATAATGTAACTATCGTCAACGGCTTTTCAGCCCCTCCGTTAGTAGCGGGTATGCAGTGAAATCATTGCATCAATTAATTCAACCAAAAGGTTTTTTATGAACAAGTTGCTCGCTACCCTGATCGCTGGTCTGTTTGTTTCCGTCGGCGCTTTCGCACAAGCTCCTGCTGCAGCTCCTGCTGCCGCTGCAGCTCCTGCTGCTGCCGCCGCTCCTGCAGCAGCAAAGGCTGAAGCCAAGGCAGCTGCACCAGCAGCCGCCAAGAAGGCAGTTAAAAAGCACAAGAAAGCAGCAAAGAAAGTCGCTGCAAAGAAAGCCGCTGAGCCAAAAGCCGCTGAAGCAGCCGCACCTGCTGCCGCCAAGTAATCGCTTTTAGCGTTACTAAAAAAGACAGGCTTTGCCTGTCTTTTTTTATGCCTGTTTCAATTTAAAGCGCGGCCAAAGTTATGGACGGCTCACAATGGCAACCCATGCTGCGCGAAAATTCGATCCGCAACCGGGCCAAAAAACTGCCGGGTCAAACTGAAGAATTGGCTCAATTTTCCATTCGTCGGAATCAGATCAACCTCAGCCAGGTGCTCAAGGCTCCAGCCTTTGGCGTGATGCTCATCAAAGAGCTTCTCCAACTCGTCCCACCAGCTTTGCCGCTGGGTGAGGAGATAGGGACTGTTGAGGTTTAACAGCGTGATGGTGTAACTGGCTCTCGCCATCTCATCCGGTGCCAGGCCGCTGGCAGGCACCACGCGCCCATCCGAAAGATAAGCAAAAAACCGTGCGCAATCGCTCTGATGGCATGAGACAAACAAATCCGGGTCATATCCACCCAGCTTGGCATGTCCGGCAAACACTTCTTGGGCTTGCCCCTTGAAAGCCTTCA
Source organism: Polaromonas sp. (assembly GCA_026400075.1). Taxonomy (GTDB): domain Bacteria; phylum Pseudomonadota; class Gammaproteobacteria; order Burkholderiales; family Burkholderiaceae_C; genus Polaromonas. The sequence continues at coordinate 6,404 of JAPLPS010000208.1, forward strand.
GGTCACTTTCACTGTCGAGCGCACTGGCTGCGAGATTTTGATAGTCGAAAGTGCGCTGCGGATACTGGCTCTTGGGCTGAACATGCTCGATATGGCTCCCCATTCCCAGCAAATCGGGACGAATTTCCGAGTAGCAGCACAGCCGGTATTGCTCATCAAACAGCTGTTCCAGCACAGTCGTTTTATGCTTGAAACCGTGCCAGCGGCTGGTAGCCTGAGCGCCGGTCTGGGGCGGATTGACGTGGGATTGATTCAACTGGAAACCACCCGCACCCCGCTTGCTGATCGCCCTCATTCCTTCAGCGCCTTCTGCCGTTGAATGCTGCGCTGCAGGCGCTGGAGCTGCGGGTGTTGTTCACCCAGCAAGGCATTGAGCTTTTGCGTGAGTTCCAGGGCTTCAGCCCCGACGTAATCACCCTGATCGACCAGCTCCGTCAGGCGCTGCAAATCTTGTTTTTCCTGCACTGGCGGCTGCGGGTCCACCTGCATCACGCTGTGCATGACCAGCCCGCTGGGTTCGCCGTAAGTCATGGCCAGCGGCGGCTCTGCAGTCGTCTGGCCCTCACGATTCAGGCCGATGACCCGGATGTTTTCACGCCTGACGGTACTCAGCACCTGCGGGCTGTGCGTGGTGACGATGAATTGCACGCATGGAAAAGCCTGCCGTAACTGCCCCAAAACCGTTTGCTGCCAGCTGGGATGCAAATGCATGTCCACCTCATCAATCAGCACCACACCTTCGGTTTCAAGCGCCGCTCTGGCGCCCAAATGTGGATTGAGCTTGATGCAACGGTAGGCAATGTCACCCACCATCGCCAGGACGCTGCGGATGCCATCGCTGAGCGCATCGACCTTCAGAACGCCGTATTTTTCGTGGTGCAAAACGAGGGATTTTTCATGGCTGACGCTGTACTCCAGCGTGTGCCAGCCGGTTGTGGGGTGCAAGAAAATATCCACCACCTGCTGCACCACCGCAATACGCTCACGCGCAGCGGTGATGTCGCCTGGCGCTGCGCTGCCTTCGAGTTGCTTGATTTGAAGCTCCCGGTAGCTCTCGAAAGCCCAGACAAACCACTCCTTGAAGTGCTTGTAGGAAGACGCAGGATCCAGGCAGTTCAGATAGGCAAAAGTGCGCACATAAAAATCGGTTTCCTGCGTGTCGTCTTTTCCTTTGGTGGCCTCGGTCAGCCGCTTTTGTGCCCACAAACGCCCCGTGCCGTAGTAGCCAAACACCGGCAAATCAAACGGCGAGTTGGCCGGGTCTCTAATCCAAAGCTGTTTGAAGCCAGCAAAATCACGCATCAAACCGGTGTCACCGCCATCTTTTGTCTTAGTCAGCCTGGCTTCTTTGTCTCTATAACGGATCCAGGTGTTTTCCTGCCCTGAACCAAAGTCGCCCGTCATCTCGATGCGTGTGGGCAGCTGGCGGGCCATATCGCCGCTCCCCAGCTTGAGCAGGCGCACATCGTCCACGGTGATGGTGTTGCCGGGGTCGTTGAAAGCATTGCGCGCCAGATCAAAACTGCTGACATACGGCCACAGCGCAATGCGTATGGCATCGAGCAAGGTCGATTTACCCTGGCCATTTTCCGCAATGAACACCGTCAGTTCTGGATGCAGCTCTACGTCAATCACCGCAAAACAGCGGTAATTTTCCAGATGCAGTTGGTGCAGTTTCATGCGCCATCGCCCTGCGACAGCTTGCCCTGCACCAGCCGCAATTGCCGCCCGCAGCGCGCCGCCAGCGTCTCGTCGTGCGTCACCATCACAAACGCCGTGCCATGTTCTCGGGCCAGTTGCAGCATCAATTGAAACACCCCGTCCGCCGTGGCGCGGTCCAGGTTGCCGGTGGGCTCGTCGGCCAGCACGCAGGCGGGCTGCGTCACCAAGGCTCGGGCAATCGCCACGCGCTGGCGCTCGCCGCCGGACAGTTCCGCTGGGCGGTGATGAATCCGCTCTTTCAGCCCCACAGCGGCCAGCATTTGGGTGGCGATTTTGGCGCATTCCTCACGCGGCAGGCGCCGAATCCACAGCGGCATGGCGACGTTGTCGAGCGCGCTGTACTCGGGCAGCAGGTGGTGAATCTGATAGACAAAACCCAGATGCTGGCAGGTGGTGAAACTGATAGACAAAACCCAGATGCTGGTTGCGCAGCTCGCCCTGCCGGGCGGGAGACAGGCTGGACAGGTCTTCCCCCTTCAATTCGACCTTGCCGCTGGTGGGCGCGTCCAGCCCGCCCATCAAATGCAGCAGCGTGCTTTTGCCCGAACCCGATGTGCCGACGATGGCCAGCGTTTCGCCGCGATGCACCTGCAGGTCCACGCCCTGCAGCACCGTCACGTCGAGGCGGCCTTCGGTAAAGCGCTTGGTCAGGCCGGTGGCGCGCAGCACGATTTCATCCTGAAGCGAAGATGCTGAAGCACCGCTCGCGGACGCTGGAAAAGTCAGGTTGTTGTTATTCATAACGCAAGGCCTCGGCCGGGTTCACGCGGCTGGCGCGCCAGCTTGGATAAATGGTTGCCAAAAACGACAGCACCAGCGAAATCACCACAATCGGCATGATGTCGCCGTACTGCGGCTCGCTGGGCATGCGGCTGATCAGGTAAATGTCCTTGGGCAAAAAGCTGGCATTCAATAAACGCTCCAGCGCGGGCACGATCACGTCGATATTGAAGGCAATGCCCAGCCCCAGCAGCAGCCCCGAAAACGTGCCAATCACCCCCACCATCGCGCCCTGCACCATAAAAATCCCCATGATGCTTTTCGGGCTCGCGCCCAGCGTGCGCAGGATGGCAATGTCAGCGCGCTTGTCCGTCACCGTCATCACCAGCGTGCTGACCAGGTTGAACGCCGCCACCGCCACGATCAGCGTCAGGATGATGAACATCATGCGTTTTTCCAGCTCGACGGCGGCAAACCAGGTCTTGTTCTGCCGCGTCCAGTCGCGGATCAGCAAATCGCCGCTCAGGCTTTTGGACAGCTCCAGCGCCACCTGCCTCGCCTGGTGCAAATCCTTGAGCTTGATGCGGATTCCGGTCGGCCCTTCGAGGCGGAAGATGCGCGCCGCGTCGTCCTGGTGCATCATCACCAGCGTCGAGTCGTACTCGTAGTGGCCCGAGTCAAAGGTGCCAACCACCGTCATCTTTTTCAGGCGCGGCACGATGCCCGCTGGCGTGACCTGGCCGCTGGGCGCAATCAAGGTGACGCTGTCGCCCTCGCGCACGCCCATTGCGCGGGCCAGCTCGCCGCCCAGCACCACGCCGAATTCGCCGCTAATTAACTTGGGGAAAGCGGTCTTTTCCAGCTCCACGCCCAAGTCCGTCACCTGGCCTTCGAGCGCCGGGTCAATGCCGCGCACCATTGCGCCCTTCATGTCCTCGCCACGCGCCAGCAGCGCCTGCGCGGAAATGAAAGTGGCCGCGCCGACGACGTTCGGATTGGCCTTGATTTCAGCCATCGTCTTTGACGGATCGAGCAGCGCGCCGCCGCCGGGCGCGAACACCTCGATGTGGGAAATCACGCCCAGCATGCGGTCGCGCACTTCCTTTTGAAAGCCGTTCATCACACTGAGAACGATGATGAGCGCGGCCACGCCCAGCGCAATGCCCAGCATGGACACGCCGGAAATAAAGGAAATAAAACCATTGCGCCGGGTGGCGCGGCCAGCGCGGGTGTAGCGCCAGCCCAAAATCAGCTCATAAGGGGTTTGCATAGGCTGGGATTGTGGCATCCCGGACTGGCCGGACAATACAGGCCATGCCCGTTCTTGCCCCCTCTTCCCTTTCGCCCGCCGCGCCGCGCCACCTGATCCTTCCTTTTGCCGCCTGCAGCGCCGAAGCCTGGCTGCCCACCGTGCAGGCGCTGCCGCCGGGCAGCCAGCGCCACCTGAGCGCGCTGCTCCAAGGCATGGCGCTGACACACACCGACACGCAGGAAGCCGAATCGCTCTCGCCGCCGCACGAGCGGGCCTTGGCGCAGGCGCTGGGCCTGAGCCGCCCCGGCGCGCCCGACGGCTTGACGCCCTGGGCGGCGCAGGAGGCGGCGCAGCATCTGCCCGCCAGCGCCAACAGCGCCAATAAAGCCTGGGCCTGGATCACGCCCTGCCACTGGGCGATGGGCCATATGCACGCCACGCTGAGCGACCCGGCGGCGCTGGCCCTTAGCGAAGACGAATCCCGCGCCCTGCTCGCCGTCATGCAGCCCTATTTTGAAACCGACGGCATCACGCTGCATTACCTGCCCGCGCTCGGGCCGCAACGCTGGCTGGCCGAGGGCGAGCTGTTTCGCCGCCTGCCCACCGCCGCGCTGGACCGGGTGCTGGCGCGCAACGTCGATGCCTGGCTGCCCGAGGGCTTGCAGGCGCGCCCGCTACGGCGGCTGCAAAACGAAATCCAGATGCTGCTCTACACCCACCCGTTCAACGATGCGCGGGAAGTCAAGCGCCAGCTGCCGGTCAACTCCTTCTGGATCAGCGGCACCGGGGATTTGCCCGCAAGCCGTTCAGGCCGGACGCTGACGGACGCGGCGCAAATCAGCGCCCCGCGCAGCCTGGCCCAAGCCGTGTTCAAGGAAGACTGGGCCGCCTACGCGCAGGCCTGGGCAACGCTGGACGCGGACGACATCGCCCAACTGCTGGAACGCCAGCGCGCAGGCGAAACCGTGCGGCTGACGCTGTGCGGCGAGCGCCGCGCGCAGACGTTTGAAAGCCGCCGTGCTGGTTGGGTGAAGCGGATTTCGGCTATTTTTTCGCCGGTGCGGGTGGTGGATGTTTTGCGGGGGCTTTGAAGTATGGCGGGGTTTTATCTGCGAAATTTTGGTTTTTCAAAATGGTTTATAAATTTAAGAAAGGTTTTTCTACAGGGAGAATTTTTTGTGTGATTGTTGCGCTAGATTTAAAATCTAGGTAACATTGAGTCGTTTAATCTACGTTAGACATAAATTTTTTGAGGTGAATTATGGGCTTTTGGTCAACAGTCGGCGGAGTTATTTCCAGTGTATCAAACTGGGCAAGAGAAGCGGTTAAACCAATCGCCAATGTAGTTAAAAGAGTCGGATCATGGATGAAAGATGTAGGTCAAATCACTGAGGCACATTTAGAAGGGAAAAACATAATCATAGATGATACTCCACTCCCTCTACGCCTACCACCAAAAAATAATCAAGATAATAGATTTGTTTGGGAAGATGATGACCACCTGATCACAGAG
>JAPLPS010000059.1 GCA_026400075.1 Polaromonas sp.
CCGACCTGCTCCAGCATCCAGCGCTCCAGGAAGGGCTTGGCCGTGCTCCACAAATCGAGGTCCGGGTCTAGCTCGCGCCCCAGGCCTTCGATGTTGAGCAGGGTTTTTTGCAGCAGCACCAGCTGCGGCTGGATTTCCACCTGAAAGCGCCGCGAGGTCTGGAACAGCCGCATCAGCACCAGCCCGAGCGACAGCTCTTTGAGCGGCCGGTCAAACATCGGCTCGCAGCAGGCGCGTATCGCCGCTTCCAGCTCATCGACCCGCGTCGCGGGCGGCACCCAGCCCGACTCGATGTGCAGTTCGGCGACGCGCTTGTAGTCGCGCTGGAAAAACGCGCTGAAGTTGTGCGCCAGATACTCCTTGTCCACCTCGGTCAGCGTGCCGACGATGCCGAAATCGAGCGAGATATAACGCCCGAACGTCGCTGGCGCCAGGCTGACCTGGATGTTGCCCGGATGCATGTCGGCGTGAAAAAATCCGTCGCGAAACACCTGGGTGAAGAAAATCGTCACGCCGTCGCGGGCCAGCTTTTTCATATCGACACCGGCATCGCGCAGGCGCTGCGTCTGGCCGATGGGCACGCCGTACATGCGCTCCATCACCATCACGTCGGGCATACAGTATTCCCAGTACATCTCCGGGATCATCACCATGTTCAGGCTTTGCATGTTGCGCCGCAGCTGGGCGGCGTTGGAGGCTTCGCGCAGCAAATCGAGCTCTTCATGCAGGTATTTGTCGAACTCGGCCACCACCTCGCGCGGCTTGAGGCGCTTGGCGTCGGCCGAGGCGCTATCGATCCAGCCGGCCATCATGCGCATCAGCGCCAGGTCTTTGGTGATGGCCGCCAGCATGTTCGGGCGCAGCACCTTGACGGCCACCTCGCGCCCACCGGGCAGCGTGGCAAAGTGAACCTGGGCAATCGAGGCGCTGGCCACCGGCGTCTGCTCAAAGCTGGCAAAGATGCGCTCCAGCGGGCGGCCAAAGGCTTTTTCAATAATCGCCACCGCGACGCCGGAGTCAAACGGCGGCACCCGATCCTGCAGCCGGGCCAGCTCCTCGGCAATATCGGGCGGCAGCAGGTCGCGCCGGGTCGAGAGCACCTGGCCGAACTTGACAAAAATCGGCCCCAGATGCTCCAGCGCCTGGCGCAGGCGCTGGCCGCGTGGCGCCTTCAGGTTGCGCCCGATGCAGATGATGCGGGTCAGACGGCGAATCCAGGGCTTTTCAAAGCTGGACAACACCAGCTCATCAAGCCCAAAGCGCAGCAGCGTCCAGACGATAAAAATCCCCCGGGCCATCCGGCTCATGCCGAAGCCCTGGGTTCGGCATCCGCCGGGCGGGCCACAAACAGCTTCAGGCCCGCGAGCAGCCTGCGCCCCAGACTGGTCACGGTATGCGCTGGCGCATCGCCGATCAGGCGGGACAGGTCTTCTTCGACATCCCAGCGCAGGTTTTCGGCCAGCCAGCCCAGTTCGGCGGCCAGTTGCACATCGCCCTCAATCCGGACTGGCGGCGCCTTGCCCGACAGCACGGACTGCGCCAGCCGCACAGGCGACTCGGCCTCGACGGTGAGCAGCAGATCAGGCTTGTCGGAAAGCGGCGCCCAGTCCACCAGACCGGCGGGCGTAACGATCAGGTCAATCGCAAACACGCCCCAGCGGGCGTGAACGGTGCGGCCTTTTTGGCGCAGCAGCCGCTCCTGGGCCTGCTTTTCCTGCATCAGGACATGGTTTAAAAACAGCACCAGGCGCTGTTGGCCTTCCTCAACCACCCAGGCGGGCGGCTGAAAACGGCTGGCGAGGGACTCCAGAAAAGAAAAAGGGGACTTGTTGTTCATCGTCCCGATTTTGCAGGATAAAAGGCGCCAATTTAGTTCAAGGTCATCACTGCAGCGCTTGCACACCAGCGACCAGCCAGCCGCTGGCGCCGTTGCGTGGCTTGGTCATGTTCCAGACTTCGCGGAACGGGCTGGCGTCCGCCGAGGCGTCTTCCTTGATCATGCCGGAGAACTCGACGCTGGCCATGTACACATCGCTCAGCTCCTCAATGCCCAGCAACTGCGCGTTGAGCATGCCGACTTCAGTCTTGTTGGCGATGCCGCCGGTATGGGTTTCGCGCTCGGCGAGCTGGGTCTTGATTTGCGCCAGCATCTCGTCGGTCATCATGGCGCGCAGGTTCTGGATGTCCGAGCGATCCCAGGCGTCCTGCAGCGTCACGAAATTGGCCTTGCAGGCGCTCAGAAAACCTTCGGCGTCAAACCCGGCGGGCACGCCCCAGGTTTGCGACCCGACCAGCGCGGAGCCAATCATCGAGCCGCCCGCAGGCGCCGCAGCGTCGGACTTGGCGGCGTCAAAGTTCATGCTGTTGCGCTCCCACGGGCGCGCCGAAGCGTCGTTGCCGACATGCTCAGCGTTGTAGCTGGCGGGCGCCTGCGCAGCGCCGCCGGCGCCCTGAAACGCAAACGGAGACGGCGCGGGCATATCACCGCCCGAAGCATTGGCCGCCCCACCCTTGAGCTTGCGCATGACAAAGCCAGCCGCCAGCATCACGCCCAGAGCCAGCAAACCAAACATAATGATGTTGCCAAAAGCGCCGCCCAAGCCCAGCGACGACGCCAGCCAGGCCAGGCCCAGACCAGCCGCCAGACCGCCGAGCATCGCGCCCCACGGTTTTTTCGCGGCGACCGGCGCAGCGGCCGGGCCGGGCGTACCCGGTCTGGCAGCAGAATTGGTGACCGTCCCGCCGGGTGCGGGTGCGGGTGCTGGCGCGGCCTGGCGCTGCGTCACGTTGGACGATTGCCGACCGATAGAGCCGCCGCCGCCCATGCGCTTGGCATCCGCAGCGGTGCCCGACAGCGTCAGGGTGATGGCCAATAGCGCCGAAAAAAATGCGGGCCAGATTTTCATGTCGTCTCCTTCTTTACCTGTATCAAATGCGGGTCACGGCCAGCCGCCGCAAACCCTCGTCAGCACTTGATTCCAACATGCAATGCCACCATCCCGCCGGACATGTTGTGGTAATCCACATGACCAAAACCGCTTTGGCGCATCAGGTCTTTCAATTCTTGCTGACCCGGATGCATGCGGATCGACTCGGCCAGGTACTGGTAACTGGCCGAATCGTTGGCGACCAGCTTGCCGACTTTGGGCAGCACCTTGAACGAATACCAGTCGTAAATTTTTTCCAGCGGCTTGGCGACTTTGGAAAATTCCAGCACCAGCAGCTTGCCGCCGGGCTTGAGCACGCGGTTCATTTCGCGCAGCGCCGCGTCCTTGTGCGTCATGTTGCGCAGGCCGAAAGCCACCGTGACCAGGTCAAAATGTCCGTCGGCAAACGGCAGGTGCTCGGCGTCGCAGACCAGCGTCGGCAGGCACACGCCCGCGTCGATCAGCCGGTTGCGCCCTTCGCGCAGCATCGCTTCGTTGATGTCGGTATGCACGACGCGGCCGGTGGCGCCCACCTTGGGCGCAAACGCCAGCGACAAGTCGCCGGTGCCGCCCGCAATGTCCAGCACCTGCTGGCCGGGCTTGACGTTGGCCACCAGCACCGTGTAGGCCTTCCAGGCGCGGTGCAGGCCCATCGACATCAAGTCGTTCATCACATCGTATTTCGGCGCGACGGAGTCGAACACGCTGCGCACGCGGCGCGCCTTGTCCTGCTCATCAACCGATTCAAAACCAAAATGGGTAGTTGTCATAAAGTAAATCCTAATCAATGGCTGGCGCAGGCGGAGCCGCCTGCCACCGGCATCGGCGTGTCGCGCTCGACGCCTGCGGCCTGCAGCCGCTGGAAGTAATCGTCCCACAGGCGGCTTTGCTCGGCGCCCAGCTGGTACAGGTAATCCCAGCTGAACAAGCCGCTTTGGTGGCCGTCGGAAAACACCGGCTTGACGGCGTAATTGCCGACCGGCTCCAGCGCCTCAATCGTCACCTCGCGCTTGCCGGTTTGCAGCGTTTCCTGGCCCGGCCCGTGGCCCTTCACCTCGGCCGAGGGCGAATACACGCGCATCAGCTCAAACGGAATCTTGAAAGACGCGCCGTCGGAAAACGAAATTTCAAGCACGCGGGACTGGCCGTGAACCGTCAGTGCCGTCGGCGTCGGGGAGCCGGATTGAAGACCTGCCATAGGAACATCTCTCTTTTTGAAAAACTAGGACGCGGGCCGGTCAGGCCGCCATTTTTTCGGCAATCAGCCGGTTGATCTGAAGGCAGCGGACCGCCACCGCCGCCACGCGGGCGTCATCAAGCGGGCGCTGGAGCGAGCCCCAGACCGGCGCCGGAAAGTGGCTGTCCCAGTCGAAGCGGGCAATCACATGCCAGTGCAGGTGCGCCACCATATTGCCCAGCGCGGCCAGGTTGATTTTGGTCGGCTGCAGTTGCTCGCGCAGCACCTGCTCGACCACCACGACAGCGCTCATGCAGGTGTCGCGCTCGGCGGCAGATAAATCAGAAAACTCGGCCACATGCCGGTTCCAGACGACGCGGTAAAACGCCGGAAAACCGGCCTCATCGGCCTGGATGATGCGCAAATCATCGTTGCGAAACACCAGCAGGCCACCGTCTGCCGTACACAGCGGACAAGCTTGCGCCGCCGTCACGCTCACACCAGCACCCGTTCAATGCCGCCGTGGTTGGCGGCGGCGACGTAGTTCGGCAGCCACTCCTTGCCCAGGATCTGGCTGGCCATTTCGACCACGATGTAGTCGGCTTCCAGCAGGCCGTTTTTCAGGTCGTCGCCGTAGCGGCTCAAGCCCTGCAGACAGGCCGGGCAGGAGGTCAAAATCTTGACGTTTTCCTTGGCGCCCAAACCGCCCATTTCACGCAGCTCGGTTTCGCCCTTGAGGATTTCTTCCTCCTTGCGGAAACGCACCTGCGTCGAGATGTCGGGCCGGTTCAGGGCCAGCGTGCCCGACTCGCCGCAGCAGCGCTCCGATTGAATGACGTTCTCGCCGAGCAAGGCCTTGACGGTCTTGATGGGCGCCTGCAGCTTCATCGGGCTGTGGCAGGGGTCGTGGAACAGGAAGGAGCCGGCATTGTCCAGCGTGATGCCTTTTTCGAGCAGGTATTCGTGGATGTCGATGATGCGGCTGCCGGGGAAAATCTTGTCAAATTGATAACCCTGCAGCTGGTCATAGCAGGTGCCACAGCTGACCACCACCGTCTTGATGTCGAGGTAATTCAGTGTGTTGGCAACCCGGTGAAACAGCACCCGGTTGTCGGTGATCATCTTCTCGGCCTTGTCGAACTGGCCGCTGCCGCGTTGCGGGTAGCCGCAGCACAGGTAGCCCGGTGGCAGCACCGTCTGCACGCCCGCGTGCCAGAGCATGGCCTGCGTGGCCAGTCCAACCTGGCTGAACAGGCGCTCGGAGCCGCAGCCGGGAAAATAAAACACCGCCTCGGTTTCCGCCGTCGTGGTTTTCGGGTTGCGGATGATCGGCACGTAGTCCTTGTTCTCGATGTCGAGCAAGGCGCGGGCCGTCTTTTTCGGCAGGCCGCCGGGCAGCTTTTTATTCACGAAGTGAATGATCTGCTCCTTGACGTCATGCGCAATGCGCTGGGCCTTGATCGCCACGTTGACCATCGCGCTGCGCGCCAGCTTGATCGTCTCGGGATTGGTCGCGTTGAGCATGAACATCGCGGCGGCGCCAGCCGGGCGGAAGCTCTTCTGGCCCATTTTGCGCAGCAGGTTGCGCATGTTCATCGACACGTCGCCGAAGTCGATGTTCACCGGGCACGGGTTCAGGCATTTGTGGCAGACGGTGCAGTGATCCGCCACGTCCTCGAACTCTTCCCAGTGCTTGAGGCTGATGCCGCGCCGGGTTTGTTCTTCGTACAGGAAGGCTTCAATCAGCAGAGAAGTCGCCAGAATCTTGTTGCGCGGGCTGTACAGCAAATTGGCGCGCGGCACATGCGTCGAGCACACCGGCTTGCACTTGCCGCAGCGCAGGCAGTCCTTGATGCTGGTGGCAATCGCGCCGATGTCGCTTTGCTGCATGATCAGCGACTCGTGGCCCATCAGGCCAAAGCTCGGCGTGTAGGCGTTGGTCAGATCGGCCTGCAAGCCTTGCTGGCCGGGCAGCGCTTTGGCCGTATTGCGCAGCAGCTTGCCCTTGTTAAAGCGCCCTTCCGGGTCAATGCGCGCCTTGTAGTCGGTGAAGGGCTGCAGCTCTTCGTCCGTCAAGAATTCCAGCTTGGTGATGCCGATGCCGTGTTCGCCGGAAATCACGCCGTCCAGCGAGCGCGCCAGCACCATGATGCGCGCCACCGCTTCATGGGCGGCCTGCAGCATTTCGTAGTCGTCGCTGTTGACCGGGAGGTTGGTATGCACATTGCCGTCGCCCGCGTGCATGTGCAGCGCGGCCCAGACGCGTCCTTTGAGCACGCGCTTGTGAATCGCGCTGCATTCGTCGAGCAGCGGCACAAACGCTTCGCCGCTGAACAGCGTCTGCAGCGGGGCGCGCAACTGGGTTTTCCAGCTGGCGCGCAGCGTGTGATCCTGCAACTCGGGGAAATGCGTGGCGATGCCCTGCAGCCAGCCGCTCCACAGCGTGCGCACCCCGGCCACCAGCGTCAGCGCCTGGCTGACGCGGTCTTCGAGCAGTTCGGCGGACGGCACGCCATTGGCGTCGTCGGACTTGCCCAGCGGCAGATTGCCCTGGCGGAAAAAAGCCTCCAGCGCGTCGCACAGCTTGATCTTGTTGCGCAGGCTCAGCTCGATGTTGATCTGCTCGATACCGTCGGTGTACTCGGCCATGCGCGGCAGCGGAATCACCACATCTTCGTTGATTTTGAACGCGTTGGTGTGGCGCGAAATGGCCGCCGTTTTCTTGCGGTCCAGCCAGAATTTCTTGCGCGCTTCCGGGCTGATCGCGATAAAACCCTCGCCGTTGCGCGAATTGGCAATACGCACGACTTCGCTGGTGGCCCGCGCCACCACATCGGCGTCGTCCCCGGCAATGTCGCCGACCAGCACCATTTTCGGCACGCCGGAAGAGTTGCCATGCCCGTCGCCGCCGCGTTTCGATTTGGTCGCGTAGCCGACGGCGCGCAGGTAGCGGTCGTCCAGATGCTCCAGCCCGGCCAGAATCGCCCCGCCGCGCTTTTGCTCGGCGAACATGAAATCCTTGATTTCAACGATGCTGGGCACCGCGTCCTTGGCATTGCCGAAGAACTCCAGGCAGACGGTGCGCGTGTGCGCAGGCATGCGATGGACGATCCAGCGGGCGCTGGTAATCAGGCCGTCGCAGCCTTCTTTCTGGATGCCGGGCAGGCCGCTGAGGAACTTGTCGGTCACGTCCTTGCCCAGACCTTCCTTGCGGAAAGTCTTGCCCGGAATGTCCAGGCGCTCGGTGCGTATCGGCGTCTTGCCGTCGGCTTCAAAATAATTCATGTCAAAACTCGCCATCTCGGCGTCGTGAATCTTGCCCAGGTTGTGGCCGACGCGCACGACTTCCAGCCACTGCGCGTCGGGCGTCACCATGCGCCAAGAGGCCAGATTGTCCAGCGCCGTGCCCCAGAGAACGGCTTTTTTGCCGCCCGCGTTCATCGCGATATTGCCGCCAATGCAGGACGCTTCGGCAGAAGTCGGATCGACCGCAAAGACAAAACCGCCGCGCTCGGCCGCGTCAGCCACGCGCTGCGTGACCACGCCCGCTTCGGTCCAGACGGTGGCGACCGGCTTGTCCAGACCGGGCAGCGCAACCATTTCGACCTCGGTCATGGCCTCCAGCTTTTCGGTGTTGATGACGGCCGACTTCCAGGTCAACGGAATCGCCCCGCCGGTGTAGCCGGTGCCGCCGCCACGCGGGACAATCGTCAGCCCCAGCTCGATACAGGCTTTGACCAAGCCAGCCATTTCGACTTCGGTGTCGGGCGTGAGCACGACAAACGGGTATTCGACGCGCCAGTCGGTGGCGTCGGTGACATGCGAGACACGCGACAGGCCATCGAACTTGATGTTGTCTTTTTTCGTGATCTTGCGCAGCTTGCGTTCGGTTTGCTGGCGCAGACCGGCGATTTCATCAAAGGAAGCAGAAAAAGCGCTGACCGCCGCCCGCGCCGCCTGCAGCAGCTCGCCGACCATCGCGTCGCGCTGCGGCTCGGCTTCCTGGGTGCGGCGCTTTTCGACTTCGCCCAGACGGTGGTGCAGGGCTTCGGCCAGCGCCTTGCGCCGCTTCGGGTTGTCCAGCAGATCGTCTTGCAAGTAAGGATTGCGCTGCACGACCCAGATGTCGCCCAGCACTTCGTAGAGCATGCGCGCCGAGCGGCCGGTGCGGCGCTCGCCGCGCAGCGCGTTGAGCAAGCCCCAGGCAGGTTCGCCCAGCAGGCGAATCACGACTTCCCGGTCAGAGAAAGAGGTGTAGTTATAGGGGATTTCGCGAATGCGCGATTCGCCTGGCTGCGCCTGATCGGCAACAGCATGGAATTCTTGGAGGGTAGTAGGAGCGTTCATCGTGAAAATTTCAGCGGCTTCGGACCCACGTCCAGCACTGTGGCTGCATATTATCGCAGCGCCGATTTTGGCGAAGGCGCGCCGTCATTGTCCCTTCTACACTCTGGACTGCTTGCCAAAAAATCTTCTGCCCGCTTGAGCCGGATGGCCTCCCCCACTTTCAGACTGCCCATGACCGCCACAACCGCAGCACCTTGGCCCTACCCGTTCTGGATTGCCCACCGGGGCGCCGGAAAACTCGCGCCCGAAAACACGCTGGCCGCCTTTCGGGTCAGCGCCGGGCACGGCTACCGGATGTTTGAATGCGACGCCCAGCTCAGCGCCGATGAAGTGCCGTTTCTGCTGCACGACGCGACGCTGGGCCGCACGACCGATGCCGCCGCCCGGCTCGGCGCCGTAGCCAGCCGCGTGGCGGGCGCGCATGGCTGGGCCGCCCTGGCGCAGCTCGACGCGGGCAGCTGGCATTCACCCGCCTTTGCCGGTGAGCCGCTGCTGACGCTGGCAAACGCCAGCCGGTTTTGCCGCGCCAACGGCTACGCGCTGAATATTGAAATCAAGCCCAGCCCCGGCACCGAGCGGCGCACCGGCGAAATGGTGGCGCAGCAAGCCGCGCAGCTGTGGCAAGGCGCGCCAGTGGCGCCGCTGCTAAGTTCGTTTTCGATTGAAGCACTGCAAGGCGCAGCGCACAGCGCGCCCGGCCTGCCGCGCGGCCTGCTGCTGGAACGTCTGGATGCGGATTGGCGGGACGCCGCGCTGGCGCTGGGCTGCGTCGCCGTGGTCTGCCAGCATCGCGCCTGGGACGGCGCCAGCGTGGCGCAGGCGCACGGCGCGGGCCTGCGCGTCTTAAGCTACACCGTCAACGACGAAGCCGCAGCCCGGCGCCTGATCGCGCTGGGCACCGACGGCATCATCACCGACCGGGTCGATCTGTTCAGCCCGGCGGACTCAACGCTGGCGCGTGGCTAATTTTTTCAGCCGCTCCCGGCAGTCGTGGTTCCCGCCCAGCTGCCACCACTGGCTGGTGGCGGTGCTCAGCATCAGCAGCAGATAAGTCAGCATCTTGCCATCGCGCCCGAGCAGCACCAGCCCGGCGAGCAAAACGCCGACGCCAATGGCGAAATTGAGCGCCACCTGCTGCGCCCAGTGCGGCGGCTGCGCGTCTGCCGCCCCGAAAAAACCGGCGAAGAAACGCGACAGCAGGCCCAGCATCAAGGCCGTGAAAGCGGCAGGCGCGATGAAGTTCAGCAGGTGGTTTATCAGCAGGTAGGCGGTCATGTCGGGGCTTCACAGTCGGCGCGGGCGGTCTTGCGGTCTTGGTCAATGCGGCAAAAAAGCGCCCGGCCAGATTGATTCTGGCCGGGCGCTCTTTCCGACACACTTCAATTTTATAATCCACCGATGTCAGTCTGGGCCTTAGGGCTAAACCATCACACCGCACCGCTCGATTTGCGCGGCCGTTTCGCGTTCGCGCTGGACCAGATTGCGCCGACCCTGAACGGTTTGCGCGCCTCGCTGGCACGCCAGCCCGAGGCCACGCTGCTCTCCACCTGCAACCGCACCGAGATTTACGGCGCGGGCAGCAGCGACGATTTGGAGCACACGCTCGAATGGCTGGCGCACAACGGCGGCGTCTCCAGCGCGCTGCTGCGCGCCCACGCCTACACGCTCAAGGGCGACCAAGCGGCGCGCCACGCCTTTCGCGTCGCCAGCGGACTGGACTCGATGGTGCTGGGCGAACCGCAAATCCTCGGCCAGATGAAAGACGCCGTGCGCGCCGCCGAAGACGCGGGCGCGATGGGCACGACGCTGCACCAGTTGTTTCAACGCTCGTTTGCCGTGGCCAAGGAAGTGCGCACCAGCACCGAAATCGGCGCGCACAGCATCAGCATGGCGGCCGCCGCCGTGCGTCTGGCCGGTCAATTGTTTGAAGACCTGGGCGAGATCAAGGTGCTGTTCGTCGGCGCCGGTGAAATGATCGACCTGGCCGCCACCCACTTTGCCGCCAAAAATCCGAAATCAATGGCGATTGCCAACCGCACGCTGGAGCGCGGCGAAAAGCTCGCCAGCCGCTTCGGCGCCGAAGTGATGCGCCTGGGCGATTTACCAAATCGGCTGCACGAATTTGACGCGGTCATCAGCTGCACCGCCAGCACGCTGCCCATCATCGGCCTGGGCGCCGTCGAGCGCGCCGTGAAGCTGCGCAAACACCTGCCGATGTTCATGGTCGATCTGGCCGTGCCGCTCGACATTGTGCCGGAGGTCAAGGCGCTGCCCGACATTTATCTCTACACCGTCGATGACCTGGCCCACGTCGTGCAAACCGGCAAAAACAGCCGCCAGGCGGCGGTGGCCGAAGCCGATGTCATCATCGACGCAGGCGTGCAGAACTTCATGCACTGGCTCGATCAGCGCGGCTCCGTGCCCTTGATCCAGCAGCTCAACGCCCAGGCCGACGCCTGGCGCGCAGCCGAAATCGTCCGCGCCAAAAAACTGCTGGCCAAAGGCGAATCGATAGACACGGTGCTCGAAGCGCGGAGCCGGGGCTTGACGCAAAAAATGCTGCACGGCGCG
>JAPLPS010000118.1 GCA_026400075.1 Polaromonas sp.
CAAGCAGTTCAGCTTTAAAAGTGTCGGCATTCAGGCGCAGGGGCGCACTGCCATCCTCAAGGTGAACCATCGCAACACCCGGCAGATTCTGCACACCGCCAGCCTGATCGCCGCCGACCTGCTCACCGCCGACGCGCAGGATGAAGACGGCATTCCGCTGGTTTACCCGGTCAGCTGCGGACGCGACGGGCCGGAAACCGTCATCGTGCGGCTGCAGACCTTCCGCGAGGAAGCCTTCAAGCTGGCCGAGCTGCTGAGCGCCGCGCACCAGGACGGCCACGCCTGGGGCGACATGGCGATCATCTGCCGCCATGTGTGGATGCGCGACGAATGCGCCAGCGTGCTGCAACTGCGCGAACTGCCGCACGAGGCGCGCACCGGCACCGGCACGTTTGACCCCGGCGCCGACAGCATCAAGCTGCTGACCATGCACGCCTGCAAGGGGCTGGAATTCCCCATCGTCGCGCTGCCCGGCGTCGGCCACATGCCCGGCCCCGAAGAAAACGCGCAGGAAGAAGCCCGGCTGTTTTACGTCGCCGCCACGCGCGCCACCGAGCAGCTGTTCATCACTGTCAGCCGAACCGGGGCTTTCGGGCGCAAACTGGTGTCCGAGAAATAAGCCGCCCCTGCCGCCGCGCACGGGGCGCCTTTCCCCGCAACCAGGCAAATTTCGCATGGCGACCTTGATTCCCGCCCTCGGCAGCTGCACCGGGCGCATGACCGCTGGCGAGCGCCGCCTCGCCCAGCGCCTTGAACAAAAACTCGACGCCGACTATTTGCTTTGGTATGACGTGCCGGTCGGCCCGAAGCAGTCGCACCCCGACTTTGTCGTGCTGCACCCCCGGCGCGGCCTGTTGATTCTGGAAGTCAAGGACTGGAAGCCGGGCACCATCGTTCAGGCCGACAAGGAAAGCTGGGTGATTCTGGCCGACGGCAGGCCCAAAACCGTTCCCAGCCCGATGGCGCAGGCGCGGCAATATGCCCACCAGGTCGTCAACGCGCTGGAGCGCGACGCACCGCTGGTGCAGGCGGGCGGGCCGCATCAGGGCAAGCTGGCCTTTCCGTGGAGCTACGGCGTGGTCTTCACCCACCTGACGCGCAAGCAGTTCACCGACGGCGAACTGGGCCAGATCATGGCGCCGCACCGCGTGCTCTGCGCCGACGAAATGCTGGAGGCCGTCGAAGCCGAAGACCTGCAAAGCCGCCTGTGGGACATGTTTCCGCACCGCTTTCACCTCGGGCTGATGACGCTGCCGCAGCTGGAGCGCGTGCGCTGGATTTTGTTTCCGCAAATCCGCGTACAGCTGCAAGGCGCGCTGTTTGACGACAGCGACGAGGACGCCGAACTGCCCGACATCATGCGCGTGATGGATTTGCAGCAAGAGCAGCTCGCCCGCAGCCTGGGCGACGGCCACCGCGTGATTCACGGCGTGGCCGGTTCCGGCAAGACGATGATTCTGGGCTACCGCGCCGAATACCTGGCCCAGGCCAGCGCGCCCGGTGCCAAACCGATTTTGATTCTTTGCTACAACGAGCCGCTGGCGGTCAAGCTGGCTTCGGTGATGGCGGCCAAGGGGCTTTCAAACCGCGTGCATGCGCGGCATTTTCACAAATGGTGCCGCGAGCAGTTGCTGGCATTTGGGCAAAACCTGCCTGATAACAGCCTGCCCGTCGGCGCGAAGATGGCCGATATGGTCGAGCGCGTCATCCGCGCCGTGGAGCGAAAACACATTCCCGCTGGCCAGTACCAGGCCGTGCTGATCGACGAAGGCCACGACTTTGCGCCCGAATGGCTCAAATTAATCACGCAAATGGTCGATCCGGCGACCAACAGCCTCTTGGTGCTGTGCGACGACGCGCAAAGCATTTACGAGCGTGGCCGCAGCAGGCAGTTCAGCTTTAAAAGCGTGGGCATTCAGGCGCAGGGCCGCACGACGATTCTAAAAATCAACTACCGCAACACCCGGCAGATTTTGCAACTGGCCAGCCTGATTGCCGGTGATCTGTTGACGCCCGACGCGCAGGACGAGGACGGCATTCCGCTGCTCAAGCCGATCAGCTGCGGGCGCGACGGGGAGGCGCCGCTGATTGTGCGGCTGCCCAGCCTGCGCGACGAGGCGTTCAAGATTGCCGATCTGCTGGCCGCCGCGCACCAGGAAGGCCACGCCTGGAGTGACATGGCGGTGATTTGCCGCGACTGGGCGACGATGGATATCTGCGCGAATGCGCTGTGGCGGCGCCAACTCCCGTGCCATATGCGCAAGCGTTCAGGCGACTTCAATCCGGGCAGCGACACGATCACTGTGTTGACCATGCATGCCTGCAAGGGGCTGGAATTTCCCGTGGTGGCTTTACCCGGAATCGGCCACATGCCCAAGGCAGGCGAGGACGAGCAGGAAGAGGCGCGGCTGTTTTACGTGGCCGCGACGCGGGCGACGCATCGGTTGGTGGTTACGGCGAGTGGGGATGGGGGATTTTGCGAACGTCTATGTGTGTGAATTTTTATAGAATTACTCAGGTAGAAATAGGACTTAAAAATAATAAAAATTATTTTTACTTTTAATAAATTAAATATATGCAGCAGGAGTAGTAAGTGGCAAGTCAAGAAGATATTCTAAGAGTCGCAAAAATTCTTGCGCGAGCTACTAGTTCAGAGCCGAATGAAGCAAGTGTTGCGTTGAATTCAGCATATAAGCGCATGCGACGCGATCAGGTAGGGATACGTCAACTACTTACTCTTCCATTAGAAGAACTTTATCAAGAGGCATTAGTAAAACTAGTGATCTTAATTTTGGAGAATCAAGAAAATCTTTCTCCACCAGAGCGAAGAAAAGCTTTTGAAAATTTTATGTCATTAATCACTGCACGCTTTTCAGGTGGTAGTATTAATGATCATGAAAATTTAAAATCATCGAGCCAAAAAGAAGAAGATTTCCGTCA
The DNA here is from genome assembly GCA_026400075.1 of Polaromonas sp. Lineage (GTDB taxonomy): Bacteria > Pseudomonadota > Gammaproteobacteria > Burkholderiales > Burkholderiaceae_C > Polaromonas. Next base: position 2,941 of record JAPLPS010000118.1, read on the forward strand.
GGAACAACAGGACAACATCAGGCGTCAAGCCGATAAGACACGACAAGAGGAGGCACATCAACGTGAAGAAAAAGAACGTCGCACAGCATCTGCTCAAACAGAAGCGAAACAGCGTAAAAGTGAACAGGACTACGGTCAAGAAGGCCGTAACTCTGCTGATCTTGGCGCTCGCTCTCCACCTCCATCAAAAAATCCCAAAGAATCTACATCACAATTTATAGGCGTTGCTTCTATCGTATTTGTTATTATATCAATTATATTAATGGTTAAAAATGAATCTCCTAAAGCTATTCAGCCGAGCACAAAATCTATACCGATTTTTCCAGACCCTCAAGTAAAAATACAAAACCCAATCGTCTTTGAACCTACACACTCTGTTGCAGCACTAAGCGCTAATTTGCGTTCCAAGCCGACTAGTAGGTCAATAGTTAAAGCTGTGCTTAAGCGGGGAGATACATTGAAATTTATCTCAAAACTAGAAAATTTCTTAGAGGTTCAATTACCAACTGGAGAGGTGGCTTTTATTTCTAAGGATTTGGTAATTCCTATAGAGGATTTTAGTCGCTTGATTAATATAACGGCACGCGATTACATAAATCACCGATCATCTGAGCATCGGATAGATTTATTAATACGTCAGGCTGATGATGAATTGCAAAAAAATGCTTTTGCCAGTGTTGTATATGATTTGATAATCGAAAGCAATTCAATCGAAACATCTTTAGAAAAATTGCAGGCGGCACGAAAATTTGATATTGAACCGGATACTTCTGCAAGTACATGGTTTGCTTTATCAGCAAATGCAGCTATGCAGTCAAATGATTACGAAAGCGCATTTTGGGAAGCTCGCGCTGCAATCGAAGGTGATCCCGCTAACCCCGAACACCATGTGGCGTTTGGGTTGGCTAATTACCAGTTGAAAAATTATGAAACCGTGAAAGTTGTAGGATACTTTCTTCCTAAAATTGCACCAACAAGTACCAATGCATGGATGTTGTTTGCGTTAGCCAATGCTTTGACTCCTGAATCTAATGACCAGTTAACGAAATCAGCTTTTGTGCTTGCAATAAAGCTTTCGCGCAATGCAAACAATACAAGACGATATTTTCGGGAATTTGCAGAAAAAACATCTCAACTACGTATTCGCGAGCTGCTAAATTCTGCATTATTGCAAGAATCTCAAAATCCAAAACTTTTTACAGACGTAAGCAGATTACTACAAGTTACACAGATCAATCAGCCGTAAAAAGAGCGGATTAAATCGAGGGCATATTTTAATTAAACGACTATCAAAAATAAAATAGCATGTCTAGTTAAATTTATTTCCCACCCACTCCGAAAGTTTCTGCTGCAACTCTTCCTTGCTCGGCAAATAAAGCTGGTATTCCCGCGCATGGATATTCGCGTCTTTGGGCAAGGTGATTTCAACCAGCGCCTCGTTCTTTTTCTTGCACAGCACGATGCCGATGGTGGCGCTTTCGGTGTCGGTTTTGACGTAGCGGTCAAAGTAGTTGACGTACATCTGCATCTGGCCTAAATCCTGGTGGGTGAGCTTGCCGATTTTCAGGTCGATTAGCACATAGCAGCGCAGCAGGCGATTGTAGAAAACCAGATCGACGAAAAAATGGTCGTCGTCAAAGGTAAAGCGCTTTTGCCGGGCTTCAAACAAAAAGCCCTTGCCCAGCTCCAGCAGAAAATGCTCGATCTGGCTGATGATGGCGCCCTCCAGGTCAGACTCGGAATAGCGGGCTTGTTCCGACAGGCCCAAAAACTCCAGCACCAGCGGCTCTTTGAGCAAGTCCTGCGGGCGGCTGACGATTTGCCCTTTTTGGGCAAGCTGGCGAATGCCGTCTTTGTCGCGACTCAGGGCCAGTCGTTCGTACAGGCCGCTGTCAAACTGGCGCTTGAGTTCGCGCACAGTCCAGTCCTGGCTGGTCGCTTCAATTTCGTAGAAGTCGCGTTCATCGGTCTTCTTGATGCCCAGCAGAAAAACATAGTGCGACCAGCTCAGGCTGAACAGGCGTTCGGATTTTCCAGACGGCGTCTGGAAAATTTGACGCGCTACGATTTCCGGTTGGAGAGCGCCCGACTGCAATTGTCCAGACGCTGTCTGGACAATTGGCCTACGCGCCTGATAAGCGAGATAAAAGCTGCGGGCATAAGCGATGTTGCTTCGCCCAAATCCTTTGCCAAATTCTGCCGTCAAGCGCTCGGCCAGCAAGGCCAGCAGTTCTTTCCCGTAAGCGGCCCGTGCCTCGCCTTGCTGCTCGTACTCAACAATGTGGCGGCCAATCTCAAAGTTGGTGCGAACCTGCACCAGGTCAACGCCACGCGCAACCGTGTTGCGGGCGGACAAGACCAGCGAGCGGATGCTGGAATACAGCGTCAATTCAGCCTCTGATGCGGCGGGCGCCGGGGGAGACACTTTTTTCATCATTTGCCCTTCTCTAATTTGATAGCAGCCTGTGCCATCTTCCGTTTCTCAGCCGTGTACCTGCCGCGCACCCACATGGAACTGCAGGCCCAGCGCGTGCATGACCTTCATCACGGTTGAAAAGCTGGGGTTGCCTTGCTCGCCCAGCGCCTTGTAAAGCCCTTCTCGGGTCAGGCCGGTATCGCGGGCCAGCTGCATCATGCCGCGTGCCCGCGCAATGTCGCCGACAGCTTTGGTGAACAGGGCGGCGTCTTCCGGCGCTTCGTCAATGCAGGCCTGCAGGTACAGGGCGCAGTCTTCGTCTGACTGCAAATAGTCGGCGGGCTCGAAGGCTTGAATGCCAAGTTGTGCGGCGGTGGTGGGGTTCATCAAATTACTCCTTCAACAGTAAGACCATGTGCTGCGCTTTTGCAATATCGCGCTCCTGGTTGGACTTGTCGCCACCACCGAGCGCAACGACCACGGTGAGGCCATCCTTCCAGCAGTAAACGCGGTAGCCGGGGCCGCTATGGATGCGCAGTTCAACCACCTCACCGCCCACTGGCTTGCAGTCGCCCCAGTGCCCCAAAGACAAGCGGGCGAGCCGGGCCAGAACCTGTTTTTGCCCGATCTTGTCGCGCAAGGTCGCCAGCCAAGTGTCGAAATCGGCAGTGCGGAGGATTTGAAGCATTCAAAAATGTAATCTATGGTTTACGGTTTGACAAGCCTTTTGATGCTTGCCTGTCCTGCCACGCCGCCAGCGCCATCAGTGGCACGCCTACCGCACGAACTCATACCCGCTGCTGCGCAGCGCCGTGTCGCTGGAGCATTTGGCCAGCGCCGCCGTGACGTTGAGCGTGTCTTTTCGCGTGGCTTCGCGCTGCTCGTAAAGAGGACGGCCGTTTGAGGTGTTCATGCGGTGATTACGGCGCCATTCACCGCATAACTTGCGGCGAATAGGCGGCCCAATCACCGCAGCAATCAACGGCCCTGCAAAGCCGTTTCACGCTAGCCATGCCGGAATCGCGTCACTTTAAACGACGCGCAAGCAGTATCGCGTCACTTAAAGTGTCGCAATACTCAGTATCGCGTCACTTCCGCACCAACTCATACCCGCTGCTGCGCCCCCCGCCTTCCAGCTTGCGCAGCAGGCCGCAGGCCAGCAATTCATTGATGTCGCGCAGCGCCGTGTCGCTGGAGCATTTGGCCAGCGCCGCCCATTTGGCCGTGGTCAGCTTGCCCTCGAAGCCATCAAGCAGGCGGTTGATCAGCTTGATTTGCCGCTCGTTCAGCGCGGTGCCCGCCCAGCGTTGCCAGAACCGGGCTTTGCCGCGCACAGCCGTCAGCAGGCCGTCGGCGCCTTCCACGGCGCGCAGCAGGCAGCCCAGAAACCAGTCCAGCCACGCCGTCACATCGAGCGTGCCTTTTTGCGTGGCTTCGAGCTGCTCGTAATACGCTTTGCGCTCGCGCTGAATCTGCGCCGACAGGCTGTAAAAGCGCTGGCTGCTGCCCTCGGCGCGGGCCAGCGCCATGTCCCCGACAGCGCGTGAAATGCGGCCATTGCCGTCGTCAAACGGGTGCAGCGTGACCAGCCACAGGTGGGCCAGGCCCGCCTTGATGAGCGCGTCGCCCGGCGCGTCGGCGTTGAACCACTGCAAAAACGCTTCCGTCTGGCGCGCCAGCTCGTTCGCCGGGGGCGCCTGGTAGTGGACTTTTTCCCGCCTGCCTGCGCCCGAGATGACTTGCATCGGGCCGTTGGCATCGTCACGCCACGCGCCGGTATGAATCCGCGTCATGCCGCTGTAGCCGGTAGGAAACAGGGCGGCGTGCCAGCCAAACAGGCGCTCGGGCGTCAAGGGCTGGTCAAAGTGGCGGGTAGCGTCCAGCACCATCTCGACCACGCCTTCGACATGCCGGTCGGCAGGCGCCAGCGCGCCGATGTCCACGCCCAGCCTGCGCGCAATCGACGAGCGCACAGCCTGCAAGTCAAGCCGTTCGCCTTCGATCTCGCTGGTTTTGATGACTTCCTGCGTCAGCACCTGCAGGGTTGTCTGCTCACGCAGCGCCAGCCCCAGATCGGCCATGCGCCCGAGCAGATGGCCCTGCGCACGGTGAGCCCGCGCCAGCGGCCCGGCCAGCGCCGCCGCGTCAAAGCGCCAGTGCGGCCAGTCGGATTGCTGCCAGAGATAAAGAGGGAGGTCGTCGCCGGTGTTCATGCGGTGATTATGGCGCTTATTCGCCGTATAAATTGCGGTGAATAAGTGGCCTAATCACCGCATGGGTTCAAAGCTGCGGCAGATGTTTTTCCAGAAATTCGTGTTTCGGCGTCGCCCCTGACTGCTACAGTCCGTCCGATGTTCAGCCCAGCCGTCTCTCAATCTTCTCCCTTGCCCCATGCCGTCTCCCGCCTGCGCGCCGCCCGTCTGGCGCGCAGCGCCAAACCTTTTCTCGCCCGTGGCGGGCCGCGTGGCGAGCGCTGCGCTGGTTGCCGCCTGGTTCCCAGCCATTGCCTGTGTGCGCTGCGCCCCGCCGTGACGGTGCGCCCCGCCGTGACGGTGCGCGCTGGCGTTTGCCTGCTGATGGCCGACATCGAGCCGCTCAAGCCCAGCAACACCGGCTGGCTGATTGCCGATGTCGTCGCCGACACCTTCGCTTTCGGTTGGGCGCGCACCGTGGTGGAGCCAGCCCTGCTGGCGCTGCTGGCCGATCCGCAGTGGCAGCCGTATCTGGTGTTTCCGGGCGAGTTCGTCGCCGCCGGGCGCGTCGTGACAGCGGTGCAGGCCAGCCCCCTCGGCAACAGCAGCGGGAACGCCAGCGCCGCCAGTGCCTCGGACAGCGCTCCCGCCCCCGCCAAGCGCCCGCTGTTCGTGCTGCTCGACGCCACCTGGCCCGAGGCGCGCAAGATGTTCCGTAAAAGCCCTTATCTCGATCACCTGCCGGTGCTCAGTTTGCAGTCCGATCAGCTCTCGCGCTACCGGCTGCGCCGCTCCCAGCGCGACAGTCATTTCTGCACTTCGGAAGTCGCCGCGCTGTGCCTGGAACTGGCCGGTGAGCCGCACGCGGCGCAGACGCTGGAGGCGTATCTGGACGTGTTCACCGACCACTATTTAAAAGCCAAGCAGCAGCTGCCCGTGGACGGCGACGACGCAGCGCACCAGCGCCTGCGCGGCTTGCGCGGCACCGGGCCAAATCCGGCCAGCGCCACGCCTTGAGCCAAGCGGCGACAATCAGCCCTCAACGCCCCCGGCGATCCTTACCCCTGAAGAGCCTCACCATGACCGAAGATCTGAACCGCAAAAATGAATTGAAAAAGATGGAGCTGTGCGATTCGTGCGCCGGCATCCAGCGCAACTGGCGCAAGGCCCCCGGCCATCCCGAGCTGGTGCAGGGCGACAACCGCCACGAAACGCGCCGTCAAGGGCTGGTCGCCATCACCAGCTACCGCTGCGACCGCTGCGGCACCGCCTGGGAATACGAAAACGACAAGAGCAACCAGCGCGCAGGCTGGTCTGTCGTCGGCCGATAAACGGCTTGTAAACGGCTTGCCGTGAACCTGCAGCTGCGCCCGTTCCGCATCGGCGACGAGGCCGCGCTGCGCGCTGTCTTTTACTCGTCGGTTCACGCGCTGGCCTGTCGGCATTACAGCCCGGCGCAGCTGGCGGTCTGGGCGCCGCGTCGGTACGATCCGGCGCAGTGGCGCGCCTTGATTCACGCCCATCAGCCCTTCGTCGCCGAGCTGGACGGCGCCATTGCGGGCTATGCCGATGTGCAGGCGTCGGGCCATATCGGCCACTTTTTTGTCGCGGGCGCTTATGGCGGCCGGGGCGTGGGCAAGGCGCTGATGGCGCACCTTCACCAGCAGGCGGCCAGCCGGGGCATCGGCCAGCTGTTTTCCGATGTCAGCCTGGCTGCTGAGCTGTTTTTCAGGAAAAGCGGTTTTGCCGTGCAGGCGCGCCAGCAGCTCGCCGTGCAGGGGCAGATTCTGGCCAATGCGCGCATGCGCAAGGCGCTGCCCGCACTGCCTGCCTGAGCCTTGGGCACTCACCTGTTCACCCCCTCAACTTTCCGCATAAATCATGGCCCGCATTCACATTGAACTCCCTGAGCAATTCCCGTTTTCCACCGAGATCACGCTCTACCTGAGCCACATGAACTACGGCGGGCATCTGGACAACGCGCTGCTGCTGACGGTGGTGTCCGAAGCGCGGGCGCGGTTTTTCCAGGCGCTGGGCTACAGCGAGTTGAATGTCGAAGGCGTCGGCATCATCGTGGCGGATGCGGCGCTGCAGTACCGCTCGGAGGCGTTTCACGGCGAGGTGATGGTGGTGCGTATGGGCGCGGCCGACTTTGGCCGCAAGGGCTGCGATCTGCTCTGGTGCATGAACGAGCGCGCCAGCCAGCGCGAAGTGGCGCGCGGCAAGACCGGCATTGTCTTTTTTGACTACGCCACGCGCCAGAGCGCGCTGGTGCCGCCCGCTTTTGGCGAGCGGCTGGATGCGCTGGGCGCGGGCGGCTTAGTGGCGTGAATTGCCCGAGTCGCGGTCGCCGTGCTCGCCGTCAGAGCGGCGCCGGTACTCGCCCCGGTGGTCAGATTCGTCGCGGCGGTCGCCCCCGTCGCGATAGATGTAAGTCGGCCCCCCGTCGCCCCGGTAGCCGCCGTGGCCGTACCTTGGGTACACCATGCAGCCCGCCAGGCTGGCGGCGCTGACCACCAGCAAAATAAGCATTTTCGTTTTCATGAAGAACTCCTGACGCCCACTCAAAGTGGCGGGCGATATTGATTAAACGCGCCACAGCGCGTGTGGGTCATTTTCCTCATGTAGGCTTGTCCCTGGCCCCGGCGCGCGCGTTGCAAAATGTACATGAAGTGGGCTGACTGCTTCGGCCTCAGAATCGGGGCTTTTCCCGTCTTTGCTGCCGAAGGAGCTTTAACGATGTGTACATCGCCTGAAAAATACGCCTGCCGTTCTTCCCGCAAGTTTGGCCGGGCGCTGCTGGCTGTGGCGGCCTGCGCCGTCGTGCTGGCGGCTACGGCGGCCGGGGCGCAGGACACCGGCGCGCCTGCTGCCGCTGGCAGCCCGGTGGCCTCTGCCCAGGTCACGCGTGAGGAGCGCAGCCTGATGGGCGCTCTGGCGCAGATCAACATGGCCGAAATTGAGGCCGCTCAGCTGGCGCTGGAAAAATCCGCCAGCGAGCCGCTCAAGGCGTTTGCCCGGCTGGTGGTCGATGAGCATGTCGCCGACCTGCAGGCGCTGCGCACGCTGGCCCAGGCCCGGGGCGTCACCCTGCCCGAGGAGGCGAGTATTCGCAGCATGAGCCAGACCGTGGCGCTGAAAATGCTGTCCGGCAGGCTGTTTGACCGGCAGTATCTCAAGCGCATGGGCATCAGCGAGCACCAGCGCAGCGTCGGCTTGCTGCACGATGCGCTGAAAAATACCCAGGATCCGGAACTGCTGGCCTTGATCGAAAAAATGCTGCCGGTCGCCCAGAGCCATCTGCAAAAATCCCGGCTGATCTCGGTTCAGCCCGATTAGGGCGCTTCGGGGTCGTCGCTGCGACGCCGGGGCGCGGGGGTTTTGGCCAGCACGTACTCGCGCTCGGCCAGCGAGCGGCCCATGAATTCGCGCAGGGTCGGGCCGTTTTTCAGGCGGCGCCGCTTGAAGAAGAACTCGCGCACCTCGTGCAGCCAGACCTGGCGGCCGATGCGGGTGTACCAGCGCATCGCGTGGCGGTAGTCGCTGTCGCGGTGCAGCAGGCGCGCCAGCGCCGTCGGGCGCAGCTGCAGCACCGCCTCGATCAGCTTGAACCAGACAAACACCCGCCAGGCGGGCACGCCCGGCGTGGCCAGCACCTGGTGCTTGTAGTCCCACAGGCGCGTGTCGGGCTGGATCACGCGGCGCTCTTCGACCTTGCTGTAAAACGGCGTCCAGCGGTGCGGCGTGACATAGAGCAGCTGGATCTGATCCGGGTCGTAGCGCAGCAAATGCCGCAGCGAGCGCCAGTAGTCGCCATCGGTTTCTTCCTCGAAGCCGATCACGTAAGTGGCCATCGAGATGATGCCGTGCTGGCGCAGCAGCGCAATCGCCTGCTGGTCTTCGTGCATGCTGGCGCCCTTGCCGATGGCTTTGAGCGTCGCCTCGTCGTAGCTTTCAATGCCGAGCAAAAAGCGGATGACCCCGGCGCGCCGGTACAGCGGCAAGATGTCGGCGTCGCGCACGATGTCGCTGGCGCGCGTCGAGCCGACCAGCAGCAGCGGCACGTTCTCGGCAATCAAGGCTTCGAGAAACGCCTGCCAGGCCTTGCGCGAGCCGGTCGGCAGCTCGTCGGCAAAGTTGATCAGTTCGACGCCGTGCTCGCGGTGCAGACTGGCCAGTTCGCGGGCGAACTTGACCGGGTCGCGGTGGCGCCACTGGGTCCAGAAGCCGCGCTGGCCGCAGTAGTTGCACTGGTGCGGGCAGCCGCGCGAGAACTGCACCACCACGGCGCGCTTGCCGCCCCAGTAGGTGTAGCGCTTGTGGTCGATCAGCTCCCAGGCGACGCGGTAGTTGTCGAGCCGCTGAATCGTTGGCGCGGGCGCGGTGGCAATCACCCGGTCGCCGCGCCGGAAGGCGATGCCGTGGATGCCGTCCAGCGCGACCCGCTCGTGCAGCGCGTGCATCAGCTGGCGCGCCGTCTCCTCGCCCTCGCCGCGCACGATGAAGTCGATGTCGGCGCTCTTGCGCAAAATCTCGTCCCAGTGGTAGCTGGGATGCACGCCGCCATAGATGATCAGCAGCTCGGGCATCACGCGCTTGAGTCCCCGGCACAGCGCCAGCACGGTGGCGTGCGCCGAGCTGGAGCCGGAGTGGCCCAGCATGATCACGTCCGGCTGGCGGCGCAACACCTCGTCGATGATCTGGACGCGCTTCATCGGGCCAAACTCGGCGTCCAGCAGCTCGACTGCAAAGCCGTCGTCAATCAGCGGGCCAGCCACGCTCAGCAGCCCCAGCGGCGGCAAATGCTCGCCCGGAATGCGGCTGCCAATGGCCGTGTGCGGCGGGTTGATCAGCAGGATTTTCATGCGCTCGGCCCTGGTCGCTGGCGGCTGAAAAGCGCAGCGGCGTCGCGACGCCATTCCGTCAGGCTGCCACGGTAGAGCCAGACCAGGCCGCACATCCCGTACAGCGACAGCGAGGCCGGAAAATTCACCTCCCGCATCAAGGCCAGCGCCAGCGGATCCTGAAAATGCCAGTAAATCGCATAGCTGCCATCGACGGTGAACCAGGTCGCCGCCAGCATCGCGGGCCAGTGGCGCCAGCGCCGCTCCATCAGCACCCGCAGCGACCAGGGCGCGAACAGGTAGGCCAGCAGCCCCATGATGAAGCTGATCGGCACGTCCCAGTCCGGCGCCGGCTGGTAAAAAGAACCGGCGACGAGCAGCGCCAGCCCGAGCGCCAGTGTCAAGAGCTTCCAGGGGCGCAGGTATTCCTGCATGACAGGCCTTTCGCGGGCAATTGTGGTGAACATTGTTGTTAAAACTCCCGTTGAGGCCCCATCGTAGCGGCGATTGACCGCACCACACCGGGCGCGGGTTTGCTTTGCGTAACATGACGGATCCACTGATTGGCCCGCATGAACCCATTTTCGCCCCCGACTCCTGCTGCGCCAGACCCGCGCGCCGCTTCACTCCAGCGCATGAAGTGGCTGGCCGCCGCGCTGCTGCTGGCCGCGCTGGCCGGGCTGGCGCTGGCCCACGCGATGGGCGGGGCGGGCGGCTGGGGCTGGCTGCGCGCTTTTTGCGAAGCGTCTGCCGTCGGCGCGGTGGCCGACTGGTTTGCCGTGGTGGCGCTGTTTCGGCACCCGCTCGGGCTGAAGATTCCGCACACCGCCATCATTCCGCAGGGCAAGGCGCGCATTGCCGACGGGCTGGCCGAGTTCGTGCGCGACCATTTTCTCGATCCGGCCACGCTGCTGGCCCGGCTGACGGTGTTTGACCCGGCGCGCCGCCTGGGCGAATGGCTGACCGACCCGCCGCGCATGCAGTCGCTGGTGGCGCAGGCGCAGGGCTGGGCGCTGGGCGTGCTGGAAAGCTTCGACGATGCGCGACTGAAGCAAGCCGTGCTCGATCTGGTCATCGCCCAGCTGCGCCGCTGGGACGCGGCGCCGACGGCGGGCGACGTGCTGGGACTGCTGACGCAAAACGGCAGGCACCACCAGCTGCTCGACGCCGGGCTGTACAAGCTGTCCGAATTTTTGATGGAAGACGAGGTCAAGGCCAGGGTGTCGCAGCTGCTGCTCAAGCATGCGCGCAAGGAGTGGCCCAAAATCATCGCCACGCTGGAGCTGGTGACAAACCTGCCCGACCTGTCGGACAGTCTGGCCGACCGGCTCAGCACGTCGATGCTGGCCGAGCTGCGCGAGGTGCTGGCCCAGCCCGATCATCCGGTGCGGCTGCGCTACGAGGACTGGCTCAAGACCTTTGTGGCGCGCCTGCGCAGCGACCCGGAACTGATCGCCTCGGTGCGGGACATGAAAGAGCGCGCCATCGACGACCCGGCGCTGCAGGCCTATGTGTCCTCGCTCTGGGCCGATGTGCGCCAGTTGCTGCGCAAGAACCTGGCCGCCGACAACTCCACGCTGGCGCGCTATGCGCAAGGCGCGCTGCAGGCGCTCGGCCAGCGCCTGGCCAGCGACACCAGCCTGCGCGATGCCCTCAACGAGCACCTGCTGGCCGCAGCAGGCGAGCTGGCGGTGAACCTGCGCGCAGGCATCACCAGCCACATTGCCCAGACCGTCAAGGCCTGGGACGACGAGCAACTGGTGCGAACGCTGGAACTGCAGGTGGGGCGCGATTTGCAGTTCATCCGCATCAACGGCACGGTGGTCGGCGGGCTGATCGGGCTGGCGCTGCACGCGCTGGCGCTGCTGCGCTAGGCCGCGCAGGCGGCGTCAGCGGCACCAAAATCTCGCTACGATGAGCCATAAAACACCATATTCGAGACTGATCCATGCGTAACGACTCCCTGCGCGCCGCTGACGACTGCGCGCAACAAGCCCGGCAGCTACACCGCGACTTGCTGCAGGCGACCGAGCTGCAACTGCACCGCGCCGTGGACCGCGCCGTCGAGGATTACCGGCGCAGCCGCCAGCGCGCCGACCCGCTGGCGCTGAACCTGTTTCCCGCGCTGCGCGTGCGCTACGGCAACTTGCTGAACGCGCAATTGCTCAGCGCCGAAATGGTGCTGAACCAGCCCGAGGCGCTGATTGACGGGCCAATGCTGCAGGAGCCGCTTCAGGAGCCGCTTGTGCCGGGGGCTGACGGGCCGGACATGGCGTTTTTCGTCACCGTCGCGGGCGTCAACGACAGCGAAGCCGTGCTGTGGAACGCGCCCGATGCGGGCCGGGCGCTGCCCCGCAGTCTGGACATTGCCGAGCTGATGGCCTTTGTCCAGGCGCTGGGCGATGCCAGCCTGATTCAGCAAAGCGCGCTGTTCACCCGGCATGCCCAGAGTTTGCTGATGAGTCAGGCCAGCAGCCAGCAGGCGCTGGAGCAGCTGGCCGACGACATGGCCAACGCGCAAGGGCAGGCGGCGTTTTACAAAGCAGCGTTTGAGGCCGTCGCCGAGGCCGACAAGACGCCCGCGCTGGCGACGATTTACGAAGCCCTCAAAAGCACTTACCGGCTGCGCAGCGCCATCGGCACCGGCAGCGAAGCGGCGGCGACTTACTGGCTGGAGCTGGGCGAAATTGCCGCTGCAGGCAGCAGCCACATCCTGACGAATCTGGCGCAGTCAGAAATCCACAGCGATGTCCGGGCCGCGCTCAAGGCCTTGCCGCTGGCCGTGCAATTAGTGCTCTGGCAGGAGCACGACGGGATGGGCAGCTTTTTTGACGAGGACTACCGGCACGCCGCCCGCGCCAGCCTGTTGGACGATGGCGACTGCGTGGAGCGGATTGCCAGCAAGGTCTGCAGCTGGCTGATGGGCGCGGCCAGGGACGACTGGCACAGCCGGGCGCAGGAAGTCTGACTTATGCGCTGTCATCCCGCTGGAAGTGCCAAATTGCAGCATCAAGGCGGGAAGCTTTTCGCCTAAGAGACTTTGCTGCGGAAGTTAGGCCATCTACAGCCTCCTGATTAGATGGCCTACGCCCAATTGCATTCTCGACGAATTTAAGAACGTGAACATCTGGCTTAACTGTATTTACACCGTGGCGTAGCCGCATCCAGTGGAACAGCGCAAAACCAATGCTGTGCTCTTCAGTTTTTATTTGACCTTGTACGTCTCGCTCAAAATCTGCAGCCAGAACCCAGCGGTTTAAAGAGCGTTGACCTCGAATTCCATGACTCTCAAAAAAATCAAGTATTTTTCTCAAAAATTTTGCACGCGTCCAATGTTTGTAGTTCCACAGATAGATCGCCAAATCAATGTTTCCTTCCTTTGTGTTTTGAAAGGAGTTCACTAACGATCGAAGTTTTCTATGGCTTTTTGCACCATGGGTTTCGTTGAAATAATCTACCGATGCGCCGACAACCTTTGAGTTCATCTGGAAATCAAGCGCCATATTCATGATGTTCTGAATATAGTCGTCGCAGGTGTAATCTGGCCCGGAGCCAAGCTCCTTGCAGGCCGTCAGTAGCGATTTCATTTCTTCTTTTGATAATTGCATGGTTAATTTCCTGAAGCTAGAATTTCAGGTTATATTGAATCAATAACTTGCGTTTCAGCTTGAATTTCTGTTCAGCTTAATGGCATTGCCCCCAGCGCAATCACGTCGGCCAGCGCAACGCCCGCAGGCGCTTCGTAGTCGGCGACGAGCCAGGCGCGGCTGGCGTGGCGGGCCGCTTCGTCCAGCAGCGCCAGCAGGTAGGCAATCGACGGTCTATCCAGCGCCATGAAGGGCTGATCCAGCAGCGTCAGCGGCGCTTGCGCGGCCAGTACGGCGGCCATCAGCGCCTTGCGCCTTGTGCCGGTTGAAAGCATGGTCAGCGTTTTGTCCAGATGCGGCGCCAGCGACAGGCCGTCAATGTGCGCGGCCAGCGCGTCCGGGCTGAAGCCGGGGTGGCGCCGGGGCAGTTCTTCGGCGAAGAGCTGGCGGCAGGTCAGGGCGTCGAGCGCGTCGTCGCGGGCATCCAGCCAGGCGACTTGGCGGCGGTAGGCGGGCGCGTCCTGGGCCAGGCTTTGGCCCTGAATCTGCAATTGGCCGCTGGCGGGCAGCTGCCCGGCCAGCAGTTTCAAGAGCGTGGTTTTGCCGCTGCTTTCGTCGCCGCCCAGCCAGGTCACGCCGGGCGCCAGACTCAGATTCAGGCGCTCAAACAGCAGCGGCGCAGGCGCGGGCAGGTGGCCAAAGGAAATTCCTGTGGCCTGCAAAAGGGGCTGGGGTGTGGGCATCGTCAATTTTTTGAGTCTGTGGCGTAGGCCTCACGCCATGTAAACGGCGATAAAGGCCAGCAAAAATATCAGCACCGCGCCGACCAGCGGCAGCACGATGGGAATCATCGGCACGATGGCGTCCACCACATCCTGCTCCTCAAGCGGGGCGGGGCTGGCGGGGGTGGGATGGGCGGCGTGGGCGGGGTGCGACATGGTGACTCCTGGCGTTCGGTGAAAAAACCGTGTTCAGTTTACGGGCTGAATGCCTGCAGCGGCAGTCTGGCAGGGTATGCCCTGATGCGCTAATCTTCAGGCCATCCCCTTGAAAGAAAAAACCATGAAACCTTTAAACACCCTTTTGCTGGTCGGCGCTGCGGCGTCGGCCCTGCTGCTGTCGGCCTGCGCCAGCGGCCCCTCCAGCGCCTCGGCTCGGCCGGTGCTCTACCCGAATGCCACGCTGAACCGCGTCGGCGACGCGCAGGGCCAAGCCGAGGTCAGCGCCTGCATGGCCCGCGCCCAAACCGCCGGTCTGGCGCCGTCCGAAAACAGCAACGAAGTCGGCCGCCGCGCTGGCGAAGGCGCGGCCGTGACCGGTGTGGCGGCGGCCATAGGCGCGCTGGTCTCGGGCCGGGGCTCGGACGTGCTGCGGGCGGGCGTGACCGGCGCGGCCGTCGGCGGCTCGGCGGGCGCGGTGTCCGGCGCGTTTCACAACGACAGGCCGAATGGCGTCTATCGCCAGTTCGTCCAGCGCTGCCTGGGCGAGCGCGGCTTTGACGTGATTGGCTGGAACTGAGCGCAGCGCCCGTCAAAGGCGCTGTTCAATGCTGCTCGTCAGCCTCCATGCCCGCCGCCTTGAGCGCGGCCAGCACCTGCTCGATATGGGCGCGCCCGCGTGTCTGCAGCACCAGTTCAATTTCGACGTTTTGCGCGGCCAGCATCGTGAAGGCGCGCTGGTGATGCACCTCCTCGATGTTCGCGCCCGCGTCGGCGACGGTGGCGGTGATGCGCGCCAGCGAGCCGGGAATGTCGCGCGCGCTGACGCGGATGCGCGCCAGCCGCCCGGCGCGCACCATGCCGCGCTCGATGATGGCCGCCAGCAGCAGCGGGTCGATATTGCCGCCGCACAGCACCAGGCCGACTTTTTTACCGGCAAAGCGCGCCGGGTATTTCAGCAGCGCCGCCAGTCCGGCCGCGCCCGCGCCTTCGACCAGCGTCTTTTCGATTTCCAGCAGCATCACCATCGCCTGCTCAATGTCGCCTTCTTCCACCAGCAGCAGGTCATCGACTTTCTCGGCAATGATGGCCTGGGCAATCCGACCCGGCGTGCCGACTGCAATGCCGTCGGCAATCGTCGTCGTCCCTTGCGGGTAATGCGTGCCTTTGATGGCATTGACCATGCCCGGAAAGCGCGAAGTCTGCACGCCGATGATTTCGATGCCGGGTTTCAGCGCCCGGGCCGCCGTGGCGATGCCCGCAATCAGCCCCCCGCCGCCGACCGCCACCACCAGCGTTTCAAGTTCCGGCACCGCCTGCAGCATTTCCAGCCCGACTGTGCCCTGACCGGCAATGATGGCCTCGTCGTCATAGGGGTGGACAAACACCATGCCGTCGCGCGCGGCCAGCGCCAGCGCGTGGGCGCGCGACTCGTCGAGCGTGTCGCCGTGCAGCACGACTTCGGCGCCAAAGCCGCGTGTGCGTTCAATTTTCACGCCCGGCGTAAAGCGCGGCATCACGATGACGGCGCGAATGCCCAGCCGCTGCGCGTGGTAGGCCACGCCCTGCGCATGGTTGCCCGCGCTCATCGCCATCACGCCGCGCTGGCGCTCGGCCTCGCTGAGCTGGGCCAGCTTGTTGCAGGCGCCGCGTTCCTTGAACGAGGCGGTGTACTGCAGGTTTTCAAACTTCAGGTAAATCTGTGCGCCCGTTAGCTGCGAGAGCGTGCGCGATTCCACGCAGGGCGTGTTCAGCAGATGGCCTTGCAGGCGTTGGGCGGCCTGTTCAATATCGGTCAGGGTGAGCATGGTTTTCCTTGGCAATCTGGTCATGACGCTATTTTTGCCGCATCTTCCATGAAGTCTGGGCTTGCGTTATGGTGCAGGGGCGGCGGTATCGTTAAAAAACTGGAGTTATTTCCATGAGCAAGCGTTCCCTTGTCGAGCATTCGCAGCCCTGGCTGCTGTCTCCGGGCCTGCTAGAGGCGCCGGTGCTAGACCTGATGTGCTCGCATTTTGTGCTGACCCTGGCGGCGCGTCAGGGCGCCAAGTTCAACGTCCGGCGCGACCTGAACAGCCTGCTGTCGCTGTCGGGCCGCCATCTGGTCTGGCCGCTGCCCGCGCTGCAACGGCTGCGCGAATTTCTGAACAGCCGCTGCAAAGGCAACGAGTTCTGGCAAGACCACGAAAGCCTGAGCGACGCCGAATTCCTGGCGCGCCACGGCGTCTGGCGCGGCCCGTATGAAGAAGGCACGGTTTTTTTCTACCTCGACGAGCACGCCAAAGACCAGCCCAAGGATTTGCTGTCAGTCCTGAGCGCCACCGGCGACTGGCTCAGCCACGCGCTGAAAAAGCAATCGACGCTGGTCGAAAAAAACATCGACGCCCTCGCCAGCCTGCTGCAGCTGAACCGCGCCGAGCGCGCGCTGCTGCTCTACGGCACGCTGGCGCGCTACCAGCGCGACCTGCGCTCGCTGCTGGTCGAATTCAAGGTCAACAACGCGCCCGAAGCCTACGCCGCCATCGCCGAGGTGGCGGGCGTGAAAGCGCCGGAAGTTGCCGAAGCGCTGCGCCCCGGCTCGCGCCTGGAGCGCATCGGCATGGTCGAAAACCTGATTTCCGAGCACAACATCACCGACCTGGCCGACCTGATGAAAGTCAGCGAGCGCCTGCCGCCGGTGCTGATGCGCAAGTACCGCGACCGCAGCGAGTTGATGGCGGTGTTCACCCGGCCCGCGCCGCGCAGTGTGCTGGGGCTGAGCGATTTTGCTTTTGTGCAGGACGACGCGCAGGTGCTGGTGGCGCTGCTGCGCCAGGCCGTCGCCGCCAAAGAGGCGGGCGTGAATGTGCTGCTCTACGGCCCGCCCGGCACCGGCAAGACGGAACTGGCCAAGGTGGTGGCGCAGGCCGCCGGGTTAGACCTGTTTGAAGTCGAGTACGCCGACCGCGATGGCCATTCGCTCAGCGGGCGCGACCGCTACCGCTCGCTGCAAATCGCCCAGGTGTTTTTAAAAGGCAGCATGCAGTCGGCGCTGCTGTTTGACGAGGTCGAAGACGTGTTCCCGCCGATTTCCAGCGAAGCGGCGCAGCTGATGGCGCGCTCCGAGCAGCTCGCCGCGCCCGCCAGCGGCTCTGTCAGCGGCAAAGCCTGGGTGAACCAGATTTTGGAGTCCAACGCCGTGCCGACGCTGTGGGTGACGAACCGCATCGAGCAGATCGACCCGGCGTTCCGGCGCCGCTTTGCCTACCACCTGGAGCTGCGCTCACCGCCGCCCGGCGCGCGCGAAGGCATCATCCGCCGGGCGCTCGAAGGCGTGCAGCTCAGCGAAGCCTTTGTTGCCAAGCTCACCGCCCGCAAGGGGCTGACGCCAGCGCAAATCCGCTCGGCGGTGCGCTTTGCCCGGCTCGCTGGCGAGCCGCAAAGCGGGGCGGAGGCCGCCGCAGCGCTGCGGGAGTCGCTGATTGAGCGCCAGCTGAAAAACGCCGACGTGGCGCTGGGCAACAAGGCGCAGGCGTCAGGCCGTCGCAACGTGACCAGCTACGACTTGGACATGCTCAACGTCGAGTCGCGCTTTGAGATTGCCCGCATCGTGCAGGCGCTGAAAAGCCGGGGCCACGGCAGCCTGTGTTTTTACGGCCCGCCCGGCACCGGCAAAACCGCGCTGGCCGAGCACATCGCTCAGGCGCTGGAGCAGCCGCTGCTGATCAAACAAGCCAGCGACCTGATGAGCAAATACGTCGGCGAAACCGAGCAGCAAATGGCCGCGATGTTCCGCGAAGCCGAGGCGGAAAAAGCCGTGCTGCTGCTCGACGAGGCCGACAGCTTTCTGCGTGACCGGCGCGGTGCCCAGCGCAGCTACGAGGTGACGGAAGTCAACGAAATGCTGCAGGGCATGGAGCGCTACAACGGGATTTTTATCTGCACGACGAATTTGCTGGACAGTCTGGATCAGGCGGCGCTGCGGCGTTTTACCTTCAAGATCAAGTTCATGCCGCTGACTGGCGCGCAGCGCGAAACCATGTTTGTCACCGAGGCGCTGGCCGGGGATGCTTCGTTGCTGACGGCTTCGTTTCAGAAGGGGCTGGCTTTGTTGACGCAGCTGTGTCCGGGTGATTTTGCGGCGGTCAAGCGCCAGGGCGTGATTCTGGAGGCGGAGTTATCGGCGGAGGAGTTTCTGGCCCAGCTGGAAGCTGAACACCGCATTAAGCCCGAGGTGAGGGAGGGGCGGGCGATGGGGTTTATGCGGTGAGGGTGGATGTTAATTTTCTTCTAAATTGGATGCATCTATACTGGCACCAAATACAAGTAATAACGAAGAAATTACACCTGCAACAATCCCATAAAAATTAAAATCATCGGCGCCATTAATTAAATGAGGTAGTATTTCTGGGGTTGTTAATGCTGCCGCTGTTTTCATAATAAACCAAGAGTTTAAAAGCATAATAATTGAAATAAATCCAAAAATTGAAGCAAGATACATAATGTATTTTTTCATAATTTTAATCTTTCGTAAATTTTTTTTGATAGTGATTATTCTAACAAGGTTTTTTAGATTTGTTGAAATTTTTTATTTGTTTATAAAATAGTATTTTATAGAATAATTCATCCACTCTAAACAAATCTTAACTAGTTGATAAGATTGGAGTTTTCCAGATTTTTCGGGACTGAAATCGCCGGAGCGAACGGCAAACGAGAGGTTCGTCACTATGAAGACAGTACGCATGATGATTGATCCGGCCGTCCCGGCCTCGCTGGCCGTGGGGCGTATCGACCCGGCGCGGGTGGATGCGGCGGCAGAAGCTGACATTGCCGCCCACCGGGCCGCTGATGACATGGAGGCCGTGCAGGATGCCGCCAAGTTCGCCCGCCGGGTCAGAAAACGCCTGGGGCTGAGTCAGGCGGAGTTTTCACAGCGGATCGAGGTGTCGCTGGAAACCATCCGCAACTGGGAGCAGGGCAAACGCTGCCCGACCGGCGCCGCCAAGGCGCTGCTCAAGGTGCTAGACCGAGCCCCCGAGGCGGCGCTGGCGGCCTTGCACTGACGCGGGCTACGCGCTCAATACTTGTAAATCCCGTGGCCCGTCTTGCGGCCCAAACGGCCCGCAGCGACCATTTCTTTCAGCAGCGGGCAAGGGCGGTATTTGCTGTCGCCGTACTCGCTCAAATAAACCTCCATCACCGCCAGGCACACGTCCAGGCCGATCATGTCGGCCAGCGCCAGCGGGCCAATCGGCTGGTTGCAGCCCAGCTTCATGCCTGCGTCGATGTCTTCGGCGGTGGCCAGGCCTTCGGCCAGCAC
>JAPLPS010000269.1 GCA_026400075.1 Polaromonas sp.
CCAGACCGCCGAACTGGCCGTCGATTTGATTGAAAGCCTGTTTGGCAAAAGCACGCTGATGCGCCAGTCCAGCGGCGTCAGCTAAGCGAAAAATGAGCGCCTGCGAGGCGGCGCGGTTTCAAAGAGATACATTGGAGCTTGTTATTGAACTTCAAAAACAAGCATGCTCAAACGCCTCCAATCCCTGGCCCGCAGCGCGGCACTGCTGCTGGCGCTGATTTTCTTTGGCGCAACAGCCCTCGCGCAAACCGCGCCGCAGGACAAAACCACCGCCGACATCCGGCTCGAACTGCTGCAGCAAATGCAGCAGGACGGCTTTCTCAGCGACAAAATGGCGCAGGAAGCGCGGCTCAAATACGTCGATCCGAAGGCCGTCAATGCGCCCGTGGCGAAGGGCCAGAGCCCGGATTCACCCAGCTTGTGGGAACGCTACGTCTCTTGGGTGAATTTCTTCAAGGTGGTGGCAGTATTGCTGCTGCTGGTGGCTTTTTCCGGGGCGATTGCCAAGCTGGGGCACCGGCTTAAAACCCTTATTTTGCTGGTGCCGACGCCGGTTTATCAGGCCGCACTGCTGTTGGCGAGTGTGTACGGCACCTTCTGGAGCGGCAATTTCCTGGCGACCGACGCCTATTACCTGCGGCTTTTTGGCGCCTTCAGCAACCTGGTGCTGCTGGCGTGGATTGTTTCCAGCCTGCCGCGTCTGCAAGCCTTCATGGAAAGCCTGGCCCAAAAAGGCGTTCCGCTGAATGTGCTGGCCTGCGCCGCTGGCACGCTCTATTTCGGCAGCCTGGCGATTTTCAACGGCTCCTCCCTGCTGGGATTTATCGCGGCCATGTTCCTGTCGGGCGTCTTCAGTTTCGGCGTCTGCTACGCCCCCGGCCTGCTGACGCTGTTTTTTGCCAAAGACCGCATGGCCGCCGTCATCCTCGGCCACCTGCTGGTGCTCGGCAGCTACGCCGGACTCAAGATCAGCGGCGGCCTGCCACCACAGGCATCGGTTTTTGCGGCAGGCATCGAATATTACGCAAGCATTGCTTTGGGCGTGGGTTTTCTGATCGGCGCCTCACCCTTCCGCCAAAAAGGCACGTCACTGGCCGCTTATTTTTGCCTGTTCCTGCTCACGCTGATTGCGGCCATCACGGGTTATTTTTTCTTTGACCTGAAGGTCATTGGAACGATTATGTGTTTCTTTGGCCTGCTGCTGGCGCTGGAATGGATTGGCTTTTTTAGTCACAAGGCGGGGTTTATTCCGTTTGCTGCAATCATGGGCGCGGTGCTGTATGGCGTCGCCCTGCTGCTGGAGGCGAACAGCCATTTGATTATTTTCAGGATGGCTTGAAGCATCAACTCATATTAAAAATACAAAAGAATAGCAATAGTAAAATTCTTTACTGCAAAACATCAAACAATATTACAACACATCATGAATCGAAAAATAGTGCCCGACTGCCATATATTTGTATCAACAGATGCATTCAAAAATGCGACTCAGCATCTTTTTGAAAAACTTGATTTCTACGAAACAAATCAACTCGAATTTTATTTTTACAACAACAAACTTATTTTAACCAAAATAATCAATGGAAAACACAAAGAGCAGATTGAAATAAATGCATCTGGATTTTGGCCAGAAAGAGTAAAAGTTTCTTTAGAAGAGATTTTTGAAGAAATAAAAAGTGATCGACTTGACGACCCTAGAATTAGCATTGGTTTTTACTCAGACTCTCAAGCCCTCTCATTTGGCCTCAGAAGATTAAAAGCTGAAACAGAAAATCAAATTCCTTTTAATTTTGAATTACCACTCATACAAAAACCGGCAGAAAAATCAATATACGAGAAAATTAAAAATAAGATTCAAAATATTGACGATAAAAATTTACTAGCACCACCAGAATCAACAGAAGCAATTGTAAACATTTATGAAAGAGACAAAGAGTTAACAAATCTCATCAAAAAACTACGAGGCAATAAGTGTCAAATATGTGGATACAGCTTCAAAACCACAAATGGTGAAAATTATTCTGAATGCCATCATCTAGAACACTTATCCAATCACGGCCTAGATGTTTCAAAGAATATAATTGTTTTGTGTGCCAATCATCATCGACAAGCACACTATGGTGAATTTGAAATAATTGAACACAACGAAGACTTTGTTAAGATAAAAATCGAAAACTCTATTTTTACTTGTTTTTTCGATCCTGATCTGCCATTTTAATTTTGCATGCATTAACTCAACTTCTGGCAGAAGCCTATATTCAATAAAAAAGCCGCTATCAAACGACAGCGGCTTTTGTTATTTCACCAACTCACTCCGAGAATCACCCCACCCACTTACGCGCAGTGCGCCACAGCTGCATCCACGGGCTGAGTTCATTCACGTCGCCGCCGTTCCAGCTCATTTGCACATTGCGGAACACGCGCTCGGGGTGCGGCATCATCGCGGTGAAGCGCCCGTCGGCTGTCGTGACCGCCGTCAGGCCGCCTGCGCTGCCGTTCGGGTTTAACGGGTAGTCTTCGGTCGGCTGGCCGTGGTTATCGACGAAGCGCATCGCGGCCAGCGCGGTGCTTGCGTCGCCCCGGTGGGCAAAGTTGGCGTAGCCCTCGCCGTGCGCCACGGCAATCGGCAGGCGCGCTCCGGCCATGCCCGCAAAGAACAGGCTGGGCGACTCCAGCACTTCGACCATTGACAGGCGCGCCTCGAAACGCTCGCTCTGGTTGGTGGTAAAGCGCGGCCAGGCCTGCGCGCCGGGGATGATGTCGGCCAGCTCGGCAAACATCTGGCAGCCGTTGCACACGCCCAGGCCGAAAGTGTCGGTGCGGCCAAAGAAGGCTTTAAATTGCTCGGCCAGCACTGGGTTAAAAGTGATGGAGCGCGCCCAGCCAATGCCCGCGCCCAGCGTGTCGCCGTAGCTGAAGCCGCCGCAAGCCACCACGCCCGCAAAGTCGGCCAGTCGTGCGCGGCCGGTTTGCAGGTCGGTCATGTGAACGTCGATGGCTTCAAAACCGGCTTGCGTGAAGGCGTAGGCCATTTCCACATGCGAATTGACGCCCTGCTCGCGCAGCACGGCCACTTTCGGGCGCGACAGCAGCAAAGCCGGGGCGCTGATGTCGCGCAGGGTTGGCGGCAAAAAAATGTGCAGGCCGGGGTCGCTTGGCTTGCCCGCTGCAGCATGTTCGGCGTCGGCGCAGGCCGGGTTGTCGCGCTGCTGGCAGATTTTCCAGCTGACAGCGTCCCAGACCTGGTGCAGGTCGGACAGGCTGGCCTTGAACACCGCTTTGGTGTCGCGCCAGACCTGCACTTCGCCCTTGCCGACTTCCAGCGACGCATGCTGCGGGCGCGTCTTGCCGACAAAGTGGCTAAATTTCGACAGGCCGTGTTCGCGCAGCGTCTGCATCACTTCGTTGCGGATGACGGTGCGCACCTGAATCACCGCGCCCAGCTCTTCGTTGAACAGCGCTTTCAGCGTCAGCTCCTCGCGGCGGGCGCTCACTTGCGTGGCCCAGTTCTTGGTGTCGCCCGCGTCCATGCGGCTGTCGCTGATGCCGTCGCCTTCCAGCAGCAGCATGTCAATGTTCAGCGACACGCCAACGTGACCGGCAAAAGCCATCTCGCAGGCCGTCGCGAACAGGCCGCCGTCGCTGCGGTCGTGGTAGGCCAGGATGTGGCCGTGGGCGCGCAGCGCGTTGATGGCGCCCACCAGATTGACCAGGTCTTTCGGGTCGTCCACATCCGGCACTTCATGGCCGAACTGGCCGATCACCTGCGCCAGCATCGAGCCGCCCATGCGGTTCTTGCCGTTGCCAAGGTCGATCAGGATCAGCGAGGTGTCGAGGCCGGCGGGCGTGTCGGTCTTCAGTTGCGGCGTCAGCGTGCCGCGCACGTCGTCCAGCGTCACGAACGCGGTGACGATCAGCGACACGGGTGCGACGACCTGCTTCGACTGCCCGTCATCGCTCCACTTGGTGCGCATCGACAGCGAATCCTTGCCGACCGGGATGCCCACGCCGAGCGCCGGGCAGAGTTCCATGCCGACGGCCTTGACCGTCTCGTACAGCGCGGCGTCTTCGCCCGGCTCGCCACACGCCGCCATCCAGTTCGCCGACAGCTTGACGCGCGACAGCTCGAACGGCGCGGCCAGCAGGTTGGTGATCGCCTCGGCCACCGCCATGCGGCCCGCGTGCGCTCGCCCATCGCCATCGCCTCGCCGCGGAAGCCGCTGTAGTCGGCCAGCGTCACGGCGCAGTCCGCCACCGGCACTTGCCACGGACCGACCATCTGGTCGCGGTGGCTCATGCCGCCCACGGTGCGGTCGCCGATGGTGATCAGGAAGCGCTTGGAGGCCACCGTCGGGTGGCGCAGCACGCTGAACGCCACCTCGTCGAGCTGCACGCCGGTCAGGTTCAGCGGCGCTTCGGTCCGCGCGACGCGGGTGACGTCGCGGTGCACCTTCGGCGGCTTGCCGAGCAGCACGTCCATCGGCATGTCGATCGGGCGCTCGCCATGCGGACCTTCTTCCAGAACCAGCTCGCGGTCATCGGTGGCGATGCCGACCACCGCATACGGCGCGCGCTCGCGGCGGCACATCTCGTCGAACAGCGGCAGCGCCTCCGGCGTCACCGCCATGACGTAGCGCTCCTGGCTCTCGTTGCACCAGATTTCCTTCGGGGCCAGGCCGGTCTCTTCCAGCGGCACCTTGCGGATGTCGAAGGTCGCGCCCTTGCCCGCACCGTCCACCAGTTCGGGGAACGCATTGCTGATGCCACCCGCGCCCACGTCGTGGATCGCCACGATCGGGTTGCTAGCACCGAGCGCATAGCAGTGGCTGATGACCTCCTGCGCGCGGCGCTGGATCTCGGGGTTGCCGCGCTGGACCGAGTCGAAGTCGAGCGAGGCGGTGTTGGTGCCCGCCGCCATCGACGACGCGGCGCCGCCGCCCATGCCGATGCGCATGCCCGGCCCACCCAGCTGGATCAGCAGCGTGCCGGCGCCGAACGGCAGCTTGTGCGTCTGGCTGTCAGCGATGGTGCCCAGGCCGCCGGCGATCATGATCGGCTTGTGGTAGCCGCGCTTGACGCCCGCCACGTCCTGCTCGAACACACGGAAGTAGCCCGCCAGATTCGGCCGGCCGAACTCGTTGTTGAACGCCGCGCCGCCCAGCGGGCCTTCGGTCATG
>JAPLPS010000255.1 GCA_026400075.1 Polaromonas sp.
TGCGGGCGGTGTTGACGCCCATGCAGGACGCAATCGGGCGGTTTTGCGTCACGCCGCGCACAAACAGGCCGAGCCGCGTTTTGCTGATCAACCAGGCCATGCCCAGCATCACCGCCACCGCAAAGCCGATGATGACCAACCGGTTGTACGGCAGCGACAAATTGCCCAGCACCTGCACGCCGCCGCTCATCCAGACCGGGTTTTCCACGCCGACGTTTTGCGCGCCAAAGATAGTCCGCACCGCCTGCTGCAGCATCAGGCTGATGCCCCACGTCGCCAGCAGCGTTTCCAGCGGACGGCCATATAAAAAGCGAATCACGCCGCGCTCCAGCGCCGCGCCCACCAGTGCCGCAGCCATGAAAGCCACCGGCACCGCCGCTAACAAATACCAGTCAAACGCGCCCGGCAGGTATTTCTGGAACAAGCCCTGCACCACATAAGTGGCGTAAGCGCCAATCATCATCAGCTCGCCGTGCGCCATGTTGATGACGCCCATCAGCCCGTAGGTAATCGCCAGACCCAGCGCCACCAGCAGCAAGATGCTGCCCAGGCTGATGCCGCTGAAAATCGCGCCCAGCTTGTCGCCCCAGGCCAGCGAGGCTTCGACCTTGGCCAGCGCCGCTTTCAGCGCGACTTTGACATCGGCGTCCGGCTCGCTGGCCAGGCGCTCGATCAAGGCGGTTTTGGTGGCCGGGTTGTTGCTGGCGGCCAGCAGCGCCGTCGCTTCCAGCCGTTTGGCCTTGTCGCTGCTGCCGAGCAAGATGGTGGCGCGCATCAGTTCCAGCTGGCTTTTCAGCGCCGGGACGGTTTCAAGAGCCCAGGCTTTTTCAATCAGCGGCAGGCGCGCTTCGTCGCTCTCCCCGGCCAGCGTTTTCAGCGCTTCGCGGCGCTGGGTTTCGTCTTTGGACAGCAGCTTGAGCGCGGCCAGCGCGTTGTCGAGCTCGCTGCGCACCAGATTCGGGTTGATCACGTCTTCGGCGTCGGCGGGCAGGGGTTTTTCTGCGCCGCTGACCGGATCAAACGCCTTGCCGTCCTTGACGACGAACAGCTGGCTGGCGCTGGTTTTGACGGCATCGTCTGCTAGAGCCTGGATGAAGGCGACGGTCTTGTCGTCGGCGCTGACGGCGGCTTTGTTCAGCGCCTCGACGCGGGCGTCGGCTTCGCCGAGGGCGATGGCGCGGGCTTCTTCGGCGGTCAGTGCGTGGGCGTGGGCCGCGATAAAAAGCGTCGCCAGTAAAAGTATTTTTTGAATAGACATCTGAAGAACCTGTAGGTTGGGCGCGGCACGCCGCATGGCGCGGCGCCCAGACTGCAATTTCCTTGGTGGCTTACTTGGCAGCGACGCTGGCCTTCACCGGCTCGTCAGGCTTTTTGTCGTTGCCGGGGATGTACGGGCTCCACGGCATGGCCTTGACCGGGCCGGGCGTCTTCCACACCACGTTGAACTGGCCGTCCGCCTTGATCTCGCCGATGAACACCGACTTGTGCAGGTGGTGGTTTTTCTCGTCCATCTTGCTGACGATGCCGCTTGGCGCCTTGAAGGTCTGGCCAGCCATCGCGGCAATCACCTTGTCGGTGTCGGTGGACTTGGCTTTTTCAACCGCCTGCTTCCACATGTTGATGCCGATGTAAGTCGCTTCCATCGGGTCGTTGGTCAGCGGCTTGTCCTTGTGACCGGCGATGCCCTTGGCCTTGGCGTAGGCGGCCCACTTGTTCGTGAACTCGGTGTTGGTCGGGTTCTTGATCGACATGAAGTAGTTCCAGGCGGCCAGGTGGCCGACCAGCGGTTTCGTGTCCACGCCGCGCAGTTCTTCTTCACCGACCGAGAAAGCGACGACGGGAACGTCCTTGGCCTTCAGGCCCGCGTTGCCCAGTTCCTTGTAGAAAGGCACATTCGAGTCGCCGTTGATGGTCGAAACCACCGCCGTCTTGCCGCCCTGCGAGAACTTTTTCACGTCAGCGACGATGGTCTGGTAGTCGGAATGGCCAAACGGGGTGTATTTTTCGTCGATGTCCTTGTCCGCCACGCCTTTGGATTTCAGGTAGGCGCGCAGGATTTTGTTCGTGGTGCGCGGGTACACGTAGTCGGTGCCCAGCAGCACAAAACGCTTGGCGCCGCCGCCCGCTTTGCTCATCAAGTAATCGACGGCAGGAATCGCCTGCTGGTTCGGCGCCGCGCCGGTGTAGAACACGTTTTTCGACAGCTCTTCGCCCTCGTACTGCACCGGGTAGAACAGCAGGCCGTTCATTTCTTCAACGACAGGCAGCACCGACTTGCGCGACACCGAAGTCCAGCAGCCGAAGATGACGGAAACCTTGTCCTGGCCGAGCAGCTGCTTGGTCTTTTCAGCAAACAGCGGCCAATTGGAAGCCGGATCGACGATGACGGGTTCCAGCTTCTTGCCGAGCACGCCGCCCTTGGCGTTGATCTCGTCAATCGCCATCAAGACGGTGTCTTTCAGCACGGTTTCGGAAATGGCCATCGTGCCGGACAGGCTGTGCAGCACGCCCACCTTGATGGTGTCGGCGGCATGCGCAGGCAGCGCGGACAGGGTGGTCAGGGCGACGGCGGCGCTGAGCGCCTTGAGAGTGAATCGACGTTGCATGAGTGCTTCTCCTGGGGTGAAAGTGGCCATTTCGCGGCAACCGGGCCGGGGGAAGCGGCCTGTTGCGCTGCGATGGGGTGACTTTAGGGAAGCACGCGCGGTTGGGGAATACGCCGTGTGGCGTATGGGTGGGCATCGTGGAAGGCACGGCCCCATTGGCAATGGGAAATTTTGGAAAAATAAATTTTGGGAATTTCTGCTTTGCAACATTTCCTTAGCGAGCAGCAGCTTTCTGAAAATTCAATTGCTTTCCTGCAATAGGCCCGCCGTGGCTTGCTGAATGGTTCCCTCAACAATCATTCGCGTAATCGCCGCCCCGTGTCCCTGGTTCGAGCATGCGGCAGGAAGCCAATTGAGTTCGGCAGTTGGCGCTCCCAATCTCAGGCACACGCCTCACCAAACGGAAAGTGACAACTGTAACAAACAACGCTATTATGTGTGCTTTGCATTTATAGCTCCCGTGTTACATGGACAGGTAAATTTTAAAAAATATTATGACCGATCAATCAAATGCTGACACGAATGCTCTTGCTCCCATTTCCGAGATTCAGCCGGATACACCTGCACCGCCGCATCCGGTCGCGGACGCAATAGACCGCTACTTGCACAGCACGCGGGACATCCAATTCGCGGCTCGCGCATTTATCCCAGCCGCTTTCAAAATTATCGATGCACAGGCGGCGGACATGAAAGCTGGGTTCGATCACGCCGAATCACTTATGGCCGAGACAGACCCAGGTAATCGAGCACACGGATTAAAGCTTGCCTTGGCGAATATACCAAAGGCCAAACGACTTCAGTATTCAAGGTTACCACTGCTGTTAGAGAATAGCTTATTCGTCAGTATGTTTAGCTCATTCGACGTTTTCACCGGTGAGCTTATCAGTGCATTGCACCTCAAAAAGCCAGCTCTTTTCGATAGGTTAAATCGGACAGTACCTCTATCAACTGTGCTGGCAGCAAGCTCTCTCGAGATGCTAAAGGCCTCAGTGCTTGATGAGGAGATCGAGACATTCCGACGCAAAAGCTACACCGAACAATTCGACTATCTAGTCCGCCCTGAAAAATTCCTAACTCATTGATATTTAAAGGGAATTTTCCTGAACCTGGGCACTCAAATTGCAGGAAATGAAAATGCGTCCATTTGATTTCTTGCAAATTCTGAGGAGGTTTTGATGGGACCGAGACCGTGCATACCCCAGACGGGCGAGTTGCCCCGCCCCCGCCTGGACGAGCAGCTCAAGATGAGCCATCCGCTGGTTCGCCTGGCCGAGCTGATCAACTGGGACGAGATTGAACGCAGTTTTGGCGCGCACTTCACGTCAAGCCGGGGGCGCCCCGCGTTGAGTCCGCGCCTCGTCGCGGGCCTGCTGTACCTGCAGCACGCCAACGACGCCTCCGATGAAGCCGTTGTGGCCACCTGGCTGGAAAATCCCTACTGGCAGTACTTTTGCGGTGAAAGCACCCTGCAGACCGAATTGCCGATTGATCCGTCCAGCCTGACGCGCTGGAGAAAGCGCATCGGCGAAGAAGGCGTGGAAATCTTGCTGGCAGTCACCATCGAGGCGGCCCGTGCGGCCGGGCTGATCAAAAAGGCCAGCCTGAACCGGGTCATTGTCGATACCACTGTGATGCCCAAAGCCATTGCGTATCCCAGCGACAGTCGCCTGCTGGACAAGGCTCGCCAGCACCTGGTCAGGCTGGCCCAGAGCCAGGGCATCGCGCTGCGCCAGAACTACAACCGGGAGGCGCCGCGCCTGGCGGCCCAGATCGGGCGCTACGCCCACGCCCGGCAGTTCAAGCGCATGCGCAAAGCGCTCAAGGCGCTCACAAGCCGGGTGGGCCGCGTGTACCGCGAAGTTGCCCGCCAGCTTGACCAATTGCCCCAGCAGGCGCAGTCCCAGGCCAGGGAGCTGCTGCAGCGCGCCGGGCGCATCCTCACGCAAAAAACCAAGGACAGGAACAAACTCTATGCGCTGCACGCGCCTGAAGTCGAGTGCATCGCCAAGGGAAAAAACCGAATTCCCTACGAATTCGGCGTCAAGGTGACGATTGCCACCACGCTCAAGGAAGGCCTGGTGGTGGGCTGCAGGAGCATGCCGGGCAACCCCTACGACGGGCACACGCTGGCGGAGACGATAGAGCAGGTCAGCATCCTGACCAATCACGACCCGAAAACCGTCATTGTGGACAAGGGCTACCAGGGCGCGCAGGTCGAGGGGGTGCAGATTTTGCGCTCGGGCCAGCGTCGGGGCATCACCCCGACCCTCAAGGCCATGATCAAACGCCGAAGCGCGATTGAACCCACGATTGGGCACATGAAAATGGACGGGCGGCTGGACCGAAATCCGCTCAAGGGCGCTCTGGGTGACGCCGTGCATGCAGTGCTGTGCGGGGCCGGTCACAACATCCGCTTGCTGCTCAGGCAACTGCGGATTTGCGCATCCGGCGCGGCCTGCTGAGGCAATTAGCGCAACCGGGTATGGAAAACTGAATTATTCAGGGTGGACTATCTAGAAACCACTTTCGGAATTGTTTTGCGGAAATTTGATAGATGGCCTGATTTCGTTGAGGCTGCGCAACGGCGCAATCTACTTACCCACTGTGGCGGCGTGGTGAGTGAACAGTACCGAGCAGTTTGCCTGAGGGAGGGATATCCATCCGCAAAACTGCCGGCTGTCGGTACCAAACTGAGTCTTGGAGGTGATTATTTTTTCCGCACATGCGAGCTTATGCATGAGGTAGGGTTGAAGCTGGGTCAAACGCTGTGGAGGAAGGTCTTACCCCAAGATCTTGAGACAGCGGACAAACATCTGAATGGCTTAGTTTACGAAGCGTTGAGCCAAGAACATTGGGAGCGCGCAGAAATCGCTGGCGAGTTTTTCGCACATCAAAAAAGCCTGTTCAGCGATCTATATAAACGAATGGCGATTGTAAACTACGCGATTGCGCTCAAGCACCGGAACAAAACCGATGAAATGAAGAAGGCGCTCTTGGCACATGACTGGTCCGCCTCTATTCCAGAGTTCCGACTCGCAGAGTCAGTTCTCTTCGGACGAACCGATGAGGCTTGTCAAATAATAAAAGGCATCGGACCTAAAGGTCAGCTGGTTGAAGAGAGCGCATACCATTCTTGGCCCCTATTTAGAGACCTTCGCGAAGAGCCTAAATTTCACGACGTTTACGAGGCCATATACGGATATCCGTTTGTGTCAAAGGTGCAGTTAGCAACGCGAGAGGAGCGAATTGCCATTGAGGAGGCTGCCGCTGTCACAGGGGTGGATCACGTTGCGTCCGAACCACTGCAGGCAGAAGAACCGCCCAGCAATCCGGCGGATGACTCAGTTACATCCTAGCCATGCTTATCGCTTTCGCTTAACAAGAAGCCTTTACAGGTACCTCAGCTCTTGCTTCTGAAGCGCTGGGACTGTGGCCTGTGGATTTTGGATTTTGCGCAATTAGCGCAATTAAGGTCAGATTCTAATTAATCGCATTTTCAACTTGATCTCACCTCCGCCAGCAAGTCAGGATGCCGGTCCAGCACCTTGAGCAGTTTGACTAGGGCCAGCGGCGGCTTGGTCTTGCCGTTTTCGTAGCGCGAAAAGGCGTTCACACCGCCGCCAAACAGCTCTGCCGCTTCGCGCTGGTCCAGTTCCAGTTTCTTGCGCACGCTGGTGATGAAGGCGGGGTCCACGATGGCCGCGTTCACCTGCTTGGTGAACGCCAGCATCATCTGCATGCTACGCCGGGACTGTGCCGCATCCAGAACGGATTCATCGCAGGCCGTGCAAAAGTCGCCCGTCACGGCGGGCAGCGTGGTGGTTTCACCTTTGTAGGTGTAGGGCAGGTCGCGGGTGTCGTGGACCATCGCGGCCGCGCCGCAGCTTGGGCAGTTTTTCATGTTCATAGATCCTTGAAAGACACAATCAGCACATCCTCGATAACGGTGAGCTTGAGGTACACCTCGCCAGCGGCGGTATGCGGGCGGTACACATCCTGCCAAACCCGATGGTCGTCATGAGTGGTCATGCTCTTGTAAAAGTCGGCTTTGGTCAGCGCCAGCACAACGCCGATCACGCCATCAAGATCAAAACCCAGAGCAACAGCGCCTTCGCGGGCAGTGCGTGTTGTGCGCAGGGCGCCTGCGTGGATCAGCGTCTTGACGACAGCGAGCGGGCAATGCGGCGTATTCTTTTCCATTGGGCAGAAGGTTAACCTAATTGGTTTATTTTGGCAAGTAGGTTATTTTATCTCCCATCCTGTGGCGGAAAAAGTAGTTGCCGCGCCCCTCAACACTCAAACTGCGGATGAAACTGGCGGATGCAGTTCACCGCCATGCCCGCCGCTGCGGTGCGGGTTTCCACGCCCAGCTTGGCATAGACCCGCTCCAGATGCTTTTTCACCGTGGCCGGGCTGGCGCCGAGGATGCCTGCGATGTCGCGGTTGATCTTGCCTTTGACCACCCAGTACAGCACTTCGGCTTCTCTGGCGGTGAGTCTGAAGCTCAGGCTCATCGTTTCGAGCACGGCGTCGTCGGAGATTTCGCGCATCACGATCAGCCAGTCGCTGCCGCCGCTGCCGCCGTCTTCGCCGCTGGCGTCGCTGTCGCCGGTTTGCTGGTGCAGCCGGAAGGTCAGGCGGCGCGGGCCGAGTTCCACCGCCAGGCGCGGCGGCTCGATGTGCTGCTTGGCATCTAACAGGTGGCGGCGCAGCCAGTTTAAAACCGGCTCGGGCGTTTGCGGCGCCGAGGTGCCGTAGTAGCGCAGCAGCAGCTCGCGCGCCAGCGGGGTTTGCCAGATCAGCCTGCCGTCGTTCGGGCTGCCCGGCGCGCCCATGTGAACGGTGATGCTGGCGTAGCCAAAGGCGTCGAGGGCGTTGCGCGCCTGTCCGGCCTGCTGCGCTTCCTGCCGGGCGCGGCGTGCGCCTTGCAGGTGGACGCCCATGCGCGCCATCACTTCGCGGGGCTTAATTGGCTTGGTGACGTAATCGACGCCGCCCGCCGCCAGCGCCGCTTCCAGGTGCTCGGTTTCGGTCAGGCCGGTCATGAAAATGATCGGAATGTGGGCGGTTTGCGGCGTCGCCTTGAGCTGGCGGGCGACTTCAAAGCCGTCCATGCCGGGCATCATCGCGTCGAGCAGCACGATGTCGGGCAGCGCCTGGCGGGCGCGCTGGAGCGCCGCTTCGCCGCTGGTGGCTACGAGCACGGTGTAGCCGGACTCGTCGAGCGCGTCGTGCAGCATCGCCAGGTTGTCGGGCACGTCATCGACGATCAGCACCACGTCGCTGTGGGCGCGGTTCAGGGTTTGGTCGAGGTGGCTGCGGGG
>JAPLPS010000011.1 GCA_026400075.1 Polaromonas sp.
TCCACCGCCTGCATTGGCGCTGCGTTCACCGCCACCGCCGCCACCGCTGCGTGCGGGCTGGGCACCCTTGGTGTCGCGGATGCGGGTCATCATTTCCGAGCGGGCTGCCTTGGCGGCGGCCTGCATCACGTCGCGGCTTGGCGGCTTGCCCAGGCCACCCCAGATGGTCTGGCGGCCCATTGCCAGCGGCTCGGCTTTTTCGCCGGGCTCGGCTTCGAAGCCGGTGACAAAGACTTTTTCGATGTTTTGTTTGGTGAAGCGCTCGATGTCCTGCATGAAGCCTTCTTCGTCCAGACACACCAGGCTGACGGCCTGGCCGCTGTTGCCGGCGCGGCCGGTGCGGCCGATGCGGTGAACGTAGTCTTCGCTGACGTTCGGGATTTCGTAGTTGACGACGTGCGGCAGCTCGTCGATGTCAATGCCGCGTGCGGCAATGTCAGTCGCCACCAAAGCGCGGATGTCGCCGTTCTTGAAGCCTTGCAGGGCTTGCGTGCGGGCGGTCTGGCTCTTGTTGCCGTGCAGCGCCATCGCGGGGATACCGGCTTTGGTCAAATGCTCGGCCACGTTGTTGGCGCCGAACTTGGTGCGCGTGAACACCAGCACCTGGCTCCAGTTGTGCTCGTTGATGATGTGCG
Organism: Polaromonas sp.; assembly: GCA_026400075.1. Taxonomy (GTDB): domain Bacteria; phylum Pseudomonadota; class Gammaproteobacteria; order Burkholderiales; family Burkholderiaceae_C; genus Polaromonas. The sequence goes on from JAPLPS010000011.1 coordinate 636, forward strand.
TCAGCAGCGCTTTTTTCTTGCTGCGGCCGACCGGGTGAATGGTCTGCGTGATGCGCTGCACGGTGGTGTTGCGCGGCGTGACCTGGATGGACACGGGGTTGCGCAGCAGGCCGTTGGCCAGTTCGCGGATTTCGTCGCTGAAAGTGGCGGAAAACAGCAGCGTCTGCTTCTGCTTGGGCACCAGTGCCAGCACTTTCTTGATGTCGTGGATGAAGCCCATGTCCAGCATGCGGTCGGCTTCGTCGAGGATCAGGACTTGAACCTGGCTCAGATCCAGCGTGCCCTGGCTGGCGTGATCGAGCAGGCGACCGGGCGTGGCCACCAGAATATCGACGCCACGGCGCAGTTTTTCAATCTGCGCGCCCATGCCGACACCGCCGAACATGACCATCGAGGTCAGATCAAGGTATTTGCCGTAGGTGCGAACGCTTTCTTCGACCTGGGCCGCGAGTTCGCGGGTCGGGGTCATGATCAGGGCGCGCACGGCGTTGACGCCGCGTCGGTTCGTCAGGCGCGGCTCGGCTTGCAGGCGCTGCAGCAGCGGCAGCGTGAAAGCGGCCGTTTTGCCGGTGCCAGTCTGGGCGCCGCCGAGCAGGTCGCTGCCAGCGAGCACGGCAGGAATGGCCTGGGCCTGGATAGGCGTCGGGCTGTCATAGCCCTGCTCAAGCACAGCCTTCAGAATGGCCGGGGCCAGATTCAATTCTTCAAATGTCATGGTGTTGCGCCGCAGGGGCGCTTCTTGATCGGCCTGTTGGGCGCCTTGGTTTGAAGGCAACCCGCCAGTGATAGGCAGATGGGGTCAGAAAGTCGGGCTGTAAACACCGTCAGCAGCTAGCGTGACCAGTGCCGGGGATGTGCCCAAATGTTGAAGGCAACTGGAGCCTGCAACAGGGGGCTATTGTCGCACGGAACCTTGCCTTGCTCCCACCTTCAGGCGCGGGGTTTTCCGCGCAAGAGGGATAATCGGGGAATTCACGCCGTAATTGCGTTTTGCAACGGCGGGCCTGCAAAATTTATTCCTAGTTCTTTTTTACAAAGTAATCCTGATGGCTCAGTACGTATTCACCATGAACAGGGTCGGCAAAATTGTGCCGCCCAAACGCCAGATTCTCAAGGACGTGTCCCTGAGTTTCTTCCCCGGCGCCAAGATCGGCGTGCTGGGTGTCAACGGCTCCGGCAAGTCCACGCTGCTCAAGATCATGGCCGGTCTGGACAAGGAAATCGAGGGCGAAGCCACGCCGATGCCCGGCCTGAACATCGGCTACCTGCCGCAGGAACCCAAGCTCGATCCCGAGCACACGGTGCGCGAAAGCGTCGAAGCCGGTATGGGCGCGGTGTTTGCCGCCAAGTCCCAGTTGGAGGCGGTCTATGCCGCCTACGCCGAGGAAGACGCCGACTTTGACGCGCTGGCCGCCGAGCAGGCGCGCCTAGAGGCCATCATCGCCACCGCAGGCACCGACTCCGAGCACCAGCTCGAAATCGCCGCCGACGCGCTGCGCCTGCCGCCTTGGGACGCCAAGATCGGTCTTTTATCTGGCGGTGAAAAGCGCCGCGTCGCGCTGTGCAGCATGCTGCTGTCCAAGCCCGACATGCTGCTGCTTGACGAGCCGACCAATCACTTGGACGCGGAATCGGTCGATTGGCTGGAGCAGTTCCTGCAACGCTACCCCGGCACCGTCGTGGCCATCACCCATGATCGCTACTTCCTGGACAACGCGGCCGAGTGGATTCTGGAGCTAGACCGTGGCCAGGGCATTCCCTGGAAGGGCAACTACAGCACCTGGCTGACGCAAAAGGGCGACCGCCTGGCGCTGGAGCAAAAGGGCGAAGAAGCCCGCGCCAAAGCGCTGAAAAAGGAACTCGAATGGTCGCGCCAGAACCCGAAAGCGCGCCAGGCCAAGAGCAAGTCGCGTCTGGCCCGTTTCGAGGAACTGTCCGATTTCGAATACCAGAAACGCGTCGAGACCAACGAGATTTTCATTCCCGTGGCCGAGCGTCTGGGCACGCAGGTCATCGAGTTTCACAACGTCACCAAGTCCTTTGGCGACCGCGTCTTGATTGACAACCTGAGCTTTACCGTTCCGGCGGGCGCCATCGTCGGCATCATCGGCCCGAACGGCGCCGGTAAATCGACGTTGTTCAAGCTGATTGCAGGCAAAGAGCAGCCGGACAGCGGCGAAGTCATCAAGGGTTCGACGGTGCGCATGGCCTTCGTCGATCAGCACCGCGACGATCTGGCCAACGAAAAAACCGTCTGGGAAGATGTCTCCGGCGGGCTGGACATCCTGAACGTCGGCAAGTTCCAGATGCCCAGCCGCGCTTATTGCGGGCGCTTCAACTTCAACGGCGGCGACCAGCAAAAGCGCGTCGGCACCCTGTCCGGCGGTGAGCGCGGACGCCTGCATCTGGCCAAGACCTTGATTGCCGGTGGCAACGTGCTGATGCTCGATGAGCCATCAAACGACCTGGACGTGGAAACCCTGCGCGCTCTCGAAGACGCGCTGCTGGAATTTGCCGGCTCGGTGATGGTGATCAGCCATGATCGCTGGTTCCTCGACCGTATCGCCACGCACATTCTGGCCGCTGAAGGCGACAGCCAGTGGGTGTTTTTTGACGGCAATTACCAGGAGTACGAAGCCGACAAGAAGAAGCGCCTGGGCGAAGAGGGCGCCAAGCCCAAGCGCATGCGCTTCAAGGCCTTGAAGTAAACGCAGGAGCGCGCATGAGCGACGAAGAAGTCATCCAGCAGACCCGCCACTGGCTTGAAAAAGCCGTGATCGGGCTGAACCTGTGCCCGTTTGCCAAAGCGGTGTACGTGAAAAACCAGGTGCGCCTGGTGGTCAGCCATGCGCGCCATGCGGACGATCTGCTCGAAGAGCTGGATCGCGAGCTAGACCTGCTGGTGGCCACGCCGCCCGAAGAGCTGGACACCACGCTCTTGATTCACCCGACGCTGTTCGACGATTTTCTGGATTTCAACGATTTCCTCGAAGTCGCCGAGGGCGTGGTTGATGAGCACGAGCTAGAAGGCGTGGTCCAGCTGGCCAGTTTTCACCCGAAGTTCCAGTTCGATGGCACCGAGCTGGACGACATCGGCAACTACACCAACCGCGCGCCGTTTGCCATGCTGCACCTGCTGCGCGAGGCCAGCATCGACCGGGCGGTGGAAGCTTTTCCGCAGGCCGAGGCGATTTTTGAAGAAAACATCAAGACGCTGGAAAAGCTCGGCCATGCAGGCTGGAAGGCGCTGGGCCTGCCTGCTTCCTGAGGCGAATGCCCGCTTTGCCCTGGCCGCCTGGCCGGGGCGGACCAGCGCGCAATCTTGTACGTGGTTTTTTCCTCTGCCTGTTTTGGTGTACCGTTGCCCCGTTGCTTCAGGCGCTTGTCTGAAGGTTTAACCCGCAAACACCATGACGACTTCATTGCAAAACTCCAATCCGGCTTATCAGGCCTGTCTTGACGAAGGCATCAAGCGGGCCGCCATCTTGATTCAGCAATGGTGCGCCCAGCTGCTGGACACCTTGTCTGCGCGCTCTCTGACGATTTCCGCAGGAGCAGAAAGGCACCCGGTGAATCACGCCGTGGTGGTGCTGATGAGGAACCGGATGGTGATGGCGCAGGATTTCGTCGTTGAACTCAAGCGGGCGATGGCCGACGATGCGCAGTTGATTCCGACGCGGCCAATAGGCAAGCCTCTGCGCGCGTTGTCCACGCTGAAGTTTGATGATCTGGAGCTGATGGGCGACCACCAGGTTCAGGAGGCCGTGGAGCGCGCCCGCCTGCAGGAGGTGGTCAGGCTCAGTTGCGGCGCTGCGTTGTCGGGGTTTTCTGCCCGCCTGAGCAGGCTGCAGGGCTTTGAGATGGTCAAGGCCGACAGAAATCCGCTGCGCCCGGAAATCGTGCTGCAGGCGCTGCTCAAGATGCTGGAGGCGCTGCCGATTGCCAGCGATGTGCGCTTTTGCCTGCTGGCCGAAGGTGCCCAGCTGATGGGCGATGGGCTGCAGTCGCTGTATCTGGCGATGGACGCTTTTTTGGTCAGTCAAGGCGTTGCGCCTGCCACCTACAGCGTGATTTCGGCGCCTGAAAGCCTGACTGGAAAAGCCGTTTACGCCTCTGAAGCGCGCGGGCAGCGGGACTCACTCGCAGCGCGTACGGCCGTTCAAGCCGAGAGCATTGCCCCCGCCGAGGCGGTGACGCTGGCCAATCGCAAGAAGCTGCTCACGCTGGACCATCTGCACCATTTGCTGGCGGGCAACTATGACGAGCTTAAGGACCGAAGCGCTGCTTTTGCACCGCTGTTGCCCGAGGGGCGGAATACCGATTTTTCGCCCACGCTGCCTGCGGCCTTCGATGTGTTGCTCGAACTGAAAGAAAAAGGGCTGGATGCAGGCCGAAAAAGCCAGGAGCGGCCAGCGCCGCCCCCGCCGGTGGCGCAGCTGCGCGCCCATCTGAAGACCGAATCGCGAAGCCTGGGCCAGTCGCTGGCGGTTGAGGTGGTCGGGCTGATGATTGAGCAGATCATTCAGGACGAGCGCCTGCTCAAGCCGGTCACGCAGGTCATTGCCAATGCCGAGTCGGCCTTTTTGCGCCTGGCGACGACGGATACCCGGTTTTTCAGCGATAAAGCCCATCCGGCGCGCAAGCTGCTCGACACCATCACCAGCACCAGTCTGGCTTACGCCAGCGAGGCGGCGCCGGGTTTTGCCGGTTTCATGAAGAATCTGCGGATGATGGCGCTCTCGCTCACGGAAGCGGATGCTTGCGATGCCCCGCATTTCGCCACGCTGCTGCAGGAGTTCGAGCGCCAGCAGGCGCGCAGCACGCCCGAATACCGCCAGGCCGAGCTGCGTGCCGTGCAGGCGCTGCTGCAGGTCGAGCAGCGCAACCTGCTGGCCGAAAAAATAGCCTCCGACCTGCGGCGCCATCCCGACTGGCGCGCGAGCAACCCGGTCATCGGCGCCTTTCTGACCGGCCCCTGGGCGCAGGTGATGGCCAAGGAGCGGCTGCTGGCTCAAGAGGGCGACAAGGAAGCCCAAAAAGGCATTTTCAACCGCCTGCCGAGCAATCTGCTCTGGAGTGTCGATCTGGCGCAGACGGCCGGACAGCGCCAGCGGCTGCTCTTGCTCATTCCCGGTCTGCTCAAGTCGCTGCGCGATGGCCTGGTCTCGGTTGACTACCCGATGGAGAAGGCCGAGGCCGTTTTTAACGAGTTGATGACGCTGCATCAAGCCGGTCTGCGCGCTCCGACCGAGACGCCTTCCTGGGCGCCCGTAGCAGCGCCTGCGGCGCCGGTTACCAGCAAGCGCCAGTTGCTCGATGCCATGTTTGAGCCCGATGGGCGCGCTGGGGCTGCATCGCCTTGGCTCGCGCCAGCCGAGGCCCAGCATTCGGGTTTTATGGAGGACTGGGAGGCCTCGATTTCCGGGGACACCGAGCAGCACCCTGTCCCGACCCTCCCGGCGGCTGCGCCGTCGCTCGCTGAAGCCGCGCTTGAATGGCAGGTGGGCGCGTGGGTGGAAATGCTGGTGGATACGCAGTGGCTGCGCGCGCAGCTGTCGTGGGTCAGCCCGCAGCGCACGCTGTACATGTTTACCAGCGAAGGCGGGCGCAAGCATTCGATGACGAACCGCGTGCTGCACCACCTGCTGACGCTGGGCTTCGTCAAGGTCATCAGCGACCAGGGCGTGCTGGAGCGCGCACTCAACAGCGTGGCCCGCACCGCGATGCGCAACAGCCTGGACGGTGGCAGCGATTTGTAGGCGCGGTGGCGTTTGAGCGCG
>JAPLPS010000342.1 GCA_026400075.1 Polaromonas sp.
CGCCGCTGTACACCGATGTGCGCCTGTTTGGCGCGACCGGCGTCCCGGCAGCCATCTACGGCGCCGGGCCGCGCACGGTGTTCGAGAGCAATGCCAAACGCGCCGACGAACATCTGGTGCTGGAAGATTTGCGCCGTGCCACCAAAGTCGTGGCGCGCACGCTGCTGGAAATGCTGCAGTAAGCCGCACCGGCAGGCCCGGCGGCGTCATGTCGCCGTGGCCCGCCGGGTTTGAAAAATCGCCTTATTCCACGAAGCGCCCACGGCTGTTAATGATGGCGATTCCTACATAAGAGGAGCCTTCATGGTGCTCCGGCGTGAAATGGACGGACAAAGGACCGTAATTTTTTAAACCCATAGTATCAAGAGCATTGACAAGCGGCACGTTACTGGAACCTCGAACGCTGTGGCGCAAGCCATCGACCAGAACGCGGGCATTGATAAACACTTCCATTCCCAGGTAAGAATAATCCTGCTTGCCGGTCGCCGCGCGGTAAACAGTCTGGTATTCTTTCACAACAGTAATCCCCTCTTTCCAGGGATTGGGTACCAGGGTTGTAAAAATGACGCCAGAGGTGTATTTTCCAAGCCCCTGAACAACCATGTTGCTGGCTTGGGCAGACAGGTTGTAAAACTGGGTTTCAAGTCCAGTTTTACGCGATTGAGAAATCAGCGAAATGGTGGCCGCCGGGGCGGCAATCAAAATAATGCCATTCAGACCAGGAAGCTTTTTTAGCGTATCAATCACCGTAGTCGCATTGCCAGCATCGGAATCTATCCGGAGTTCTGCGGCGGGTTTTAGATTGTATTTTTTAAATGCATCATGGGCTGCTGCCTGTCCACTCTCGCCAAAAGAGTCGTTCTGAAAAACCACGGCAATGTTGTTTTGTCCCACTGTCACCATCTGCTTGACCATCTGGGCAATTTCAGCCTGCGTGCTGGCGCGGACATTGAACGCCAAACGCTGCTCGGTCTGCTGGCGCATCAGGCCGCCGCCCGCAATTCCCCCCACCAGCGGCACGCCTGCCTGTGTGGCAACGGGCAGCATCGCATTGCAGCTTGACGTGCCCCAGCAATTGAAAAGAGCCACCGCTTTTTTGTCAATCAGTGACTGGGCATTTCCAGCTGATTTTGCAGGATTGGACTGATCGTCGAGTGTCTCAAGCTGCAGCATGTGCCCGTCAATACCGCCAGCTTTATTCACGCTGTCGAAATAAACCCTCATGACGGCCAGCCCTTCCTGGCCCGCCGCTGCATTGATTCCCGTCAAAGGCAGGCTGGCGCCAATAATGATGTTTCCAGGTTTTTCGGCCTGAACTGGAAAACTGACAAGGCTGAGCATTCCAAGGCTAAAACACAGGGATGGCAAGGTTTTCATAAATGACTCATGGAAAATATAAAAATCAAGTCTACTTCATTGTCTGCAATAAAGTCAATATTAATGTCGGCAATTTATATACTGGCAATTATTCAGACATTTTTTAGGGTGAAGGTGTTTCACGCGCCTGCTGCTGCAGCCAGTCGCAAAATCTGTTCAGCCGTAATGAATTCGATGGTGTCCGTCTTTTTGCGACATACCAGCTGCCGCTGTCCTGAAAACCAAGTGGCGCCAGTAAACGGCCAGCGCGCACATCGTCAAGCACCAGATGCCACGGTGCCACGCAAATACCCAGCCCGCCAATGGCCGCTTCCAGCGTGAAGTAATAGTGCTCAAACTCGGGACCGGCCTGCGCTGACAGGCGCTCACCGAGCGCCTGGCTCCACATCTGCCAGGCGTTGAGCCGGGTTTTGGTATGCAGCAGCGGCTGGCCCAGCAGGTCTTCGGGCTGGCGCAGATCCAGCCGGGCGGCCAGCACGGGCGACAGCACCGGCCCGAGCCGCTCGGGAAACAGCGGCAAGACGTCTTCCGGCCAGGCGTTCGATGCGGGCTCCAGCGTGATGATCAGGTCGTAACGCTCGCCGGTCAACGCCCCCGCCTGCTCTGCTGCGCTCAGTCTGATTTCAATGTCGGGGTGCAGCGCGTTGAAAGCGTAAAGCCGTGGAATCAGCCACTTGACGGTGAAAGTGCTGAAGCAGCACACGTCCAGCGTTGCGCGCTCGTCCTGGCGCACGGCACGCACTGCCATGTCAATCTGGTCTAGCGCCGCCGACAGCGCTGGCAGCAAGGCCTGGCCGCAGGCCGTCAGCTGGGGTTTGTTTTTGCTGCCACCGAACAGGCGCACGCCCAGCGCCTCTTCGAGCTGGCCGACCTGGCGGCTGATCGCGCCGGGCGTTACAAAAAGTTCTTCAGCCGCAGCGCTCATGCGGCCAAGCCGGGCAGCAGCTTCAAAGGCGCGCAAGGCGTTCAAGGGGGGAAGGTGGCGTGTCATAACGTGAGTTTATTGCACATAGGCTGGCCTAAAAATCGCTTTTCTGCAGGCCGTATTTCTTGCCAAAATGCCGCTCGCCCGAACAGCGAAGAACGCGGGATCAACAAAAAATCTCCCGCCTTATTTTTATTTCAACTTGAGAAAACATACATGCCATTCATCCGCACCGCTGTCCATAAAAGCACCTCAGCCACCCAGCGGGAGGCCATCGTCAACGGAATTCACCGGGCACTGGTCGAGAGCATCGGCATGCCGCAGGATGAGCTGTTCAATCTGATTACCGATTACGATGCGGCGCAGTTTCACTACAGCCGCACGTTCAACGGCATGGCCCGGTCAGACCATATGGTGCTCATCGAGATCACCCTGCGCCGTGGCCGCAGCGACGCCATGAAGCGCGATCTTTATGCCGGCATTGCGCGCAATCTGGAAAAAAATGCTGGCGTCGCCCCTGACGATGTGTTCATCTTCATGCACGAAAACGACTATTCGGACTGGTCCGTAGGCGGCGGAAAATTCGCGATGGCCATTGTTCAGCAGCCTGGCCAGAACCGCTGAACGCCAGCGGGCGACGCGCGCCCGGCCGCCCAGCCGCCTGCTAAGCCTGCACAGTCACCTGCGTCTGCTCGCCCAGGCCGTCAATGCCCAGGCGCATGGTCTGGCCCGGCCGCAGATAGACCGGGGGCTTTTGCCCCATGCCCACGCCGGGCGGCGTTCCGGTGGAAATCACGTCGCCAGGCTGCAGGCTCATGAAGCGGCTCAGGTAACTGATCAGAACCGGCACCGTGAAAATCATGGTCGCGGTAGTGCCGCTCTGGTAGCGCTTTCCGTCCACGTCCAGCCATAAACGCAGCGCCTGCGGATCGCGCACCTCGTCGGCAGTGACCAGCCACGGGCCTAGCGGGCCGAAGGTGTCGCATCCTTTGCCCTTGTCCCAGGTGCCGCTGCGCTCCAGCTGGAAGTGACGCTCGGAAATGTCATTGGTGATGCAGTAGCCCGCCACATGCGCCAGCGCATCGGCCTCGGCGATATAGCGGCCGCCTTTTCCAATCACGACACCGAGTTCGACCTCCCAGTCGGTCTTGAGGGCGCCACGGGGAATTTCAATCGCATCATCCGGCCCGCAAATGGCGCTGGTCCACTTGCTAAAGACGATGGGCTCAGGGGGCGCGGGCATGCCCGCCTCGGCGGCATGGTCTGAATAGTTCAGGCCGATGCAGATAAACTTTCCGACACGGCCGACACAAGGCCCCAGGCGCAGGTCTTGTTGCGGTGTGCCGGGCACCAGCGGCAAGGCGTCAACATCCAGGGCGGCCAGCCGGGCCAGCCCGGAGGGCGACAGGGCGTCACCGGCGATGTCGTCCAGCACGCTTGAGAGATCGCGCACCCGGCCCTGTGCGTCCAGGAGGCCCGGTTTTTCCTGGCCCGGCGGGCCGTAACGAAGAAGTTTCATGGTTTTTTTCCAGTTTATGCGCCGCGCGTGGCGCCGGACAGCAGCCGCGTGATGCCTTCGGGCAGGCCCTTGTTCGGCTTGATCGGGGGCGGTGCGAAGCTGCCCTGCCGGTGCGCGACCGGGGCCAGGCTGACCAGGGTCTGGGCGTGGCACACGGCACTGGAAACCCCATCGACGACGGGCACCGGAATCTGGTCCTTGATCGAGCGGGCCAAGCCCGCCAGAGGCGCGCCAGCGATGATGATCACATCGGCGCCATCGTCATTGATGGCCGACAGGCACAGCTGTTTGAGCCGCTCGGTATGGTCGTCCTGAACCCGGCCGATATCCTGCAGCGGGCCGTCCAGGCTGCGAATGCTGGCCAGCCGGTCAATCAGGCCGTTCGCCTGCACGCATTCCCGGTACCAGGCCTGAATGCGGCGCGAGATGGCGATGATGGAAAAGCGCTGGCCCAGCAGGCACGCACTCATCAGCGCCGCCTCCGTCATGCCCACCACGGGAATGTCCAGCGCCTCGCGCAGACCGGCAATGCCGGGGTCGCCGAAAGCGGCGACGACGATGGCATCGTGCTGGCCGCAATGCTCGGCGGCCAGCGTTGCCGTGGCATAGGCGCCGATCAGGGATTCAAAACGGGTCTCGATATAGGCCACGCCAAAAGGCGCCGTCAGCACCTGGATGTTCGTGCCAGGCGCGGCGGCCCGGCGCGCTTCGGCCTCAATCAGGTCGCTGACGCTTTGGGAGATGTTGGGGTTGATCAATAAGAGGTTCATGGTGATGTCTCGTCCAGGTTAGCGTTCGCCCAGCGTTCTTGCCGCAGGCAGCAGTGAGGGCAGGCTGCATTTGAGGAATTGGCCCTCGCCCTTGCGCGGATGGAAGGTGCTGCCGTCCCAGACGACTTCGCCACGGGCAATGGTGAACGCGGGCCAGGCCCGCAGCGCGATGCCTTCGTAAGGGGTGTAGTCCACCTCGTGGTGCAGCTGGTCGTTGCGTATGCTCAGCGCCCGCTCATCCCAAATCACCAGGTCGGCATCACTGCCCACGGCAATGCTGCCCTTGCGCGGGTGCAGGCCATAGGCCTTGGCCGGGTTGGTGGACGTGAGCTCGACAAAGCGGCTGAGCGTGATGCGCCCGCCCAGCACGCCTTCGGAGTACAGCAGCGGCAGGCGCGTTTCCAGACCCGGAATG
>JAPLPS010000126.1 GCA_026400075.1 Polaromonas sp.
GAAATGATCTCGCGCATCTTGGCCACCACCGCCCGGCCCCGGTAGGCCGACTGGCTGCGGTGAACGATGATGGACAGCGCATCGACCTTCTCGCCGTTGAGCAAGATATCGACCTTGACAACGTCGGAGACGCGGAATTCCTTGAACTCATAATCCATAGACGCGTAGCCGCGCGAGACCGATTTGAGCTTGTCAAAAAAGTCCAGCACGATCTCGCCCAGCGGCATTTCGTAGGTCAGCATGACCTGCTTGCCGTGGTAAGCCATGTTCAGCTGGGTGCCGCGCTTCTGGTTCGCCAGCGTCATCACCGGCCCCACGTAGTCCTGCGGCATGTACAGATGCACGGTGACGATGGGTTCGCGGATTTCGTTGATGCGCCCGGCATCGGGAATCTTCGACGGGTTTTCGACCTTGATGAACTCGCCGCTGGAATTCAGCACTTCATAGACGACGCTGGGGGCCGTAGTGATCAAGTCCTGGTCAAACTCGCGCTCCAGCCGCTCCTGCACGATTTCCATGTGCAGCAGGCCGAGAAAGCCGCAGCGAAAACCAAAGCCCAGCGCCTCGCTGACCTCGGGTTCATAGTGCAGCGACGCGTCGTTGAGCTTTAATTTTTCCAGCGCGTCGCGCAGCGACTCGTATTCGCTGGCTTCGGACGGGTACAGACCGGCAAACACCTGCGGCTGGATTTCCTTGAAGCCGGGAAGCGCTTGAGTCGCCGTGAAGGCCGCGCCGCCGCTGCCGCCCTTGATCAAGGTGATGGTGTCGCCGACGCGGGCGGCCTGCAGTTCTTTGATGCCGGCAATCACAAAACCGACTTCGCCCGCTTCAAGCGCCAGGCGCGGCTCGGTGTGCGGCGTGAAAACGCCCAGCTGCTCGGCGTTGTAAGTGGCTTCGCTGGCCATCAGTTTGATGCGGTCGCCCTTGGCCAGACGGCCATCAACGACACGCACCAGCATCACCACGCCGACGTAAGAGTCGTACCAGCTGTCAATGATCATCGCGCGCAGCGCGGCGTCCGGGTTGCCCTTGGGCGACGGAATCAGCGCCACGACGGCTTCGAGAATCTCGTCGATGCCCAGGCCGGTTTTGGCGCTGCACGGAATCGCGTCGGTGGCGTCGATGCCGATGACTTCTTCGATTTCCTGGCGCGCGTTGTCCGGGTCGGCTTGCGGCAAATCCATTTTGTTCAGCACCGGCACCACGGTCACGCCCAGATCGAGCGCGGTGTAGCAGTTGGCCACGGTTTGCGCTTCGACGCCCTGGCTGGCATCGACCACCAGCAGCGCGCCTTCGCAGGCCGACAGCGAGCGGCTCACTTCATAAGAAAAGTCCACATGGCCGGGCGTGTCGATCAGGTTAAGGTTGTAAATCTGGCCGTCCAGCGCCTTGTATTTGAGCGCAGCGGTCTGCGCCTTGATGGTGATGCCGCGCTCTTTTTCGATGTCCATCGAGTCCAGAACCTGCGCACTCATCTCGCGATCCTGCAGACCGCCGCAGCGCTGGATCAGCCGGTCTGCGAGGGTGGATTTACCATGATCAATGTGCGCAATGATCGAAAAATTTCGGATGTGATTCATCAACGGAAATGCCTAAGTGCTTGAAAGTATTGCGAAAAAGTAGCGATGCCATCGCAAGAGAGCATAAAAAAAGGCGCGCCTGACAATGACGCGCCCTGAACCAACAATCTATGGCAACTGCGATAGTTGGGACTTCATTGTAGGCAAAAAGCCTGCTGCATTCTAACCAAGGCCCTTAATCACCCTCAGTGGACTGGCCGGATCATCACAAACTGCACCAGATCGCCCCGGCGCACCAGCAGCGTGATGGCTTTGGTCTTGTCCATTTTGGACAGAGCCGCCTCGAAGGCCTTGACGCTGCCGACGCTCAAGTTGCCGACAGACACGATCACGTCACCCTCCTGCAGACCGGCGCGGGCCGCCGCGCCCTCCACCGCATCGACCTTGACGCCGCTCTTGACCTTGAACTCTTTCTTGTCGTCGTCGGACAGCTCGCTGACGGCCAAACCCAAGGCCTGGGCTGGCCCGGCAAGCGGCGGCTTGGCGGGCGGTTTCACCACCTTGCCAGCGGGCTTGTCGGCCTCCAGCTCGCTAATGGTGACGGGCAGATCTTTGGTCACGCCGCGCCGGAACACAGTCACCACCGCCTTGACGCCCGGCTTGACATTGCCGACCAGGCGCGGCAGGTCGCTGGCCTTGTCGATGGTCTTGCCGTCCAACTTCAGGATGATGTCACCGGCCTCTATGCCCGCCTTGTCCGCTGGCGCGCCGCTTTCGACGGCCCGGACCAGCGCGCCCTGCGCTTTGGGCAGGACACGCGCATCGCCTCGTCAATCGGTATCGAAAAAGAAATACCCTGAAAACCGCCCGAGCGCGAATAAATCTGGCTGTTGATGCCGACGACCTCGCCACGCATATTGATCAAGGGGCCGCCGGAATTGCCCGGATTGATGGCCACATCGGTCTGAATAAAGGGCAGGTAGTCCCCGGTGTCGCGCTGCTTGGCGCTGACGATGCCGGCCGTCACGGTGCTCTCCAGGCCGAACGGCGAGCCGATGGCCATCACCCACTCGCCGACCCTGAGCCGGTTGATGTCGCCGATTTTCACGGCGGGCAGGCCGCTGGCCTCAATCTTGACCACAGCCACGTCCGTGCGCTTGTCGGCGCCGATGATTTTGGCCTTGAATTCGCGCTTGTCCGTCAGCGTGACGAGGACTTCGTCGGCGCCTTCGACGACATGGGCGTTGGTCATCACAAAGCCGTCACTGGAGAGAATGAATCCCGAGCCGACGCCGCGCGAGCGCTCTTCATCGGGCTGGTCTGGGTTCGGCAGCGGACTCTGGCGCGGGCCACGCGGCAGGTTCGGCGGCACGGGAATGCCAAAGCGCTTGAAGAACTCCAGCATCTGCTCGTCCACGCCCGCCGTGTCCGCCGCCTTGACCTTTTCCAGCGTGCGGATATTGACGACCGCTGGCCCGACCTGCTCGACCAGATCGGTGAAATCAGGCAAGGCACGGCTTTGCGCCCAGACCGGCGTCACCGGCAGCACCGTGCCGACAGCAGCGACGGCCATCAAGCTCGCAGCCATATAAGGGCGCAGCGGTTTCCAGTTCAATTCAAGCATCATCAGCCTCGTTATTCAGGGAAAAAATCAATCAATCAGGCACGCCAAGTCTCTTGTAAGACATGGGGGCCGGGGCATCAAAAACAATCCAGCCGCGCAGAGGGCGCTTTACTTTTTATGCGCCACGCCATTGGCAAACAGCTGCAGCGTCGCCATCGGCACTTCGCCGATGATGGTGATCCGGTAGGCGTCCAACTGGCGGGTCAAGGCCTGGGTCGCGCCCATCGAAAAACTCGCCTCCTGAAGCTCACTTCCGGGATCGAGCAAATCGAGAAAAATCGACACCGACGCCAGGCCGTCGGAAAAAATCCACTGCAAAGGCGCTTCGCCCGGCGCCGCTGCGCTGGCCGCACCGGCCGCGCTGGCCGCGCTGGCCGGGCGCTTGTAGCAACTGACGGACTTGAAACCGGCCACCGGCACGCTCAGTGTCCAGCCCTGCGCATCCGCCGTGGTTTTGAGCAGCACGGGTTTCTCCAGCCGGTAGCCTTCGCGCTGATTCATCATCAGCAGGAGCTTGTCCATTTTGATCGGCGCATCGAGCTGCAGCTCGGAAAAAGCCGCCTGCACCAGCACCCGGCCGTCGGCGTCCAGCGTCTGCAGCTTGACGACCAGACCGTTTTTGCGCTCAGTCCAGACGCGGTAGCCAAAGCGCAGCGCGTCCCTGGGAAGCAGCAGGCTGACATCGGCCTGGACACCGGCGACCCGCTCGGTGCCGCCGCGCTTGAATTTATAAAAATCGGCGATGCGGCTGTCGGCCGAATCAAACCCGTCGAGAAACAGGCTTGGTGACTGCCGCTGTTCACTGCGCGCCACCTTGTGTTCCGGCAGGAAGGTGATGAGCTGGTCGTTGTGGCGAAAGGTCGAGCGCGGCGCGCCGCTCAGGGTCTCGATGCGCTCGATTTGCTGGCTGCCTTCGCACACATGCCAGATTTTGGCGCTGGACATGGCGCCGCCCGAAGACACGACGAAGGTGCCCGCGTAGCTGCGGTTTTTGGCCGCTGCGTGCATTTCCCGGAGCCAGTCGTGCAGGCTCTGGGTCTCTGCGGCCGTTGCAGCGGCGGTAGAAGCGGCTGGCGCGGGCAGCGGCGCCTGCACCGGCGGCTGGGCTAGCGCCCGCAGCGCGAAAAAGCAGGCGAACAGTGCCAGGACGGCAGCGCGTAGCGTTGTCAAAATCATCGGTCAATAACGCTGTTGCGCCGCTCAGCGGCCCGCCACGGCCGCCTGCGGCATGTCAAACGCAGCGTTACGCAAGAACCCCGAGGGTTCCTGCAGCGCCGAGGTGGCGCCGAACTGCCGGTGTGCCGCCAGCAGCTCTTCAAGCCTGGCGTCGCGCACCACGACGCCCTGCGGCGAAGCCACCAGCACCTGCGCGGCCGAAGGCGCCTGGGCCAACTGCGCCCCGGAAGTCGGCCCCAGCAACCCGGAAACATTCCAGGCCAGCGCCGAAACCGCCGCCAGACAGGCAACACCGGCGACCAGTTTCCAGCGAAAAATGCCGTCGTTGGCGGCGGCAGCGCGGTACTGCGGCAACTCCGCCGCAAGCGCAAGTGCTGCGTGCGGGAGCGGCGCAGGCCGAAACGGCTGCGCTGTTGCCGGAACAGACGGCGCCACGACTTCCTGCGCCAGCCGCTGGCTCAGGCGGCTGGCAAAAGCCAGTTCCGCACCAAGCGCCCCGCCTGCAGCGACAGCCATCGGAGCGCGCAGCGCCTCGCCAATCAACTGGTAACGGTTCCAGCAGCCCAGCGCAGCCTCGTCCTGCTGACAAGCCTCCAGCAAGGCGGCCAGTTCTTCGTCGCCCAACTCGTCATCGACCAGGGCAGACAGGCTTTCGCGGGTGGAGGGGGACGGTGTCATGCGGTTCACGGGCAGCGGGTCTGCCGATTCGGGGTGGACTGAAAACTTGCTCTGACTCATGGATATGACAATAAAGAACCAAACTTACCAACGCTTTCCACTCTGGTTTTCCAGCAGCGGCTTGACCTTCGCCGAAATCGCCTCACGCGCCCGGAAAATGCGCGAACGCACAGTGCCGACCGGGCAACTCATCGCGACAGAAATCTCCTCATAACTGAGGCCTTCGATTTCGCGCAGCGTGATCGCCTCACGCAGCTCTTCGGGCAAAGCCTCCATTGCCGCATTGATGATCTGGGCAATTTCCTTGCTGGCGAGCACCGCGTCGGGGGTTTCGGAACTGGTTAGTTCGTTCTCGACCGGGGAAGTTTCATCGTCGTCATCGGATTTGTAGGCATTTTCTGAAACCGTCGGATTGCGCTTCAAGTCCATCAGCGCTTTTTTGGCCGTGTTGATGGCAATGCGGTACAGCCAGGTGTAGAACTGGGCCTCGCCCCGGAACTGGGCCAGCGCCCGGTAGGCGCGAATAAAAGTGTCCTGCGCGATGTCTTCGACCAAGTCCACGTCGCGCACCATGCGCCCAATCAGGCGCTGGATACGGCGCTGGTATTTGATGACCAGCAGTTCAAACGCTTTTTGGTCGCCCGCGACGCTGCGCTCGACCAGCTGGGCATCGCTGTCGGGCGCCTTGTCGGCGGCCTTCTCGGGCAGCGGCGGGAGTTCGGCGCTCATGGCGTGGGGCGCGGGGTCTGAATCGGGTGCATGGTGGTCGATACTGCCACAGCAGACGCGGCCGATGAAACACAAGGGAAAGCTCCGTCGGCCAGCGCGCCGTGCGGCTGCGCCGTGCCGGAAAACCTGTGTGGCGAATACACCGCCCGGCGCAGCGCCAGCCAGCGCTCGGGCGCGGACTGCCGCTCGGCCCAGAGCCACAGGCAGGCGCCGGACTGGCTTTCAAGCCGCAGCAGCAGCCAGCGCTGGAGATCGGCGACCACCGCAGCGTCCGGCGCGGCAAGGCCCGCCGGGTCAGCGGCGCTCACCCAGCACCACGCCTGGCCATCCCAGGCGAGCTGGCCGGACGGGGTGTTTTTCCAGTGCAGGGCGGCGGCGACGCCGGACAGCGCAACGGCGGCGCCAGCGGCCAGCAGCAGCCCGCCAGACAGACTGGCCAGACTGGCCCAGGCCAGCGTCAGCAGCGCGCCAGCCAGCCACAGGCCCAGCAGCAAGCCGCCCAGAAAAGACGAACGCCCCAGCGGGTAAAAAACCGGCGGGGCGTTGTGCAGGCTCAAGGCAGTCAGGGCGTGGCCGGGCTTGAGCAACAAAGATCAGGCAACCTTAAATGCGCTTGAACACCAGCGTGCCATTCGTGCCGCCAAAGCCGAAGTTGTTCTTCACGGCGATGTCGAGCTTGGCGTCGCGCGCCGTGTTGGCGCAGTAGTCCAGATCGCAGGCCGGATCCTGGTTGAAGATATTGATCGTCGGCGGGATTTTCTGGTGGTGCAGCGCCAGCACGGTAAACACCGACTCGATGCCGCCCGCGCCGCCCAGCAGGTGGCCGGTCATGGACTTGGTCGAGCTGACGACCAGGTCTTTTGCGTGGCTGCCAAAAGCGGCCTTGATGGCATTCGTTTCGTTCAGGTCACCCAGCGGCGTAGACGTGCCATGCGCGTTGAGGTACTGGACCTGATCGACATTGACCCCGGCATTTTTCAAGGCCATCGTCATGGAGCGGCGCGGGCCGTCCACGTCGGGCGTGGTCATGTGAAACGCATCGCCCGTCATGCCGAAACCGACGACTTCGGCGTAAATCTTGGCGCCGCGTGCCTTGGCGTGTTCGTACTCTTCGAGCACCACGACGCCGCTGCCCTCGCCCAGCACAAAACCGTCACGGTCTTTGTCCCAGGGACGCGAGGCGGTTTTAGGGTCGTCGTTGCGGGTGGACAGCGCGCGGGCCGACGCAAAACCGCCCACGCCCAGCGGCGAAACCGTCGCCTCGGCGCCGCCAGCGATCATCACGTCGCAGTCGCCGTATTCAATCATCCGCGCCGACAGGCCGATGGCGTGCAGGCCGGTGGTGCAGGCCGTCACGACGCTGATGTTCGGGCCTTTGAAGCCGAACTTGATCGACACATGGCCGGAGATCATGTTGATGATCGTCGCCGGCACAAAAAATGGGGAAATCCGGCGCGGGCCCCGGTTGGTGTATTCGCCATGCGTGCTCTCGATCAGCGGCAGGCCGCCGATCCCTGAGCCGATGTTGCAGCCGATGCGCGTCGCCGTCTCGTAGTCGAGCGCGTCGCCGGTCGGCAAGCCGCTGTCGGCCACCGCCTGACAGGCCGCCGCCAGACCCAGATGGATGAAGCGATCCATGTGCCGGGCTTCTCTTTCGGGGATGTAGTCCGCGATATTGAAACCCTTGACCTCACCGGCAAACTTGCAGGCGAAATTGCTGGCATCAAAATGGGTAATCTGGTCAATGCCAGAGGTTCCGGCAAGGACGTTAGACCAGGATTCGGCGACGGTATTTCCTACCGGCGTGACACAACCCAGACCTGTCACGACAACACGACGACGGCTCATTCAGTAATCCTGAAAAAAAGCCTGAAAAGTCCGCTTGGGGGCCTTTCAGGCTGGTGACGACAAAGGCGTGAAAGCCTTATGCTTTTTGATTGTTGGTGGCGTAGTCAATCGCGTTCTGGACGGTGGTGATCTTCTCGGCGTCTTCATCCGGAATCTCGATGCCAAACTCGTCTTCCAGTGCCATGACCAGTTCGACGGTGTCCAGCGAATCAGCGCCCAGATCAGCCACAAAGGACTTTTCGCTGGTGACTTGATTTTCTTCCACGCCAAGCTGCTCGGCAATGATCTTCTTAACGCGTGCTTCGATATCGCTCATAAATCCCTCTGAGGGTTGTAAATTAAACCGTGATTTTACCGCGTTGGGGGCAAAGCCCCCAAGCACCGGGCCGGACGGATAAAACCGGCTTCGATTTGTGTGTTTTTAGCGCACTGAAACAGTGCTTACATGTGCATGCCGCCGTTGACATGCAGCTCCTGGCCGGTGATGTAGGCGGCCTGCGGGCTGGCCAAAAAAGCCACCGCGTGGGCGATGTCCTGAGGCTTGCCCAGGTGGCCCAGCGGGATTTGACCCAGCAGCGATTTTTGCTGCTCTTCCGGCAGGTGCGCGGTCATGTCGGTTTCGATAAAGCCGGGCGCCACGCAGTTGACGGTGATGTTGCGCGAAGCCAGCTCGCGTGCCAGCGCCCGCGTCATGCCCGCGACACCGGCCTTGGCAGCGGCGTAGTTGGCCTGACCGGCATTGCCCGAAGCGCCCACCACCGAAGTGATCGAGATGATGCGGCCGTAGCGCTGCTTCATCATGGTACGCATCACGGCGCGGCTCATGCGAAAAACCGCTTTCAGGTTCGTGTCCAGCACCGCGACCCAGTCGTCGTCTTTCATGCGCATGGCCAGCGTGTCGCGGGTGATGCCCGCGTTGTTGACCAGCACCTGCAGGCCGCCGTGCGCCTTGACAATCTGGTCAATCAGCGCCTCAGCTTCGGCGCCATCGTTGACATCGAGCTTGCGCCCGCCGCAGCCGGGAAAGGCCGCCAGCGTCGCGCTGATCTTGGCCGCGCCGTCGTCGCTGGTGGCGGTGCCGATGACGATCAAGCCCTTTTTCGCCAGTTCCAGCGCAATAGCGGCGCCGATGCCGCGCGAGGCGCCGGTCACCAAAGCCACTTGGCCTTCAAATTTCACGTCGTTCATGCCAATAATTCCTTCACGGCCGCCAACGAGGCGGGATCAAACAGCGACGCCCCGGTCAATTCGGGATCGATTCTTTTGGCCAGACCGGCCAGCACCTTGCCGGGGCCGCATTCGACCAGCGTGGTCAAACCACGCGCCTTGATGGCCTGCACGCACTCGACCCAGCGCACCGGGCCGAAAGCCTGGCGGTACAACGCTTCGCGGATAGCGTCAGCGTCGGTTTCAATCGCCACGTCGATGTTGTTGATGACCGGAATCTGCGGCGCGGCGAACGCGGTGGCGGCCAGTTGCGCCTTCAGCTTTTCAGCGGCAGGCTTCATCAGGCTGGAGTGGAACGGCGCCGACACCGGCAGCGGCAAGGCGCGCTTGGCGCCATTGGCTTTCAGAGTCTCGCAGGCTTTGTCAACAGCGGCCTTGCTGCCCGCAATCACGGTCTGCAGCGGGTCGTTGAAATTGACCGCTTCGACGATTTCCAGCGAACCGGCGCCAAAACTTTGCGTCGCTTCGGTGCAACCGGCAATGACTTTGGCGGCGTCCATGCCCAGAATCGCGGCCATTGCGCCGATGCCGACCGGCACCGCGTCCTGCATGGCCTGCGCCCGAAAGCGCACCAGCGGCGCAGCCTGCGCCAGCGTCAGCACGCCGGAGGCGACCAGCGCTGAATATTCGCCCAGCGAATGCCCGGCGACGGCGGCTGGCGCGCTGCCGGTTTCAGCCATCCAGACGCGGTAGGCGGCGACACCGGCGACCAGCATCACCGGCTGGGTGTTGGTGGTCAGGGCCAGCGCTTCTTTGGGGCCGCTGTGGATCAGCTGGCCGATGTCTTCAGACAGCGCCTCGGAGGCTTCGGCAACGGTTTGCGCCACGACGGGATGGTCAGCCCAGCCGTCGAGCATGCCGACCGACTGCGATCCCTGACCGGGAAAAACAAAAGCAAACGATTTCAAGTGATGTCTCCAATGATCAATGGCGAAAAATGGTGTCGCCCATTGTAGAAAGATGCCGGTTTTTCACCCCATTGACGCCAGCCCGCTCAGTAGGTGAGCAGCACCGCGCCCCAGGTAAAGCCGCCGCCGACGCCTTCGAGCATCAGCGTGTCGCCTTTTTTGACCTTGCCGCTGCGCACGGCCGCGTCGAGCGCCAGCGGAATCGACGCCGCCGAGGTGTTGCCGTGCTGATCGACGGTGACGATGACCTTGTCAAACGACATCTTCAGCCGTTTGGCGGTGCTTTGCATGATGCGGATATTGGCCTGATGCGGAATCAGCCAGTCGATGTCGGCTTCGGTCAGCTCGGCCTTGGCCAGCGCGGCGCGGGCGGCGCTTTCCAGCACGCCCACGGCCAGCTTGAACACGGCCTGGCCGTCCATCGTCAGCAGCGGGCTGCCGATAACCTTGCCGCCAGACACCTGGCCGGGTACGCACAGGATGCCGACATGCTTGCCGTCGGCATGCAGGTCGCTGGCCAAAATGCCGGGCGTCTCGGACGCTTCGAGCACCACGGCGCCCGCGCCGTCACCAAACAGCACGCAGGTGGTGCGGTCGGAAAAATCCAGAATACGCGAAAACACTTCGGCGCCAATGACCAGCGCCTTGCTGGCCAGACCGGTTTTTATCATCGAGTCGGCAATCGTCAGCGCATAGACAAAACCGCTGCACACCGCCTGCACGTCAAACGCCGGGCCGCCCGCAATGCCGAGCTTGCTCTGCAAAATGCAGGCTGCCGACGGAAACACCATGTCCGGCGTCGAGGTGGCGACGATGACGAGGTCGATATCGGCAGGCAGCACGTCTGCGGCTTCCATCGCGCGCCGGGCCGCTTCGGCGCCCAGGTCGCTGCTGGTCACGTCCGGCGCGGCAAAGTGGCGCGCCCGGATGCCGGTGCGCTCGACAATCCATTCGTCGGAGGTTTCCAGGCCTTTGGCAGCCAGCTCAGCGACTAAGTCGGCATTGGTCAGGCGGCGCGGTGGCAGGTAGCTGCCGGTTCCAGTGATGCGTGAATAACGGGTCATGGTGAAGGTGATGATTGGGCCGCCCGTGCCGCCACCAGCAAAGGCGCGGCATGAACAATGCGTTCGTGGACTCTTTCGAGCAGCTGGTTGCGAGCCGCATCATAAGCCTTGTTCAACGCCTTCTCGAAGGCAAAGGCGTCGGCCGAGCCGTGGCTCTTGAACACCAGCCCCTGCAGACCGAGCAGCGCCGCGCCGTTGTACTGGCGGTAATCAAAGCGGTTTTTAAACGCCGATAGCACCGGATAGGCGACGACAGCGGCCATTTTGGTGAACAGGTTGCGCGAAAACTCGGCCTTGATGAAGTTGCCGATCATGTGCGCCAGGCCTTCGCTGGTCTTGAGCGCCACATTGCCGACAAAGCCGTCGCAGACCACGATGTCGGTCGTACCCTTGAAAATGTCGTTGCCCTCG
>JAPLPS010000065.1 GCA_026400075.1 Polaromonas sp.
CAGCAGTTGCAGCAGGTGGTTTTGCACCATGTCGCGCATCGCGCCCGCGCCGTCGTAAAAGCCGGCGCGGCTGCCGACGCCCACCGTTTCGGCGACGGTGATCTGCACGCTCTTGATATACGGGGCGCGCCACAGCGGCTCAAAAATGGCATTGCCAAAGCGCAGCACCATCAGGTTTTGCACCGTTTCTTTGCCCAAATAATGGTCGATGCGGTAGATCTGCTGCTCGTCAAAGTAGCGCGCCACCTCGGTGTTGATGGCGCGGGCCGAGGCCAGGTCGGTGCCCAGTGGCTTTTCCAGCACGACGCGGGCCTGGGCGTCAACCAGCCCGGCGCCCGAGAGATTGGCGCAAATCTGCGTGAACAGGCTCGGCGCGGTGGCCAGGTAAAACACGCGCAGCGCCGGTTGCGCGCACAGCGCCTTTAGCTTCGCATAGTCGCTTTCCTGCGTCACGTCCATGCCGACGTAGTCCAGCCGGGCCAGGAAATTCTGCCAGTCGCTGGCGCTGAACGCGCTTTCTTCGATGAAGGCGGGCGAGTGGCTGTCGATGAAGGCCACGTATTCGTCACGCGTCCAGTTCTGGCGGCCAATGGCGATGATGCGTGCGTCAAGCGTCAGCCTGCCGTGCAGGTGCGCCATGTAGAGCGCGGGCAGCAGTTTGCGGAACGATAAATCGCCCGCACCGCCAAAAATCACCAGATCGAGCGGGGCAACGGAGCTTGGAATTGGAGTGGCCATCATGGTTTTCTAATTTAGTTACTTAAATTATAGAGACTTACGCGTAATTAAGTTACTTTTCGGTTTCGATTTCTCTCACGCATTGAACCGAAGAAGCATGACATCGGGTACGCCGGGCCTGTCGCCAGCCTAGGGCGGCAACGGTTTCTGGCGCGTACCCTGCCGGGTGATAGCTGGCGTTTTCATTCAGTAAACGGCTTTCAGGAACAAGTCGCGGTCGGGGGCGAAGTTGGCGTGCAGCGGCAACAAGGCGCCGCCCAGCGCCCGCGCATCCGGGCCAATGCTGCCCGCCAGCAGCGTGGCGGGCCACAGGCCTTCCCAGTTGTAATCGGCCAGCGCGCTGCGCGTGGATTCCAGCAGGCGCTGCAGCAGCGGGCGGCAAAATGAGCCGTCCAGCACGATGGCGTCCAGATCCAGAAAAGCGTTGCCGCTGACAATGCAGTGCGCCAGCGCATTGGCCGCGCAGCCAATCCAGGCGGTGGTTTCTGGTTCAAACGGCGCTTGCATCGCGCGCTCATCGTAGGCTGCGGCCGGATCCAGCCCTTTGGCGGTGAAGCGCTGCTCCAGCTCCCACAGCGATGCCCGGTCCAGCAGTTGCACGGGCTTGCCCTCGCCCTGGCGCGCCAGATGCAGCGGCACGGAGGCGACAGCGCCCGCATTGCCGTTCAGGCCGCTGTACAAATGGGAGTTGATGACCAGCCCGCCACCGACAAAAGTATCGACAAACAAATACAAAAAACTTTTCAGGTCGCGCCCGCAACCGGCCACCAGTTCGGCCACGCAAGCCGCTGACGTGTCTTTGGCAAAGCTGACCGGCAGGTCGGTCATCCGCTGCACCTCGGCGGTCAGATCCATCTGGTTCCAGATGTTGGCCTGGGCTTCGGACAGCCCGAGCATGCGATGCCAGCCGCCCATCAAAAACGGCGCCGCGACGCCAACGCCGACCAGCCGCGAACTCAAGGGGCCGAGCTCGTCGCGCAAGGCATTCAGGTTCTGGCCCAGCGCGGGCAGCAGCACGGCGGAATCGGGAAAGGCATAGGCCAGCGATTTGCGCTGGCGCACGCGGCCGGTGAAATCGACCAGCAGCCAGTCGGTATTGCGCCGCCCTATCTTGATGCCGACCGAAAAAGCGCCGTCCGGGTTCAGCGCCAGCGGCACCGAGGGCTGGCCGATGCGCCCGCGCACCCGCGCATGGCGGATCAGCAGGCCGTCTTCTTCCAGCCGGTTGGTGATTAAACCAATGGTTTGCGCGGTCAACCCGGTCAGGCGCGCCAGATCGGCCTTGGGCAGGCTGCCGTTCTGGCGAATCGCCTGCAAGACCACCCGTTCATTAAACTGACGCATACCCACATGGTTGGAGCCGCGCGGGCGCAGCAGCGGCGGCGGCCGGGGGGTGGTTGAGTCAGGCAGCGGCGCAGTCGCCGTTGCAGGAATGGGTTGGGTGGCCAATTTGTGCTTCATGGGCGCAGAGTTTCGCCGATAACGCCTTTACGCAAAATGAAGTTGCCAAAGGGTTGCAGCTCGCCGGTCACGACAATCGCGCAGGCGCCATGCACGCGCTCGTAAAACGCATAACGCTCCACCGATTCAGCCTGCTGGCCGGGCAGCAGGCTGCTGTCAAGCAAATCGAGCACCTCGCGCTGCAGCGCTGATAAATAAGGCGGCTCCGTCCCTGACACCTGCATGAAGGCCACCGGATGCGTCACATCGGCGGCCAGCGGCAGCAGCGCGCTGATCGCCTTGACCACCTGAGCCATGCTGGCGCCCGGCAGGCGCAGCACCGGCTTGCCCGCGCCCAGACTGAGCGCGGTGAAGTTGGCGTCGGCCAGCAGCAAGGCCTCGTCGTGGCCCATTTCCATCAGCAGCTTAAGCAGCTCCGGCGTGATGAGCGGATCGATTCCTTTAAGCATGGGCTTCTTCCGGCAGTTCGTCAGCGGACATCGCGCCGGTCATCACCGCCACCGTGTCGCTCATGCTGATGTGCTTGGGGTTGACCACGGCGGCGCGCTTGCCGAGCCGGGCGATGTGGATGCGGTCGGCAATTTCAAACACATGCGGCATGTTGTGGCTGATGAGAATCACCGGCAGCCCCTTGTCGCGCACGCGGCGGATCAGCTCCAGCACCATGTTGCCTTCTTTGACGCCGAGCGCGGCAGTTGGCTCGTCCATGATGACGACATGCTGCGCAAAGGCGGCGGCGCGGGCCACAGCCACGCACTGGCGCTGGCCGCCCGACAGCGTTTCCACCGCCTGCGTCATCGAGCGGATGCCCACTTTCAGGTCGTTCATGCGGGAAATGCTTTCTTCCAGCATCTTTTTCTTGTCCAGCAGGCGCAGGAACTGGCCGATAAAACCAGGGCGGCACAACTCACGGCCCAGGAACAGGTTTTCGGCAATCGTCATCGCCGGGGCGACGGCCAGATCCTGGTAGACGGTTTCAATACCGGCGCGGCGCGCGTCCTTCGGGCTCTTGAAGCGAATCGGCTGGCCGTCGAGCAGAATTTCGCCTTCGTCGGGAATCGTCGCGCCGGACAGGCATTTGATCAGCGAGGACTTGCCAGCGCCGTTGTCGCCGATGACGGCCAGAATTTCACCGGCGCGCAGTTCAAAATCGACGCCGTCCAGCGCCGTGACTTGACCGTAGCGTTTGACCAGGCCTTTGGCCTGCATCACGATGGGGGCATGCGTGTTCATTAGCGAACTCCTTTGCGAGACATCTGGTCAGTGGCGACGGCCAGAATCACCAAAATGCCGGTGACCAGAACTTGATAAACCGAGGACACGCCCATCAGCGTCAGGCCGTTGCGGAACACGCCGACAATCATCGCGCCCATCAGCGTGCCCAGCACCACGCCGCGCCCGCCAAACAGGCTGGTGCCGCCCAACACCACGGCGGTGATGGCGTCCAGATTTTCGGTCTGCCCGGCGTTCGGATCGCCCGCGCCGGTGCGCGCCACGGACAGCAGCGCGGCCACGCCGTAGAACAGGCCCGCCAGCACATACACGCCCAGCAGCACGCGCTCGGTCGGGATGCCGGTCAGGCGCGTCGCTTCGGGGCTGTTGCCGACGGCGTAGATATGGCGGCCTGGCGCGGTTTCGCGCAGCCACAACCAGGTGGAGACATACATCGCCAGCATCAGCAGCACGCCGTAAGAAATCGAAGTGCCGCCCAGCGAGAAGGTGTTGCCCAGAAAGGTCATGCCCGCAGGAATGTCGGTGACGGTTTGCGAGCCGGAATACAGCTGCGTCACGGCAAAAGCGATGTTCAGCGTGCCCAGCGTGACGATGAAGGGCGGCAGCTTGATGCGCGTCACCAGCAGGCCGTTGAGCAGGCCAAACAGCATCGTGACGGCAATGCCGCAGGCGATAGCGACGGGCGCAGGAAGTCCGAAATCGGCGGCCAGCTTGGTCATCACAATGCCGCCGAGTGCCATCACCATGCCGCAGGACAGGTCGATGCCAGCGGTCAGAATAATCAGCGTCTGGCCAATGGCGATCACGCCGACCACCATGACTTGCTGCAGAATCAGCGCGAAATTCTGGCTCGACAGAAAGCGCTCGCTCTGCGTGGTAAAAAAGGCGCAGGCCAACAATAAGGCGATGAAAGGCCCTAGGGTTGCCAGCGGGGGAAGTTTGAAGGGCAGTTTGTTCATGTTGTGGACATGGCTTGTGAGAGTGGGGGTGCCGCAAAAACCAACGCAAACCCCGCCTTGACGGGGTTTGCACCTTGCCAGGGCCTGCTAGGCGACAGGCCACTGGCTCAAAGAGCTGGCACGGCAGTCCGGCGATACCCGCAGACCCCAGCTCTGAGAGACTTGAGCCTTAGAGCGAGTGGCTCCCCCCCATCGTGTAGAGGTGGGTGCCGGTGCCAGGCAGCACGGCGTAGCTGGTGCGCTTGGACAGCGCGTGCTGGGCGGCCAGGGCCATCAAACTTTTTTTCATCAAAGTCTCCAAAATTTAAACGGCTTGCGCTTACTTCTTGCCCCAGCACAGAGCGGTGCCGGTTTTGACATCTTTGCTATCGACGCCAGGCAGCGCCTTGGCAGCAATCAGCGTCACGCCGGTGTCGGTGTAGCCGCTGACCTTTTTGCCGGTTTTGGCGTACTCGACGCCAGCGGCCACGCCCATTGCGGCCATCTTCAGCGGGTATTGCTGCGAGGTGGCGGTGATGACGCCAGCGCCCACGTCCTTGATGCCAGCGCAGCCGCCATCGACGGAGACGATGACCACGTCTTTTTCTTTGCCAGCGGCCTTCAGCGCCTTGTAGGCACCGGCGGCAGCGGGTTCATTGATCGTGTACACCAGGTTGATGGCCGGGTTTTTCTGCAGGCAGTTTTCCATGCCGGTCTGGCCCTTGGCGGCGTCGCCAAAGCTGTCGGCCATGCAAACGACTTCAGCGGGCTGGGCCAGGTTGTTGCTCTTGGCGTCTTGCGATGCCAGGCCAAAGCCCTGCAAAAAGCCGTTGTGACGCTGCGCGCCGACCGGGTGGCCAGGGAACAGATCCAGCGTCGCAATCACAGGCGCTTTGCCGCCGAGCGCCGCTTTGGCGTACTGGCCAATCAGCACGCCAGCCTTGTAGTTATCCGTGGCGAACAGGCCATCAACGGCGCTGACCGGATCGGTCGGGCTGTCCAGTGCAATCACCATCACGCCTTTTTCCTGCGCCTTTTTGATGGCCGGGATGATGGCCTTGGCATCGCTAGGCGTGATCAAAATGGTCTTGACGCCTGCCGCCATCATGTTTTCCATCGCCGTGATTTGTCCGGCGTTGTCGCCGTCGGTCTTGCCAGCAGCGCTGATGACCTTGGCGCCGAGCTTTTTGCCTTCGGCTTCAGCGCCTTCCTTCATTTTGATGAAGAAGGGGTTGCTGTCGGTTTTGGTGATCAGCCCGATCACGATGGGGTCGGCGGCAATGGCGCTGGAAGCGGCAAAAGCTAAAGCCGTCAGGGCCAGGGCAGTAGTGAAAGTTTTCATGATGTCTCCTCGATGGACGAGTGGGGGTTGTGCGGTCAGGCCCTGAGAGGTCAGGGAATTTGCGCTTTACGTTTCGGCGCCTACGAACTATAGTGGAGATGCACTTACTAAATCAAGTTACTTTAATTATGGAAAACCCTTATAAAACCCTAAAAATTGCCACCGCTGGCGAAGCTTTGATCGACTTGATCCGGCGGCCCGATGGTTTGTTCGACCCGTGCATCGGCGGCTCGGTGTTTAATTTCACCCGGGCGATGGCGCGCCAGAGCATAGGCACGCTGTACCTGAACCCGCTGTCGGCGGATCGCTTTGGCCGCCAGCTGGCCTCCGCGCTGCTCGCTGACGGCGTGGTGCTGGCGCAGCCGCAGCCGGTGCAGGAAACCACCTCGCTGGCCGTGGTGGGCCTGAGCGAAGCTGGCCAGCCCGACTACGCGTTTTACCGCCAGGGCGTCGCTGACCGCGCCGTGACCGCCGCCGGTTTGAGCAGCGCCTGCGCCGCCGTGCCGACGCTGGAGATGGTCTGCAGCGGCTGCCTGGCGCTGGCGCCCGAGGACGCCGACATCTACCTGCCCTGGCTGGCCGCCTGCCGCGACGCGGGTAAAACCGTCGTGGTGGACGCCAACCTGCGCCCGTCGGTGATGCCGGATATGGCCGCGTACCGGCGCCATGTGCTGGCCGCGCTGCAGTTCGCCGACGTGGTCAAGGCCAGCGACGAAGACCTGGGCCATCTGGGCATTGAAGGCAGCACGCCACTGGAACAGGCGAAAAACCTGTTCGCCAGCACCGGCGCCAGCCTGATGGCGCTGACGCTGGGCGGCGAAGGCGCCTGCCTGCTGACGCGCAGCGGCCAGATCTGGCAGGGCCGCGAATCCGTTGCTGTCGAGGTGGTGGACACGGTCGGCGCGGGCGACTGCTTTTTGGCGGGCCTGCTGACGGCGGTGCTGCTGGAAAAAGAACTGGCGCCAGACCTGACGCTGGCGCAGCTGGAAGACGCCGCCGCCCGGCGCATCCTGTCACACGCGCTGGCCAGCGCCAGCCTGTGCGTGATGCAACGCGGCTGCGTGCCGCCGACGCGGGAAGAGGTGCAGGCTAGGACTGGGGAGTTTGCTTGCGTGGTGGAGGCGGTTTAATCTCCGCCAAATTTTAGATTTTCCTAATTTATTGGGCGACTGAAAAGTTGTTGTTTTAGAACGAAGATTTTCCCCGTCGTGCGGATTAGGTGGGGAATTTGCTAGGATGGGTGCCGTCTAATCTACGTTGGGCTACTCATGAAAAGCATCGATGAACTCCCGCTTCGCTGTCCCTGCTGCGGATACAAAACACTGGGGGAGCGCGGTGACTATGAGATTTGCGCAGTTTGTTTTTGGGAGGATGATGGCCAGGACGACGAGGATGCCGACGAAGTTCTTGGTGGGCCAAATGGTTCAATCAGTCTTACTCAAGGGCGCGGAAATTTTCGCGAATTCGGAGCATCTCAACGCAAAGATTTACCTCATGTACGAAAGCCTCGTCACGATGAGCAGTAAATTGCCCAACAATCCACTCCAGCCGACCGTTAAAAAGCTGCGCTTTTTGCCATCGGCTGAGTTTTCACGTTGGGCAGCAAGGAGGAAAAGCTGATGGACGCGATCGACCGAAATCGGAAGAAGGCTTGGAAGCTGCAACAGCGGAAGCTTGCGCAGGACGCACTCCCAATCTCCGACTCGTTGCTGGAGTCTATGTTCAAGACCGTAGATGCAAAAGTCGAGGCCATAGGCTGCGACAACACGTTGCGATTTACTGAATCATGGATTGCAGAAAACAAGCAACCTGAGGTAAAGGTTATTTCGTGGTTGCGCGAGCATGGTGGCTTTTGCGACTGTGAAGCCCTCGCCAACGCTGCGGATCATTGGGAGCAAAACCGATGA
>JAPLPS010000153.1 GCA_026400075.1 Polaromonas sp.
GCGCACCCACCTGTCCAACAGCCGCGAGCGCCTGCGCCGGAGCAGCAACGCCAGCACCGTGCTGCCCCGCAGCGAGCCCGCCAGCGCGCCACAGACCGCGTCAGGGAAAATGCCAATGGACTGAAAGCAGTCAATGTTGTACGATGACTGTTGAATTTTCATCAACGTCATCAACCTCATGAAGACTCGCCGTATGTCCACGTCCAGCCCCTTGCACAGCGCTCCCACCCAAACGCCCAAAATCACCCGTGTCCAGGTCATTCCCGTGGCCGGTCACGACAGCATGCTGCTCAACCTGAGCGGCGCGCATGGCCCGTTTTTCACCCGCAACCTGCTGATCCTGACGGACAGCGCCGGGCGCACCGGCGTCGGCGAAGTGCCGGGCGGCGAAAAAATCCGCAGCACGCTGGAAGACGCCCGCGAGCTGATCGAAGGCCAGTCTATCGGCGCCTGGAACCAGATTTTGAACACGCTGCGCAGCCGCTTTGCCGACCGCGACAGCGGCGGGCGCGGCCAGCAGACGTTTGACCTGCGGGTGACGATTCATGCGGTGACTGCCGTCGAAAGCGCCCTGCTCGACCTGCTGGGCCAGTTTCTCGGCGTGCCGGTCGCGGCCCTGCTCGGCGAAGGCCAGCAGCGCGACTCGGTGGCGATGCTGGGCTACCTGTTCTACATTGCCGACCGCAAGCAAACCGATCTGGCCTACGCCAGCGCGCCGGACGCCAGCGACGACTGGCTGCGCCTGCGCCACGAGCCAGCGATGGATGCCAAAGCCATCGTCGCACTGGCCGAAGCGGCGCACCAGCGCTACGGTTTCAAAGACTTCAAGCTCAAAGGCGGCGTGCTGCGCGGTGACGAAGAAATGGAGGCCATCGTCGCGCTGTCCGAGCGCTTTCCCGAGGCCCGCATCACGCTGGATCCGAACGGCGGCTGGCTGCTTAAAGACGCGGTGCGGCTGTGCCGTGACCGGCGCAAAGAGCTGGCCTATGCCGAAGACCCGTGCGGCGCCGAAGGCGTGTTCTCGGGCCGCGAAGTGATGGCCGAGTTCCGCCGCGCCACCGGCCTGCCGACGGCCACCAACATGATCGCCACCGACTGGCGCGAACTGTCGCACACGATTCATTTGCAGTCGGTCGATATTCCGCTGGCCGACCCGCATTTCTGGACGATGCAGGGCGCGGTTCGGGTGGCGCAGATCTGCCAGACCTGGGGGCTGACCTGGGGCTCGCACTCGAACAACCACTTTGACATTTCGCTGGCCATGTTCACCCATGTGGCGGCAGCGGCGCCCGGCCAGGTCACTGCCATCGACACCCACTGGATCTGGCAAGACGGCCAGCGCCTGACCAAAGCGCCGCTGCAAATCATTGAGGGCCGGGTCGCCGTACCGCAACAGCCCGGCCTGGGCGTGGAGCTGGACATGGTGGAAGTCGAAAAAGCCCATCAGCTCTACCTGCAACACGGCTTGGGCGCGCGCGACGATGCCGCCGCCATGCAGTACCTGATTCCCGGCTGGAAGTTCAACAGCAAGCAGCCCAGCCTGGTGCGCTAAAGCCGCTTGCCCGGCGCCCTCTCCTCGGAAATTTTTACGATGTTTTAGCCTGCTAATCCAATTAGCACGGGCCTCGTCAGCTATAAAACTCGTAGCAAAGAAAAATTTTGCGTTATATTCGGCCCCACGCTTTTGGCTTGTCCTGAAAACTGCGACCTGCCTGTGAACCGACCGACCCGAGGAGACGACCCCCCATTAGTGCCAAAGAAAATGCAGCCGTCAGCCTGCTGCTTGAACTGCTCGAATCGCGCTACGCCATGCGCGTGCTGTGGGCACTGAAAGACGGCCATCCGCAGACGTTCCGGCTGCTGCAGGACAGCATTGGTCACATCACCCCGAACACGCTCAACACCCGCATCAAGGAATTGCGCGCCGCCGGTCTGCTCAGCCATGGCCATCAGCCAGACCAAGGCCAGCGCCAGCAGCGCCACAAACTAAAAAAAGCGCTTTCAGCCGCCCGACGGCTATCTGCCGCCAATTCCCCGCCTTGAAAAGGGATTTACCATCCCCAATTGATCCGCTTAGCTTCAACCCTTGCCCACCAACATGCCTGAAAACAAACAACCCGAGCAAAACCAACCCTTGACCGGCGCCCCCAGCCCCGAAGAACTGGAAGCGGCCCAGGCGGCTGATGCGTTTGATGCGCTGAGCGCCGCCCAGGCCGAGTTGGCCACCCTCAAGGCCAAAAACACCGAACTCTCCGACAGCTACCTGCGCGCCAAGGCCGAGGCCGAAAACGCCCGCCGCCGCGCCGATGACGAAATCAGCAAAGCGCGCAAATTTGCCGTCGAAAGCTTTGCCGAAAGCCTGCTGCCGGTGACGGATAGCCTGGAAGCGGGCCTGTCCATCAAGGACGCGACGCTGGAGCAGATCCGCGAAGGCGCCGACGCCACGCTCAAGCAGCTCAAGGCCGCGCTGGAGCGCAACAAGGTCATCGAGATCAACCCTGCCGCAGGCAACAAATTTGATCCGCACCAGCACCAGGCGATCAGCATGGTGCCGTCCGAGCAGGACGCCAACACCGTCGTCGCCGTGCTGCAAAAAGGCTATTTGATTGCCGAGCGCGTGCTGCGTCCGGCGCTGGTCACGGTG
Source organism: Polaromonas sp. (assembly GCA_026400075.1). Taxonomy (GTDB): domain Bacteria; phylum Pseudomonadota; class Gammaproteobacteria; order Burkholderiales; family Burkholderiaceae_C; genus Polaromonas. The sequence goes on from JAPLPS010000153.1 coordinate 2,645, forward strand.
TCGGCACCGAAATAAGCGCGTCCGCGCAAAAAGTCACGACAAAAAAGCGGTTGAAACACTTGAAGTTGAAAAACTAATCCGCAAGTCTTCAGCAGCCTTAGGCAGCAGACAAGGCAGGCTCATCAGCAGCCTGCCAGACATCCACTCATCAACGAATCAAGAATACTGGAGTAAATCATGGGCAGAATCATCGGCATCGACCTGGGCACCACCAACAGCTGCGTTTCCATCATGGAAGGCAACACGCCCCGCGTCATCGAGAACTCCGAAGGCGCACGCACCACCCCGTCCATCGTGGCTTACCTCGAAGGCGGCGATGTGCTGGTCGGCGCTTCGGCCAAGCGCCAGGCCGTTACCAACCCGAAGAACACGCTGTACGCCGTCAAGCGCCTGATTGGCCGCAAGTTCGGTGAAAAAGAAGTGCAAAAAGACA
>JAPLPS010000298.1 GCA_026400075.1 Polaromonas sp.
TCGTATTTGTCGAGCAGCTCGCGCACTTCCATTTCGACCAGTTCCAGCAGCTCTTCGTCATCAACCATGTCGCACTTGTTCAGGAACACGATGATGTAAGGCACGCCGACCTGACGGGCCAGCAGGATGTGCTCGCGGGTCTGGGGCATAGGGCCGTCAGCAGCCGAGCAAACCAGCACAGCGCCGTCCATCTGGGCAGCACCGGTGATCATGTTTTTCACATAATCGGCGTGGCCTGGGCAGTCAACGTGAGCGTAGTGGCGATTAGCCGTTTCGTACTCGACGTGGGCGGTGTTGATGGTAATGCCGCGTGCTTTTTCTTCAGGCGCTGCGTCAATTTGATCGTAGCCCTTGGCGGTGCCGCCGAACTTGGCTGCCAGCACGGTGGTGATGGCGGCGGTCAGCGTGGTTTTACCGTGGTCAACGTGACCGATGGTGCCAACGTTGACGTGCGGCTTGGTCCGCGAAAATTTTTCTTTACCCATTTTCAAACTCCAGATCTAAAGAACATACCCGTGTGTGGTTTAACGTTTGCACTGTGTTGCTGGTTCACTTCGCACGGGTACAAAGTGGCACACAATCGCAGACAGAACTTGGTGGATGCCAGCGCCTTGACGACGCCGACACCGGTTTTTACTTACTTGGCGCGCGCAGCCATGATGGCTTCGGACACATTGCGCGGAGCTTCCGAGTAGTGCTTGAACTCCATCGAGTACGTTGCACGGCCCTGGGACATCGAACGCAGCGTGGTCGAGTAGCCGAACATTTCGGACAGTGGCACTTCAGCCTTGATGGCCTTGCCGCCGCCAACCATGTCTTCCATGCCCTGAACCATACCGCGACGTGAGGCCAGATCGCCCATCACGTTACCGGCGTAGTCTTCAGGCGTTTCGACTTCCACAGCCATCATGGGCTCCAGAATGACCGGGCTGGCCTTGCGGCAGCCTTCCTTGAAACCGAAGATGGCAGCCATCTTGAACGCCATTTCATTCGAGTCCACGTCGTGGTACGAACCGAAATGCAGCGTAACCTTCACATCGACCACCGGGTAACCGGCCAGCACGCCGGAAGTCACGGCTTCGTGAATGCCCTTTTCCACCGCAGGGATGTATTCGCGAGGAACCACACCGCCCTTGATGGCATCGACAAACTCGATGCCCTTGCCGGCTTCGTTAGGCTCGATCTTCAGCACGACGTGGCCGTACTGGCCCTTGCCGCCGGACTGACGCACGAACTTGCCTTCGGCCTCTTCGATGGTCTTGCGGATGGTTTCGCGGTAAGCCACTTGTGGCTTGCCGACGTTGGCTTCCACACCGAACTCGCGCTTCATGCGGTCAACGATGATTTCCAGGTGCAACTCACCCATACCGGCGATGATGGTCTGGCCCGACTCTTCGTCGGTCTTGACGCGGAACGATGGATCTTCTGCGGCCAGACGCTGCAGAGCGATACCCATTTTTTCCTGGTCAGCCTTGGTTTTTGGCTCGACAGCCTGGGCAATCACAGGCTCAGGGAAGACCATGCGTTCCAGCATGATGATGGCGTCTGGATCGCACAGCGTTTCGCCGGTGGTCACGTCTTTCAGGCCCACGCAGGCGGCGATGTCGCCGGCGCAGATTTCGCTGACTTCCAGGCGCTCATTGGCGTGCATCTGAACGATACGGCCGATACGCTCTTTCTTGCCCTTGATCGGGTTGTAAACGGTGTCGCCCTTTTTCAGCACGCCGGAATAGACGCGCACAAAGGTCAGCTGGCCGACAAACGGGTCGGTCATCAGCTTGAACGCCAGCGCGGAGAATTTCTCGCTGTCGTCAGCCTGACGCACCACCGGTGCTTCGTCATCATCGGTGCCGCCGACGGGCGGGATGTCGATAGGCGAAGGCATGAACTCGATCACGGCGTCGAGCATACGCTGCACGCCCTTGTTCTTGAAGGCCGAGCCGCAGTACATCGGCTGGATTTCGCTGGCGATGGTGCGGGTGCGGATGCCGAGCTTGATTTCCTCCATGCTCAAGTCGCCTTCTTCAAGGTACTTGTTCATCAGCTCTTCGGAGGCTTCGGCAGCGGCTTCGACCATCTTTTCGCGCCATTCGTTGGCGGAATCGACCAGATCAGCAGGAATGTCTTCGTAGGTGAACTTCATGCCTTGCGAAGCTTCGTCCCAGATGATGGCTTTCATCAGCAGCAGATCGACCACGCCGGTGAAGTTTTCTTCAGCGCCGATGGGGATCACCATAGGCACAGGGCTGGCTTTGAGGCGCAGCTTCATGCCTTCGACGACCTTGAAGAAGTTGGCGCCGGTGCGGTCCATCTTGTTGACAAAGGCCAGACGTGGCACTTTGTACTTGTTGGCCTGACGCCAGACGGTTTCCGACTGGGGCTGCACGCCGCCCACAGCGCAGTACACCATGCAGGCGCCGTCGAGCACGCGCATCGAGCGCTCGACTTCAATCGTGAAGTCAACGTGGCCGGGGGTGTCAATGATGTTGATGCGGTGCTCGCCCAGCGAAGAGTCCATGCCCTTCCAGAAGCAGGTGGTGGCAGCGGAGGTAATCGTGATACCACGTTCCTGCTCCTGCTCCATCCAGTCCATCGTGGCGGCGCCATCGTGAACTTCACCAATCTTGTGGCTCACGCCGGTGTAGAAAAGAATCCGCTCGGTGGTGGTGGTCTTGCCGGCATCAATGTGCGCAGAAATACCAATGTTGCGGTAGTTTTTAATGGGGGTAGCGCGGGACATAAATTACTTTCAGTTCGGTGTTGTGAACAAACACGCGTTGCCTGGATATTTCTGGGGTTTTTCTACGCGTCTGCCGACTGGGCGCTTTTGGCACCGAGTCGGCAGGAGTTGGGGTTGAACCGCCAAACATCAAGGTGTTTTGGTCACCTTGGAGCTTGGGAGCAACCCGTCAAGTAAGCGCAGTCAACACTGCCATCGGCAGTTTAGAAGCGGAAGTGGCTGAAGGCCTTGTTGGCTTCGGCCATGCGGTGAACTTCGTCACGCTTTTTCATGGCGCCGCCACGGCCTTCGGTCGCTTCCATCAGCTCATTGGCCAGACGCAGGGACCTCGACTTCTCGCCGCGCTTCTTGGCGGACTCTTTCAACCAGCGCATGGCCAGCGCCATACGACGCACAGGACGCACTTCAACCGGCACCTGGTAGTTGGCGCCGCCAACGCGGCGGGACTTCACTTCAACCATAGGCTTGATGTTGCCGATAGCCATGTGGAAGGCTTCCAGCGGGTCTTTGCCTGGGTTCTTTTTCTCGATAAATTCGAGCGCGCCTCTTTGCTTCAGTTGGCGCTGCTTTGGGCAACACCGCGAGAGTTAGCAAACTCCCACTTACTCGACCGGTACAAACAACTTGCACTTGGGTCACTTCGCTCAACGCTACCAGCCAAGGTAAGTCAAGCACCTGTTTTTTGAAAAAGTCAACAACAACTTCTCCGGGCGCGAACCGCTAGGCCCGAGCCTAAGCGAATTACTTCGCCTTTGGACGCTTGGCGCCGTACTTGGAACGCGACTGCTTGCGGTCTTTCACGCCTTGCAAATCGAGCGAACCGCGCACGATGTGGTAACGCACACCTGGCAAATCCTTGACACGGCCGCCGCGAACCAGCACAACGCTGTGTTCCTGCAGATTGTGGCCTTCGCCGCCGATGTAGGAGATGATTTCAAACCCGTTGGTCAAGCGCACTTTGGCAACTTTACGCAGCGCGGAGTTTGGCTTCTTAGGCGTGGTGGTGTACACACGGGTACACACGCCACGGCGCTGTGGAGAGTTTTCCATAGCGGGGCTTTTGGACTTGATCTTTTCGACCTCGCGCCCTTGGCGAACTAACTGATTGATGGTTGGCATTTAAAAACGTCCCTAAACGTCTGGAATAACAAGAAAACTTTCCCGCACCAAAAGCGGAAAAGCTTTCTAGTATAAGCGGGATGCGAAAAAGGCTCAAGCAGCACGCGCAGGCAAGCCGCGCGCCGTGTCGTTTACAGGCGAAAACCCGGCCCTAAATGCCCTGGCCCGCATCGACAAACACACGGGCTTTGCGCGGATTCAGCACCAGCGTTTCACCCTCTTTCAGGCCCATATCCTTGAACTTCTGCGCTGGCATCTGCGCTTCAATCAGCGGATCGGCTGACGGGTTGCCCGCCTGCTGGCCTTCGACAGGAATCAGTTCGAGCCGGGCAATCGGCCCGATGACAATCGCCCGGTCGAGTTTGGCGACGATGCCCGGCGCGCCCGGCGTGTAGCGCTCGACTTCCAGGTCGTGCGGGCGCACATAGGCAAAAGCCTTGGCATTCTGGGCGCTGCCGTGCTCGGGCGAAGCCAGCTTCATGCCGTCGAGCTGGATTTCACCCTCGTGGGCGCGGCCGTGGAACAGGTTCACATCGCCCAGAAAGCCATAGACAAACGGACTGGCCGGATGATCCCAGACCTGCTGCGGCGAGCCGATCTGCTCGATCTTGCCGCGATTCATCAAGACGACGCGGTCGGCGACTTCCAGCGCTTCCTCCTGGTCGTGCGTGACAAAAATGCTGGTGACATGCAAATCGTCGTGCAGGCGGCGCAGCCAGCGACGCAGTTCTTTTCGCACCTTGGCGTCGAGCGCGCCGAACGGCTCGTCGAGCAGCAGCACTTTCGGCTCCACCGCCAGCGCACGGGCAAGCGCAATGCGCTGGCGCTGCCCGCCCGAGAGCTGCGACGGAAAGCGATCGGCCAGCCAGTCCAGCTGCACCAGACTGAGCAGCGAATGCACTTTTTCCTTGATCTGCGCCTCGCTGGGGCGCAGCGCGCGCGGCTTGACGCGCAGGCCGAACGCGACGTTTTCAAACACCGTCATGTGGCGAAACAGCGCGTAATGCTGAAAGACAAACCCCACGCCGCGCTCGCGCACATGCACGTCGGTGGTGTCTTCGCCGCTGAACAGGATGCTGCCCCGGTCTGGCGTTTCCAGCCCGGCGATGATGCGCAGCAGCGTGGTCTTGCCGCAGCCCGAGGGGCCGAGCAGCGCGACCAGTTCGCCCGATTCAATGTCCAGGCTCACGTCGCCCAGCGCCTGAAAAGCGCCGAACTGCTTGCTGACGTTGCGAATTTCAATACTCATGATGCTTCTCTTTTACTTTTCGGAAGTGAGGGGCCGCTCGGGCGGCAGCGCGGCGGCGGCTTTCATCTCGGCCTCATGGCGCCATTCGGCCACCGATTTAATCGCCAGCGTGACCAGCGCCAAAATCGCCAGCAGCGAGGCGACGGCAAACGCGGCCACCGACTGGTACTCGTTGTAGAGAATTTCCACATGCAGCGGCAGCGTGTTGGTCTGGCTGCGGATATGGCCGGAGACCACAGACACCGCGCCGAACTCGCCCATCGCCCGCGCATTGCACAGGATCACGCCGTAAATCAGCCCCCACTTGATGTTGGGCAGCGTGACATGCCGGAAGGTCTGCCAGCCGGTGGCGCCGAGCACGATGGCGGCCTGCTCCTCGTCGCTGCCCTGCGCCTGCATCAGCGGAATGAGTTCCCGCGCAATGAAGGGAAAGGTGACGAACACAGTCGCCAGCACGATGCCGGGCACGGCAAAAATGATTTTCACGTCGTGCGCCTGCAGCCACGGCCCGAACCAGCCCTGCGCGCCAAACAGCAGCACATACATCAGCCCCGCCACAACCGGCGAAACGGAAAACGGCAGATCGACCAGCGTCGTCAGAAACGACTTGCCGCGAAACTCGTACTTGGCAATCGCCCAGGCCGCCATCACACCGAACACCAGGTTCAGCGGCACGGCAATCGCGGCGGCAATCAAGGTCAGTTTGATGGCCGACCAGGCGTCGGGCTCCTGCAGCGCTTCGAGGTAAGCGCCCACGCCCTTGCGCAAGGCTTCGGTGAACACGGCAGCCAGCGGCAGCACCAGAAACAGCAGCACAAACAGCAGCGCGACAGTAATCAGCGTCCAGCGCACCCACGGCGCTTCCGTCGTGCCCGCCTGGGCGCGGCGGATCGGTTGGGAAGACGGCCCGCTCATGACGAAGCTCCCGTGGTTTTGCGCTGCCAGGTTTGCAGCGCGTTGATGACCAGCAGCAGCGCGAACGAAATCACCAGCATCACCACAGCCACGGCGGTGGCGCCCGCGTAGTCGTATTGTTCGAGCTTGCCGATGATGATCAGCGGCGTGATTTCCGACACCATCGGCATGTTGCCCGCAATGAAAATCACCGAGCCGTATTCGCCAATCGCGCGGGCAAACGCCATCGCAAAGCCGGTGACCAGCGCCGGAGCGATGTGCGGAAAAATCACCTTGGTGAAAATCTGCAGCCGCGTCGCGCCCAACGCGGTGGCCGCTTCTTCAAGCTCTTTTTCCGCGTCTTCGAGCACCGGCTGCACCGTGCGCACGACAAACGGCAGGCCGACAAAGATCAAGGCAATCACAATGCCCCCCGGCGTGAACGCCAGCTTGATGCCTATCGGCTCCAGGTACTGACCCAACCAGCCGTTGCCCGCCAGCAGCGCCGTCAAAGAAATGCCCGCCACGGCGGTCGGCAGCGCAAACGGCAAATCAACCAGCGCATCGACGATTTTCTTGCCCGGAAATTTGTAACGCACCAGCACCCAGGCCAGCAGCAGGCCAAACACCAGATTGACCAGCGCAGCGATCAGCGACGCGCCAAAGGTCAGCCGGTAAGACGCCAGCACGCGCGGCGAACTGACGGCCAGCACAAACTGGTCCCAGGTCAGCGTGAAGGTTTTCAGCACCAGCGCCGAAATCGGAATCAGCACGATCAGGCTCAGGTAGAGCACCGTGTAACCGAGCGTCAACTTGAAGCCCGGCAGCACGCGCCGGGGTTGGCGTTGGGGGCTGGCGTGCAGCCCCGCCGCCGCACCGGGCGGCGCTTTTAAAGTCAAAGCGTTCATGCTTTAGCGGACGGTGTAGAGCTTGTCGAACTGGCCACCGTCATTGAAGTGGACTTTTTGCGCCTCGCTCAGCGAGCCGAACATTTCCTGCACGGTGAAAAGCTGCAGCGGCTTGAACGTCGCGGCATATTTTTTCAGGATGGCAGGCGAGCGCGGACGCAGCGCGTGTTTGGCGGCGATTTCCTGGCCTTCGTCGGAATACAGGTAGTTCAGATAAGCCTTGGCCAGCTCGCCCGTGCCCTTCTTGGCGACGGTGCGCTCGACGACGGCCACCGGGTTTTCCGCCAGGATGCTGATGGACGGATAGACCGCATCGACCTTGCCCGCGCCAAACTCCTTGTCCACCGACACGACTTCGGATTCAAACGTGATCAGCGCGTCGCCGATGTTGCGCTGCAGGAAGGCGCTGGTCGCATCGCGCCCGCCCTTGCCCAGAATCGGCACATTTTTGTACAGCTTGCCGACAAACTCGGCGGCTTGCGCGTCGGTCGCGCCCTTCTTTTTGGCGTAACCCCAGGCGGCGAGGTAGGTGTAGCGGCCGTTGCCGCCGGTTTTCGGGTTCACGACGATGACCTGAATGCCGGGCTTGACCAGATCGTCCCAGTCCTTGATGCCCTTGGGGTTGCCGTTGCGCACCAGAAACAGCATCGTCGAGGTCGTGGGCGCGGCGTTGTCCGGAAAGCGCTTGCTCCAGTCCTTGGCGACCACGCCCGCGTTGGCGAGGAACTCCACGTCGGTGGAGGTGTTCATCGTCACCACATCGGCGTCCAGCCCGTCAGCCACCGAGCGCGCCACGGCGCTGGAGCCAGCGTGCGACTGGTCAATCTTCACGTCCTTGCCGGTGGTTTTTTTGTAGTGGGCAATGAAGGCGGTGTTGTAGTCCTTGTAGAACTCTCTGGCCACGTCGTAAGAGCCGTTGAGCAGCGTCTGGGTCTGGGCGCCAGCGATGCCGCTGGCGCCCAGCGCCAAAGTGACGAGTGCGCGTTTGAATGTTGAGGTCATGCCGTCAGGGTTCCAAAAAGTGGGGTTGAAATAGAAAACTCAGGATGCGCAAAAGGCGCGAATGCTACACCGCCCGCGAGCGACTGCAGCAGCGCCAGACCCAGCGGCCATTCGCCGTGGCCCGATTCGGTGTTGATGTGGCCGACATCCGGCAGGCGGACAAACTCGCTGCCCCAGGCGCGCGCATAGGCGCCCGCCAGCCGCGCCGGGCAATACGGATCGTTGCTGCTGACCACCAGCAGATGGCGATACGGCAGCTTTTGAAACGGCACCGGCGCAAAGTCGCTGAGCACGGCCAGGCGCTCCGGGTCGGCGGGCGCGACCAGCAACGCGCCCTGAATGCGCGCCGCCGCTTCGGGCGGCAGATGCACCGTGGCGATGCAGCCCAGGCTGTGCGCGACCACAACGACCGGGCCGTCCTGCGCCAGAATCGTGCGGGCAATCGACTCGACCCAGGCGGCGCGGTTCGGCGTGATCCAGTCGTCCTGCTGCACGCGCAGCGCGCCGGGCAACTGCTCGGCCCACAGACTTTGCCAGTGGCCGGGGCCGGAATCGCGCCAGCCGGGAACAATGATGAGGCGTGCAGAGGTCATTTTGAGAAGGTTAGTTGCAGGAATCAGCCATTGTTGGCAAAAAACCTTAAAACTCAAAAGAATATAAAGCTCTTACTTTATAGCTTTAAAATGGTATAAAAATAGCAAACAGTCAGCCTTATATGGTATTTTTTGCATGTTTATTTATCTCAAAAGATGAATAAGTAATTAAGAAACAAAAACTCGGTCGTTCTCATTTCAAACCTGGCCCGCCAGAATTCGCAGCATTGCCACTTTTTATGAGTCCAGGAGTCCCATGTTTCACCACCGCCGTCTTTTCAATGTCACGCTGGCCACCTTGCTGGCTGGCGCCGCCCTGGGCGCTGGCGCCCAGCAGCCGCCGGTCAACCTGCTCAACGTGTCCTACGACCCGACCCGCGAGCTGTATGTCGAATTCAACGCCGCTTTTGCCCGGCACTGGAAGGCCAAAACCGGTCAGGACGTGCGCATCAAGCAGTCGCACGGCGGCTCGGGCAAGCAGGCCCGCTCCGTCATCGACGGGCTGGATGCCGATGTAGTGACGCTGGGCCTGGCGGGCGACATCGACGCGCTGGTGAAAAATGGCGGCTTGCTTGCGCCCGACTGGCAGAAAAAGCTGCCGCACAACTCGGCGCCCTACACCTCGACCATCGTGCTGGTCGTGCGCCAGGGCAACCCCAAAGGCATCAAGGACTGGGACGATCTGGTCAAGCCCGGCGTCAGCGTCATCACGCCCAACCCCAAAACCTCGGGCGGCGCCCGCTGGAACTACCTGGCCGCCTGGGAATTCGCCAAGCGCAAATTCGGCGGCAAAACCGATGGCGACGCCCAAGCCAAGCAGTTCGTCACCAAGCTGTATGCCAATGTGCCCGTGCTCGACACCGGGGCGCGTGGCTCGTCGATCACCTTTGCCCAGCGCAACCAGGGCGATGTGTTCATCTCCTGGGAAAACGAGGCGCACCTGCTGGAAAAGGAATTCGGCAGCAAGGTCGATATCGTTTACCCGTCACTGAGCATTCTGGCCGAGCCACCGGTGGCCGTGGTGGACAAAAACGTAGACCGCAAAGGCACGCGGACGGTGGCGCAGGCTTACCTGGAATACCTCTACACCGACGAGGGCCAGGACATTGCGGGCAAGAATTTTTACCGCCCGATCTCGCCCAAGGCGCAGGCCAAATACGCCAAACAGCTGCCTAAGCTCAATCTGTTCACCATCGAGCAGTCCTTTGGCGGCTGGGCCAAAGCCGACAAGGAACACTTTGCCGACGGCGCCAGCTTTGACCAGATTTACCTGAAAAAGTAAGCCTTTATTTGATCCACAGTCGGATCGAATCCCAGGCGCGGCCCAGGACGCCGGACTCCGCTACGGTTTCCAGCGCCACCAGCGGCACTTCGGCGACCGGGGTCTCGCCGAGCATGACTTTGAGCGTGCCCACCGACTGGCCTTTGGTCAAAGGCGCGAGCAGCGGATCGGGCCGGGAGAGCTGGGTTTTGAGCTTGGCTGCGCTGCCTGCCGGAACCGACACCACGATAGCCTCAGGTCGGCCAATCTTGACAGTTGGGGCTTTGCCTTTCCAGATGGCTGGCGTGGCGACGGCCTGACCGGCGTCGAACAGCTTGACGCCTTCATAAGCGGTGTAGCCCCAGTTGAGCAGCTTTTGCGCCTCGGTGGCGCGGGCGTTGTCGCTGGCCGTGCCCAGCACAATGGCCAGCAGGCGCCGACTGCCGGGCGCGCCAGCAGGCCCCAGATTCGGAAACTCGCGCTTGGCCGTGGCGATCAGGCAGAAACCGGCGGCCTCGGTGTGGCCGGTTTTCAGGCCATCGACGGTGGGGTCGCGAAACAGCAGCAAGTTGCGGTTGGTGTCGTTGGTCGAGGGGGTGCCGGGGTAGCGGTATTTCTTGATCGCCGAGTAGCCGATGTAGTCGGGAAAATCCTGCATCAGATGCACCGACAGCACGCTCAGGTCGCGCGCCGTGGTGGTGTGGCCCTGCACGGTCAGGCCTTCGGGATTTTTGTAGCCGGTCGATTTCATGCCCAGCGCCTTGGCCTGCTGGTTCATCAGTTCGACAAAATGCTCGGCCGTTCCGCCGACGCCCTCGGCCAGCGCCATCGTCGCATCGTTGCCCGACTGCACCACCATGCCCTTGATCAGGTCTTCGACAGGCACCTGCATTTTGGGGTCGATGAACATGCGCGAGCCGGGCATTTTCCAGGCCCGCTCGCTGACGGGAAAGGTCTGCTTGAGGTTGATTTTTTTCGCCTTCAGCGCGTCGAAGACCAGGTATTCGGTCATCAGCTTGGTCAGCGAGGCGGGCTCGACCGGGGTGTCGATGTCTTTGGCCGCCAGAATCTGGTTGGAACTCACGTCGAGCAGCATATAGGCGCGGGCGGCAATTTCAGGCGCTTGGGGCGCCTGGGCCTGCGCGGCGGGCAGCAGCACGGAACAAGCCAGAATCAGGGTGGCGGTCAGGCCGCGCAGGCCGACAGGGGCCTTGAGTGTGCATTGCATGTCAGAAAGCCGATAAAAAAGAGGGAAAGAAAGGGCGGCAAGGGTGGCGGACGCAGAATCAAAAAAATTCAATGCACCGGGCAGGCCAGATGGCGGATCACCAGATTTTTCAGTAGCGGTAATTGTCCATGAAAGAAATGACCGACGCCGGGGACAACCGTAACAGGAAGTGCCTGTGGCCGCGCCCAGTCCAGCACGGCAGACAGCAGCACGGTGTCATCCTGCTCGCCATGCACCACCAGCGTGTTCAGGTGCGCGCTGGCAGCAACCGGCGCCGCCGGGGCGCGGCTGACGCTGGTGCCGACCAGCACCAGTTTTTCAACCGGCCGGGCCGGGCCGAGCCGGGCAAACGCATGCGTGGTGACAAAAGCGCCAAATGAAAAACCGGCCAGCGCCAGCGCGCCGGTGTCCTGCCCGAGCGGCGCCACATGCTGCACCACGGCGAGAAAATCTTCCAGTTCGCCCCGGCCCTCGTCATGGCTGCCAGCGCTGCCGCCGACGCCGCGAAAGTTAAAGCGCACCGCCGTCCAGCCCGACTGGATAAACGCGCGCGCCAGCGTCTGCACCACCTTGTTGTCCATCGTGCCGCCAAACAGCGGATGCGGGTGCGCGATGACGGCGATGCCCCGGGAATCGCCTGCGGGCAGGTCCAGCGCAACGTCCAGCGCACCGGCTGGCCCTTCAATGCTGTATTTACGGGTTTTGGAGTTCACGAAAGCGTTCCTGTTGGATGGATGAAGGCGACGAAAGCCAGCGCCAGGAAAGCCATGCCAGCATGGCGCCAGCGGCCTTCCTCAGCGGTTTTATTGAAACATGGCAGCCGAGACCGCCCCCCCGGCGCGCCTTAGCGCCCCAGATGCGGCGGCACCAGCAGGCGCTCGACCACCTGACCGTTTTTCAGGTGCGACTCGACGATCTCGTCAATGTCGCTGTCATCGACAAAGCTGTACCAGACGGCCTCGGGATAGACCACCGCCACCGGCCCGGCCGCGCAGCGGTCCAGGCAACCGGCCTTGTTGACGCGCACCTGGCCCGGCCCGGCCAGACCGGCGGCCTTGACCTGGGCCTTGCAGCGGTCAAAGCCCTGCTGGGCGCCGTGGGCGGCGCAGCAGTCTTCGCCATTGGGGCGCTGGTTCAGGCAGAAGAAAATGTGGCGCTGAAAATAAGAGGCGCCGGGCGCATCGGCGGCAGGCGCGGGCGCATCGGGAGAAAAAGAGGTGGTCATGACCTGAATTTTACGTTTCGGCGGGCAGCACCGGCTCGCGCCCGGACAGGCGCAGCATCAGGTACAACAAGACGGCATAAGGCCAGAGCCAGCCCAGCCACTGAATCAGGCCATAAAAATGGATGAACCGGCCCTGCTCCCAGATTTGCAGCGTCTGGGCAAAATAAGGATCGGCTGGCGCCTGGTTCAACAGGCCCAGGTGAACGGTCAGCGCCAGCAGCGCCAGCACGGCGCTGGCGCGACGCGACACGGCCAGCAGCAGCAGGGCCAGCACGGCAGCAAAACCGACGCCGACCTGCACCGGCACATCGAGCCAGGCCCAGGCATGCTCAGGCCCGTAGCTCAGCGCCGCCGACAGGGCAGATGTGACCAGGCCAGTCACAAAAACAGCGGCTGAAAACGCCAGACGCCGCCAGCGCGAGCGGATGACGCAGGCGCCGAGCAGACAGGGAATCAACACCCCCAGGGCCACGCACAGCAACTCGGCAATCGGCACCAGCGGCTGCAGTTCCATCTCGCGCACCGGCAGCCACTCCAGGAAAGGGGTGCCTATCAGCGCATCGGCCAGCGCCAACTCCAGCCGCTCGAACACCTGGCCCAGCCCCATCGGCACAGCCGCCGGAAACAGCAGCGCTGGCGGCCACAGCAGCAGCAGCACCAGCGCGCCGCGCGCATCCGATGAAAACCAGCGCGCCCGGACATCGCTCCAGCGCCGGATCAGGCCGAAGCGCTCCAGCGCCCAGGCGCAGCAGGCGCCCAGCCAGGCGCCCAGCGTGTTGAGCGCGAAGTCCACATTCGAGGAAACGCGCGAGGGCAGATAAGTCTGCAGGCTCTCCATCGTCAGCGACAGCAAACCGGCGCCCAGCACAGCCACACTGACGGCCCAGGGCACGCGCCGGCTGCGCAGGGCAGCCAGCGCCAGCAAAAAACCCAGCGGCGCATAGCCCAGCAGGTTCACGCCGACATCAAAACCAGTCCAGTATTTGGGCAGCGGCTCATTCAGAAAATGCAGCGGCGAGATCCCTTGGTCACGCCATTCGCCAAACGGGTACAGGCTGGCATACACGACCAGACAGGCCAGCGCCAGCGCCAGCGGCCAGGCGGTGGTCGGCTGTTCCCCGGTCACTGGGGCGCAAGAAAGAGAGCGGGAAGCAGCGAGTCGGCGCATGAGGACTGGGCGGCAACCGGGCGCCAGCCGCTAGGCCTGCCAGGGCTTGACCACCACCAAAATGACGGCCGCCACCAGCAGCAGCACCGGCACTTCATTGAACCAGCGCAGCCAGACATGGCTGCGGGTGTTGCGGCCAGACAGGAACTTTTTCAGCATCCGGCCACAGGCATGGTGGTAGCCGATGACCAGCGCCACGACCAGCAGCTTGGCATGCATCCAGTAGCTGCCCGGTGCGCGCCCGATGCCGTAACCCAGGAACAACCACAGCCCCAGTCCCACAGCAGGAACCGCCAGAATCGTCGAAAAGCGCAGCAGCTTGCCCGCCATCAGCAGCAGCCGCTCACGCTCGGCCTCGCTGCCCGGCGGCACCATCGCCAGGTTGACAAAAATACGCGGCAGGTAAAACAGCCCGGCGAACCAGCTGGCAATGAAAACGATGTGGAAAGATTTGACCCAGAGCATGAAGCGCAGTGTAGCCCGCCATGCTGATGGTGTAACCCGGCCGCCTGGCGCAGCGGGAAGACAAAAAAAAATCCCGGTCGCTTAATAGCAATCCGGGATCAAATGCCTTTTTGCTGTCACACGCAAAGGCCCCGCTCAGGGAGGAAAAGCGGGATGCAGTCTCCGAAAAGGAAAACCGCACGGGTGAATTCTAACCCTACCATTTCAAAATTCAAGAAGAACTTAGAATAACTTACATATCAAACAGGTTATTTCTCCTGAAAAACCTGGCGAATTCCTACATGCAGGCCAACTCCCGGCAAAACAAGCCCGGAACAGCGCAAAGCTTTGGCACAATTTGCCCATGACCTTGCACGCCTCCAACTTCGCTCCTTTCCCGATGGGTCGCCCCCGTCGCCTGCGCCGTGACAGCTTCACGCGCAACCTGGTGCGCGAAAACGCCCTGACCACCAACGACCTGATTTATCCGGTGTTCGTGCTGGCGGGCCAGCAGCGGCGCGAGCCGGTAGGCTCTATGCCCGGCGTTGAGCGCCTGAGCCTGGATTTGCTGCTGCCGGTGGCCGAAGAATGCGTCAAGCTGGGCATTCCGGTGATGGCGCTGTTCCCGGTGATCGACGCCTCGCTGAAGACCGAAGACGGCCAGGAAGCGGCCAACCCCGAAGGCCTGGTGCCGCATGTGGTGCGCGAACTGAAAAGACGCTTTCCCGAACTCGGCGTGATGACCGACGTGGCGCTGGACCCCTACACCACGCACGGCCAGGACGGCCTGCTCGGCGCCAACGGCTACATCCTGAACGACGAAACGCTAGCAGCGCTGGTGCAGCAGGCGCTGACGCAGGCCGAGGCCGGGGTCGATATCGTCGCGCCCAGCGACATGATGGACGGGCGCATAGGCGCGATCCGCCTGGCGCTGGAAGAAGAAAACCTGATTCACACCCGCATCATGGCCTACAGCGCCAAGTACGCGTCGGCGTTTTACGGCCCGTTCCGCGACGCCGTCGGCTCGTCGGGCAACCTCGGCAAGGCGGACAAAAAGGTCTATCAGATGGATCCGGGCAACTCCGACGAGGCGCTGCGCGAAGTGGCGATGGACATTGCCGAAGGCGCCGACATGGTGATGGTCAAGCCCGGCATGCCGTATCTGGACGTGGTGCGCCGCGTCAAAGACGAGTTCCGCGTGCCCACCTTTGCCTACCAGGTCAGCGGCGAATACGCGATGCTCAAGGCCGCCGCGCAAAACGGCTGGCTCGACCACGACGCGGTGATGATGGAGAGCCTGCTGGCCTTCAAGCGCGCCGGGGCCGATGGCGTGCTGACCTACTTCGCCCTCGAAGCCGCCCGAAAACTGCGCCAGGCTTGATCAGCCTAGGGACTGAGCGTTTATGCGTGTTTTCTCCATCACTCCGAGCGGCCAGGGCGTCAGCGAAACCGACTGCCTGCCCGCCCAATTACCCGCCCAGGGCTTTGTCTGGATCGCCTGTGCCCGGCGCGAGTTCGAGGTGATGCAGGCGCAGATCCAGGCCACGCTGCAGGGGCTGTGTGGCACCCAGTTGGTCGATCTGCACATCTCCGACCTGCTGAACAACCAGCTGCCCTCGCATTACGACTACACCTCGCAGTACGACATGCTGGTGTTTCGCCGCCTGGCCGCCGGGCACAGCGAAACCGACCTGGCCCAACCTGGCGAGCCGCTGCACCAATCCACCCGGCGCAGCGGCCCGCCGGTGCTCAGGCGCATTGACACCAGCCCGGTCGGTTTTGCCGTGTTTGACCGGGTGCTACTGACCGTGCATCCGGTCGGCTGCACCGTGCGCGAAGCCTACGCGCTCAAGCTGCTCAACGCCACCACCGCCGAAGACCGCTCCAGCGGCGTCAAGCTGCCCAGCAGTCCGGCCGACCTGATGCTGCGCGTCGTCAACCAGATGGTCGATGGCTACCTGGCGCTGCGCCGCGAACTGACGCGCCAGATGGACCACTGGCAAAGCGAGCTGCTCAAGCCCGACAGCCGCTTTACCAACTGGAGTTCGGTGCTCGATGCCCGGCTGGCGCTGCACCATCTCGACGAAATCTGCGAAGACCAGCGCGCCGCCGTGCAGGACTGGATCGACTCGATAGAAACCTGGCCCGACCCGGACTCGCCCGCCATGCACCGCGAGCACGAGCTGCTCAAAGTGCGCTCGCGCGATGTGCTGGAGCACATCGAGCGCGTCATCCACCATGTGCGGCGCATGGGGCAAAGCGCCGAATCGGCCGTGCAGATGCACTTTTCCGCCCAGAGCAACCGCACCAACGACATCATGCGCACGCTGACGGCGCTGACGGCCGTGTTCCTGCCGCTGAACCTGATCACCGGTTTTTTCGGCATGAACTTCGAGTTCCTGCCGGTGATTCATTCGGCCAGCGGATTTTGGTGGGTTTTCGGCCTGATGGTGCTGCTGGTGGTCGTGGTCGTATCGGTGTTCTGGCGCAAACGCTACCTGGCCAGAACACGTCATTAGCCCGGTAAAGTGAGACTCATCATGAAAAAACTCATCCTTGGAATCACCGTGCTGAGCGCCCTGCTGGGCGGCTGCGAAAGCATGAGCCCCTCCGAATGCGCCACCGCCGACTGGCGCGGGCGCGGCGTCGAGGACGCCCGCCAAGGCCGTGCCGACAGCGCTGCCGATTACCACGAGTCCTGCGCAAAAGCGGGCGTGCAAATGGATCTGGCCAGCTACCGCGCCGGGCGCGCCCAAGGCCTGCAAAGCTACTGCCGCCCCGAAAATGCCATCAAGGAAGGCCTGGCCGGACGCAGCTACAACAACGTCTGCCCACCCGCGCTGGAACAAAATTTCAAGATTTTTTATGCCGCCGCCTACCGCGAGCAGGAAGCCAGGCAGACCCTGACCCGCCTGCAAAACGAGCAAAAGCAATCGGAGCAGGAACTGCTGGACGCCAAAACCGTCCCCAGCCGCAAAACCATCCTGCGCGACCAACTCGCGCGCTCAGACCGGCGAATGGTTGAGGTCAGGGACGAGCTGCGCGACGCCCAGTACCGGCTGGAGCGCCTGCGCAGCGAGCTGCGCCAGCCAGGGCTGAACTAGCCGCCAGCCGCCCCGCTGCCAGCTCAGCCCAGCTGCCGGGCGAAAAAATCCAGCGTGCGTGCATGCGCCTGCTGGGCCGCCGCTTCGTTGTAGGCGCCGCGCTGGTCGCAGTTGAAACCGTGGCTGGCCGCATAGACATGCACCCCGACATCGGGATGCGCCTGGCCAAAGGCCTCGACGCCCGCCAGCGCAATCCAGCGATCCTGGTCGCCAAAATGGGCCAGCACCGGACACAGCGGCTGGCGGGCAATTTCAGCCTCGGCCGTGATGCCGCCGCCGTAATAGACCACGGCGGCGGACAAGCCCTTGAGCGCGCAGGCCGAGCGCCAGCTGAGCAGGCCGCCCCAGCAAAAACCGATGATGCCGACCTTGCCGCCGCTGGCCTGGGCGGCGTAATCAATGGCGGCCTGGATGTCCTGCAACACGCCCGCGCCGGGCAGCGCCTCGGCAGCGGTTTTCAGCGCAAAACCGGTGGCCATGTCCGCCTCGGCGTAGCCCAGCTCGACGCCAGACTGCACGCGCTCAAACGTCGAGGGCGCCACCGCCAGATAACCGGCGACAGCAAAGCGCTCGGCCACATCGCGGATGTGCGCGTTGACGCCAAAGATTTCCTGCAGCACCACGACGGCGCCGCGCGGCGCGCCCTCGGGCTGGGCCACATAGGCGGGAACGCTAACGCCGTCGGCGGCGGTGAGAGTGATGAATTGACCCATGAACCAGGCTCCTGTTGAGTTTTAAAAACGGAAATGAATGGTGACACAAGGCGCCCTGCAGCCGCGCCCGGCCCGGCTGCGCCTGGCACTTCAGCGACAATGCCACACCCCACAGGCGCTGTGCTGAATGTGGCTCAAGGACACTGAAAAAATGGACTTTAAACCCCTGGTGACGCTGCTGGCCATCGTCAATCCGCTGGCCATCGTGCCGTTTTTCATTCACTACACCCAGGGATTTTCAGCCTCCCAGCGCCAGCGCACCATCGTCGTCGCCTCGTTCAGCGCCTTTGTCGTGATTGCCATCAGCGCGCTGCTGGGGCTGCAGATTCTGACTTTCTTTGGCATCTCGCTGGCCAGCTTTCAGGTCGGCGGCAGCTTGCTGCTCTTGATCAGCGCGATGAACATGCTCAACGCCCAGCCCGCCGAAGCCAAATCCAAAAGCAACGACCTCGAAGACGGCGCCGAAAAGGCCGCGATGGGCGCCAGCATTGCCGTGGTGCCGCTGACGATTCCGCTGCTGACCGGCCCGGCCACCATGTCCACGGTGGTGATTTACGCGGAAAAAGCCAAAACCCTGTTCCAGCTCGGCACGCTGGTCGGCTACGGGCTGGTGATCGGGCTGGCCTCGGCGCTGTGCTTTTCGCTGGCCGACCCGATTGCCCGCGTGCTCGGCAAAACCGGCATCAACGTGATGACCCGGCTGATGGGGCTGATTCTGGCGGCGCTCGCCGTCGAGGTGATGGCCGATGGCCTGGGCAAGCTGTTTCCAGTGCTGCGCGGCTGATTTTTTCAGCGCGGGCTGGCCTGTGCCAGCCACAGCGCCAGTTCTTCAATCGCTGCGTCGGCGGCCGCCGTCAGCGCATGCACGCCGCCCACGGCATCGGCGCTGGG
The DNA here is from genome assembly GCA_026400075.1 of Polaromonas sp. Classification (GTDB taxonomy): domain Bacteria; phylum Pseudomonadota; class Gammaproteobacteria; order Burkholderiales; family Burkholderiaceae_C; genus Polaromonas. The sequence goes on from JAPLPS010000298.1 coordinate 18,540, forward strand.
CGCCGGGCGCTGCAGCGTCACCGTGCGCTGGGCGACCAGCTTTTCGCCCGCCGGGGTGATTTCCAGCAGCGTCGCCTGCAGCCGGATCAGCCCGACGCTGGCGCCGGGCGCGCTGAACAGCTGGCTGAACTCCTGCAGCTCCAGCCGCAGCAACGGCAATCTGGCGTTCTGGCTGCGGTTCAGCGCCACACCGTCGCGGACGTTAAACACCGGGCGCTGCTGGCCGAGGCGCTCGCGCAGGCGCTGGCCGAATAACTGCGCGGGCGGCATAGTCCAGCGCGCCTGCGCGTAGGGGCGCAGCTGCCGGGCGTCGGCATAGGCCAAGCGGTACAGCAGCGCCTGGCTGTCAAGCGCGCCGCCTGCGGTGCCGATGTCGTCAATCGCCAGCGGCGCCAAAGCGGGACTAAGCGCCCCGGCGGCGGCGGGCGTGGCGGGCGTGGCGGGCACGGCGGGCGTGGCGGGCACGGCGGGCACGGCGGGTGCGCTGACCAGCTCGC
>JAPLPS010000243.1 GCA_026400075.1 Polaromonas sp.
GCCACCGCGTGCTGCGCGGCGGGCGCAACGCCAGCGCCCATTCCAGCCCCAGCCCCAGCCCCAGCCCCGGCGAGGTGACTATGGATTTCACCCTCGACACCGCTGAAAGCGTCTGGCTGCCCCGGCTGGCGGGCGTTGACGCGGTTATCAACGCCGTCGGCGTGCTGCGCGACGGGCCACGCACGCCGATGCAGGCGATTCACAGCGACGTGCCTCAGGCGCTATTCAACGCCTGCGCCCAGCAAGGCGTGCGGCGGGTGATTCACCTGTCGGCGCTGGGCATTGCCAGCGGTGACAGCCCCTACGCCCGTACCAAGCGCGAGGCCGAAGCGCATCTGCAAAACCTGACGGCCCAAGGCGCGCTGCAGGGCGTGGCGCTGCAACCGAGCGTCGTGTTTGGCGCGGGCGGGGCGGGGAGCGCGCTGTTCACCGCGCTGGCGCGCTGGCCGGTACTGGCGCTGCCGCCTGAAGCGTTCAGCACCCGCGTGCAGCCGGTGCGGCTTGACGAGCTGGCGCAAGTCGTCGCTGCGCTGATCGAACCGGCTGGCGCGCTGTGCGGCCCGCTGGTCTGCGTCGGCCCGCTGGGCGTGCCGCTGGCCGATTTAATCGCCAGCCTGCGCCAGCAACGAGGCTACGCGCCCGCTCGCGTCATGCGCCTGCCCAGCGTGCTGACCCGCGCCAGCGCCCGGCTGGGGGATGCTTTTCCATTCACACCGTGGGGGACGCAGGCGCTGGCGCTGCTGGCGCAGGACAACACCGCCGACCCCGCCCCTTTCGCCCGCCTGCTCGGGAGGCCCGCCACCGCTTACAGCCAATTGCTGACCCGCCCGACAACGCCCTGAGCCGCCTCAATCCAATCGCAAAACTCACCATGAAAACACCCCAGTCTTCAGCCCCAGAACCCGGCACGATGGCCCCAGCTGGACAAGCCATGAACGCCACTCCCCTGCTGCGCGCCAGCCTGATCGCCGTCTGGCTGGGAACGGCGGCGGTCAGCCTGCTCGAACTGAACGGGCAAAGCGCCCAGTTGCTGCAGGCGGCGGGCCTGTCTGAGCCGCTGCTGGTTGACTCGCTGATTGTGGGCGGCGCGCTGGCTGATCTGGCGCTGGGCCTGGCGCTGTGGCTGCGACCGGGGCGGATCACTTATCTGGCCGCGCTGGCGCTGATGCTGCTGATGACGCTGGCAGCCACCGCGCTGCTGCCCGCGCTATGGCTGCACCCACTCGGGCCGCTGCTTAAAAACCTGCCGATTGCCGCGCTGCTGTGGGCGCTGGCGCAGGACGCTGCCGCAACCCAAACCCAGCCCCGAACCTGAACCCGGACAAATCACCATGAATACCTATCTCGTCGTGAAATGGCTGCACATTGTTTCCAGCGTGCTGATGGTCGGCACCGGGCTAGGCTCGGCGTTTTACCTGTTTTTTGTCAACCGCAGCGGCAGCCTGCCCGCGCAGGTCGTGGTCAGCCGCCTGGTGGTGCGGGCCGACTGGTGGTTCACCACGCCCACCGTGCTGATCCAGCCCGTCTCGGGCCTGCTGCTGGCGCATCTGGCGGGCTGGCCGCTGACGACGCCCTGGCTGGCGCTGTCGCTGGGGCTGTTCACGTTGGCGGGCGCCTGCTGGCTGCCGGTGGTCTGGCTGCAAATCCGCATGGCCGCGATGGCGCAGCAGGCGCTGGCCGGTCAAAGCGCGCTGCCGCCGCTTTATCGGCGCTACGCCCGCTACTGGGAACTGCTGGGCTACCCGGCCTTCGTGGCGATGGCGCTGGTGTTTTTTCTGATGGTGAACAAGCCGCTCCTGTGGGGCTGAAAAAGCGGTCATTTCATCCCGAATGAAGCTAAAAAGGGAGGTATTTTTCATGTCATCCACACCAAGCCAGCGCCAGTTTGACACCACCCGCCTGCCGCGCCCGCTGCACCTGCGCTGGCAAGACCTGGTGCCACTGCGCCGCCATGAAGTCGCGCTCAATCTGGGCCTGTCAGCGCCCTGGCTGGCGGCCTCGCTGTGGGCGGCCAGCCAGGGCTGGTTTTTGCTGGCGGCGCTTTGCTCGGGCGCTTTTTTTCTGACGGGGCTGCGCCAGGCTCATGACTGTTACCACGCCAGCATCGGCGTGCCGCGCCAATGGCTCGATTTGATGCTGCTCGTGCTGACGCTGACCATGCTGTGCGCCACCCACGCCATACGCCACACCCATCTGGAGTACCACAAAAACCCCTTGGGCGAGGACGACACCGAAGGTCGCTGGGCACGGCAGTCCGCCTGGCGGGCGCTGGTTTTAGGCCCGTTGTTCAGCATCCGCACCCACGCCCAGGCGCTGAGCACCGGCAGCGCCAACACCCGCCGCTGGACGTGGATTGAACTGGCGCTAATCGCTGGCGTCTGGTTGCTGACGATCTTCGGCGGGCCACTCTGGCTGCGCTACCACGTCATCGCGATGATGGCAGCGAACGCGCTGGTCGGCTTTTTTGCGGTCTGGAGCGTGCATCACGGCTGCGAGGCCGACGGCGTGTTTGCCCGCAGCGAACGCCGCCGCTGGTGCAACTGGCTGACGGTGAATCTGCTGTTTCATATCGAACACCATCTGTTTCCGGCGGTGCCTGCCAATCACCTGCCAACGCTGGCGCTCCGGCTGGATCAAGCCGCCCCGCAGTGGCGCGGCCAACCGGTGCTGGGAAAAGCGCACCGTCCAGTGCAACCGCCCACACCGGCAACAGCCGCGCCGCGCTGACGCCGCCAAAAGCCCGCCTCAGTGCGCCTTCTCCCAGTTCGGCCCAAAGCCGATTTCGGCCAACAGCGGCACGCTCAAATCGGCCACCTCGGCCATCAGGCGCGGCACTTCGGTTCTGACCCATTCGACTTCGGCCTCGGGCACTTCAAACACCAGCTCGTCATGCACCTGCATGATCATTTTCGTGCCGCGCCGCTCGGCGTCGAGCGCCTCCTGCACCTTGACCATGCTCAGTTTGATCAGGTCGGCTGCCGTGCCCTGCATCGGCGCGTTAATGGCGGCACGCTCGGCACCGGCGCGGCGCGGGCCGTTCGGCGAGTTGATTTCCGGCAGGTACAGGCGCCGCCCGAACACGGTTTCGATATAGCCCTGGCTCTTGGCCAGCATGCGGGTTTCGTCCATGTAGTTTTTCACGCCGGGGTAACGCTGGAAATAGCGGTCGATATACGCGGCGGCGGCCTTGGTTTCAATGCCCAGGTTTTTCGCCAGACCAAAGCTGCTCATGCCGTAAATCAGGCCGAAGTTGATCACCTTGGCGTAGCGCCGCTGCTCGCTGCTGACCTCTTCCAGCGCGACGCCAAACACCTCGGCGGCGGTGGCGCGGTGAACATCCAGCCCCGCCGTGA
>JAPLPS010000212.1 GCA_026400075.1 Polaromonas sp.
TGGGCAAGACCTTCGGCGAGGCTTTCGTCAAGTCGCAAATCGGTGCGGGCACCAAGCTGCCTACGTCCGGCCGCGTCTTCCTGACGGTGAAAAACAACGACAAGCCGCGTGCGATTGAAATCGCCCGTGCTTTGGTCGCGCTTGGCTTCGATCTGGTCGCCACCAAGGGCACGGCGGCCTCCATCAATGCCGCTGGCGTGGCCTGCGGCATCGTGAACAAGGTGGCCGAAGGCCGACCACACGTCGTGGACATGATCAAGAACAACCAGATTGCGCTGGTCATCAACACCGTCGAAGAGCGCCGCAACGCGATTGCCGATTCGCGCCAGATTCGCACCTCGGCGCTGCTGGCACGGGTGACGACTTTCACGACGATTGCGGGCGCCGAAGCCGCCGTCGAAGGCATGAAGTACCTGGACAACCTGAGCGTGTATTCGATTCAGGAGCTGCACGCCCAGCTGGCAGACCAGCTGGCCTGAGTCTCAGGTTAAACACTGGCATGGGTTTGATGCATTTGCATTAAACTTCAAGCCGATTCAACATGCCGCCACCACTTACCTGGTGGCGGTTTCGCATTTTGCAGGACAAAAAAATATGGCAACCTTACCGATCACCAAGCGCGGCGCAGAAAAACTGAAGGCCGAATTGCACAACCTCAAGACCGTCCAGCGCCCCTGGGTCATCAACGCGATTTCCGAAGCGCGCGCGCAGGGCGACCTGAGCGAAAACGCCGAATACGAAGTCGCCAAAGACCGTCAGGGCTTTATCGAAGGCCGGATTCAGGAAGTCGAGGGCAAGCTGTCGGTGGCCCAGGTCATCGACCCGTCCACGTTTGAAGCGGGCACCCGCGTGGTGTTTGGCTCGACGGTCAAACTCGAAGACGAGACCACCGGCGACAGCGTGACCTACCAGATCGTCGGCGAAGACGAGGCCGACATCAAGCTGGGGCTGGTCAACATCGGCTCGCCGATTGCCCGTGCCCTGATCGGCAAGGACGAGGGCGACACCGCCGAAGTGCAGGCGCCGGGCGGCATTCGTCGCTACGAAATCGTCTCGGTCAGCTATATCTGATGCGCGTGCCGGTGCGCCAGCGTGTCGGCGTTGTCGCCGCTGCGCTCTGGTGGGGCAGTTTGACGGGGCTGGGCTTTGTCGTGGTGCCGCTGCTGTTCAAGCACCTGGGCAGCCCGGCCGCAGCGGGCGCGATGGCGGCGAAACTCTTTAGCGCGCAAACCTGGCTCAGCGCTAGCTGCGCGATGCTGATGCTGATGCTGATGGCCTTCAACCAGCCCGGTGCGGCGCCAGCGCCCCGGCTGCGCGTGCTGATGCAGCTCGTTCTGGCCGGGCTGCTGCTGGCCTTGCTGGTGGAGTTCGGCGTGGCGCCGCGCATCGTCAGCGCCCGTATCGACGGCGGCAATTTAAAGCTCTGGCACGGCTTGGGCACGGCGATGTATGTCGGCCAGTGGCTGTGCGCTGGTTTGGCGCTGTGGCGGCTGACAGCGGGCGAGCGTCTGACGCCCGACAAGCCGGACTGAAGCGGGCGCCAGACCGGCAGGAGCGTGCCCCCGAAAAGGCGCTTTGGCCGGGTTCAGCAGCGCTCGGCGGCTTCCAGCGTGTTGACCAGCAGCATCGTGATGGTCATCGGGCCGACGCCGCCGGGCACCGGCGTGATGTAGCCAGCCACTTCCTTCACGCCGTCAAAATCCACGTCGCCGCACAATTTGCCTTCGTCGTTGCGGTTCATGCCCACGTCGATGACGACGGCGCCGGGCTTGACCATGTCGGCGGTCAAGACGTTGCGCTTGCCGACGGCGGCGACGATCACGTCGGCCTGCAGCGTCATCGCCTTCAGGTTGTGCGTGGCGCTGTGGCACAGCGTGACGGTGGCGTTTTTCTGCAGCAGCATCAGCGCCATCGGTTTGCCGACGATGTTGCTGCGGCCAATCACGACGGCGTGCTTGCCGCGCAGGTCGTAGTGAATGCTTTCCAGCATCTTCATGCAGCCGTTAGGTGTGCAGGGCCAAAAGCCCGACGAGCCGGTCATCAGCGCACCGGCGCTGGCGACGTGAAAGCCGTCCACGTCCTTGGCCGGGGCAATCGCTTCGATCACTTTTTGCGCGTCGATGTGGGCGGGCAGCGGCAGCTGCACCAGGATGCCGTGAATCGCCGGGTCGTTGTTCAGCGCCTCGACGCGGGCCAGCAGCGCCGCTTCGCTCAAGTCGGCCGGGTGCTTTTCCAGCACCGAATACAGGCCGCTGTCTTCGCAGGCCTTGACCTTGTTGCGCACATACACCTGGCTGGCCGGGTTCTCGCCGACCAGAATCACGGCCAGGCCGGGGATGACGCCGCGCGCACGCAGCGCGGCGGCGCGCTCGGCCACCTGGGCGCGCAGTTGTTTGGAAAGGGCGTTGCCGTCAATCAGTTGAGCAGTCATTTTTCAGGGCTTTCAAGTAAAAACGCCCGGTGGTTTGGAAACCACGGGCGCTGTAAGTTATTGGAAGAAAAAAAGCGCTTGGCGGGATCAGGCTTTCGCGGTGCTGGAGCCCAGGGCGATTTTCAGCAGGTCGGCCACGGTGTTGGCGCCCAGCTTTTCCATGATGTTGGCGCGGTGCGCTTCGACAGTCTTGATGCTGATGCCCAGGTCGTCGGCGATTTGCTTGTTCAGGCGTCCGGCGACGATGCGCTCCAAGACCTGCACTTCGCGTGACGTGAGCTTGGCCAGCAGCGCGTCGCGGCTGGCCGAATGCTGCTGGTCGCTGAAGGCTTCGCGGGCCTGCTCCAGCATGCGCTCGACCAGGCTGACCAGCGCCGGTTCTTCAAACGGCTTCTGGATGAAGTCCATCGCGCCTTTTTTCATCGTGTTGACCGCCATCGGCACGTCGCCGTGGCCGGTGATGAAGACGATGGGCAGCGGCGACTTGCGCTCGATCAGCTTGTCTTGCAGCTCCAGCCCGCTCATCCCGCCCATGCGGATATCGACGATCAGGCAGGCCACTTCGCGGGCGTCGTAGCGGCTCAGAAAGGTTTCCGCCGAGTCGAAGCAGCGCACCCGGTAGTCCTTGCCTTCAAGCAGCCATTGCAAGGAGTCACGCACGCCCTCGTCATCGTCAACGACGTAGATCGTCCCTTTTTTTGGAATCAAGCTCATGCCTTACTTTCTGCGTAACTTTTGAATGAAATGATGGAGTGGGGTGTCATGACGCCCCAGCGTCTTTGGCGCTCAGGCTGTCGGCAGCAGGGGCCACCGGAGACAAAACAAGGGGGATTACGGGAATCCAGAAGCTGAACTGGCAGCCGGTCACTTCGCCGCCATTGTAGATGTTTTGGGCTTTCATCCTGCCCTGGTGCGACTCGACAATGCTGCGGCACAGCTTCAGGCCGATGCCCATGCCTTCGGCTTTGGTCGAATAAAAAGCCTCGAACAGCCGCTCCATCACCTCGGGCGAGAGGCCGCGCCCCGAGTCCAGAATGGAAAACTCCACCACGCTTTGCTCGTCAATCTGCTTGGGCACGACGCGCAGCTCGACATTGCGCTGGGCTGTGGGCCGCTGCGCCTGGGCAATCGATTCGGCGGCATTTTTCATCAGGTTGATCAAGACCTGCTCGATCAGGATCGGATCGACCAGCAACGGCGGCAGGCGTGCGGCGATGTAGTGGCTCAGGCGCACGTTGTGGCGGCGCAGCTCGATTTCGGCCAGCTCCTTGGCATTGCTGACCAGCGTGGCGACATCGGAGCGCGTGCGGTTCGGCTCGCTGCGTTTGACGAAGGCGCGGATGCGCTGGATGATTTGCCCGGCGCGGTACGCCTGCTTGGCGGTTTTTTCCAGCGCGCCGAGCAGGTCTTCGTTGCTGATCTGCCCGCCCTGGATGCGCGAGATCATCCCGTTGCAGTAGTTGTTGATGGCCGTCAGCGGCTGGTTCAGCTCGTGGGCGACGCTGGACGCCATCTCTCCCATCGTGATCAGGCGGCTGGCGGTTTGGGCGCGCTCGTTTTGCTGGGCGGCTTGCTCTTCGGCGTGGCGGCGCGGCGTGATGTCGGTGGCAATCACCATCTGCGCCAGTCGGCCATCGACCCAGGTTAAATAGCGCGAGCGCACTTCCAGCCATTTGCCCAGCTTGGGCACGAAAATCTCGGCATTCGCCGTCTGGGCGCCGGTCAGCGACTCGGTCGGGAAACCGGCCAGGCCATCGACCGCATCGAGTTCGTCATCGCTGGGGGCCACATCGGGCACGCCCGCCTGGGCAATCAGGTCGATATGGCCGGACACCTGGGCGCCAAACCAGGCGCGGTACAGCCGGTTGGCAAACAGCAGCTCTTCGCTGCCCAGCGGCGCCACCGAGACAGCCGCGTCCAGCCCTTCGAGCACGGTGGTGAAGCGCTCGTAGGAGGCGCTGAGTTCTTCGCGGATGCGCTTGGGCTCGGTGATGTCGGTCATCGAGGTCATCCAGCCGGTCTGCTGGCCGTGCGGGTCGATCAGCGGCGAGACATACATGCGGGCGTCAAAAATATGGCCGTCTTTGCGCTGCACCCGAATCTCGAAACCGCCCGGCGGCGTCTTGCCCAGCAGCTCATCGCTGAGTCGGGCATACATGATCCTGAACTCGGATTCAGGCCAGTGCGGAAACGGCGCGGTGCAGCCGACCAGCTCGTTTTCGTTGAAGCCGGTCATGCGGCAAAAAGCCGGGTTCACATAGGTGATGCGGCCGTGCAGGTCGAGGGCGCGCATGCCGGTGAGCATGGAGTTTTCCATCGCGCGGCGAAAGTGGGTTTCTGTCACCAGCGCCTGCTGGGCCTGGATGCGGCGGCGCGTGTGGCGCCAGGTGCCCAGCAGCATCCACACAGTCAGCGCGCTCAGGGCGCTGACCAGCCAGAAAAAGCCGCTGCCGACCACGCCCAGTGAAGCGCGGTAGCCCTCGGCGCGCATCACCAAGCCATTGCCCACCGGCGAGACCGGGATTTCGTAGCGGGCCGCGCCCTCTGTCCAGGGCAGCAGGCGGGCAGCGCGGTTGCGCGGCGGGAGCAGGTTGCCAGCGAGCAGGCGGTTGTTCGCATCGACCAGCGCCACCGCATATTTGGCGGTGATTTCGGGCGGAATGCCAAAGCGCAGCAGCCCGTCAATCGAATACTCGCCCATGATGACGCCGGCAAACTGCCCTTGGTCATCGAGCGGCACCTGCAGCTGCAGGCTGGCCGCATTGCGGCGGTTGCCCTGAACGGCGAGCGGGCGCGAATAAACCGGCTGGCGCAGATCGCGCGCCAGCTCGTAAGTGCCATCGGTTTCATCGACCTTGAGCTGCTCGCCCGCCAGGCGCAACTGGCTGGTGTCGGCGCTGGGCGACACATAGGACGCCTGGATGCGCCGCTTGCTGTCGATCCAGCTGACGGCCATCAGTTCGGGGTATTTGTTGATCAGCGCCTCGGTCTGGAGGGTGAATTCTTCCTTGTCCACTTCATTGTTGGACACATCCCGGCCCAGACGCATCAGCTGCTCCTGACACTCCAGCAGGCGCAGGCGCAGGCGCTGCTGGGCGTATTCGACATCGCGCGTCACGGCTTGCTGCTCGCGGTCCATTTCCTCAATGCGCAGGTAGCCAAAAGCCGCTACCACCGCTGCCAGAAACAGCACCACGGCCAGCAGCGGCCCCAGCATCGCGAAGCGATCCTGCCGCGACGGCGACTGCTTGCCCCACCAGTTGCGCCATAGAGCCAGCGCGCCGGGTTTGGGCGCCACATGGGCGTCTGGAGAAGAAGAGGGCAAAAGAGACATAGGCGAAGGCCTAATTTTAAGTCCAATGCCTCCCCGCCTCGGGGTCAACCCTGATCTTTTCAGGTCGATGTAAGGAGTACCGTGTTAGCTTTGTTTGAAATTGATCAGGTTATGTCATAAAAATTTCACATTATAAAATCATTGTGCATAATTTGAAATTGTTTAAATATTGTGAGAAACTCAAGGCTTAAACTGCATTTGCGTTTAAAAAACAGGCACTGAACACCAGCTTGCGCGCGGCATCAGGAGACGCGGCGTAGCGGGCTTTAACAAACGTTTACAAGCGTTACTTAGGAGACAACATGGCTGCCAATCCAAACGAGACCGATCAATCCGCTATCCCCCAGCTGCCCGCCACCGGCGCGGCGCTAGACAAAGACACCCAGGAAACCCGCGAGTGGATGGACGCGCTGTCCGCCGTCATCGACACCGAGGGCGCAGAGCGGGCGCACTTTCTGATCGAGCAGCTGTTAGAGCATGCGCGCCAGAAAAACATCAACATGCCTTTTTCTGCCACCACGGGCTACGTCAACACCATTGACACCAACGAAGAAGAGCGCTCGCCCGGCAACCTGATCATCGAGCAGCGCCTGCGCGCCTATATGCGCTGGAACGCGATGGCGATGGTCGTCAAGGCGAA
>JAPLPS010000369.1 GCA_026400075.1 Polaromonas sp.
GCGGTAGGTGAAGCTGTCGCTGCCGAAGTAGTCCTTGCTGCCCTGGTAGCTGAAGCTGCCGTCGGCGTTAACCGTCAAGCTGCCGTGAACCGGGCCTGCAATGATGCGGGCGCTCAGGGCCGAGCTGTCAACATCGGCGGCTGTCGCCAGCAGATTGCCCGTCAGGGCGTTGTCTTCGGCCACCGTCAGGCTTTGGTTGCCCAAAGTCGGGGCATCGTTGACCGCTGTCACTTCGATCCGCACTGTCGCCAGGTTGCTCAGCAAGTCGCCGTCGCTGACGCTGTAGGTGAAGCTGTCTGCGCCGTTGAAATTGGCCGCTGGGGTGTAGCTGTAACTGCCGTCCTGGTTCTTGGTCAGCGTGCCGTGAGCTGGCTGGCTTTGGATGCTGAACTGCAACTCAGCCGCTGTGTTGTCCACGTCGCTGGCGACCAGATTGATCGTCGCTGCGGTGTCTTCCAGCGTCGTGACTGCCACATCCGCCGCTACCGGCGCGTCGTTGACGGCGGTCACTGTCAGGCTGACAGTGGCAACTTGAGAGTCCAGCTCGCCATCATTCACTTTGTACGTGAAGCTGTCTTCGCCGAAGTAGTCCGGGCTAGCGCTATAGCTGAAGCTGCCGTTGGCGTTGACCGTCAAGCTGCCGTGAACCGGGCCTGCAATGACGCGGGCGGTCAGGGTCGAGCTGTCAACATCGGCGGCTGTCGCAAACAGATTGCCCGTCAGGGCGCTGTCCTCGGCTACCGTCAGGTTTTGGTTGCCCAAAGTGGGCGCATCGTTGACCGCCGTCACCTCGATGCGCACCGTCGCCAGGTTGCTCACCAGCGCGCCGTCAGTGACGCTGTAGGTGAAGCTGTCGGCGCCGTTGAAGTTGGCTACCGGGGTGTAGCTGTAGCTGCCGTCGGTGTTACGGGTCAGCGTGCCGTTGGCGGGTGGAGTCAAGACGCTGAACTGCAACTCAGCCGCCATGTTGTCCACGTCGCTGGCGATCAAGTTGATCGTCGTTGCGGTGTCTTCCTGCGTCGTGGCTGTCACGTCTGCTGCCACCGGTGCGTCGTTGACGGCAGTCACCGTCAGGCTGACGGTGGCGATTGCCGAGTCGAACTCGCCGTCATTGACGCGGTAGGTGAAGCTGTCGCTACCGAAGTAGTCCTTGCTACCCTGGTAGCTGAAGCTGCCGTCGGCGTTAATGCTCAGGCTGCCGTGAACCGGGCCTGCAATGATGCGGGCGGTCAATGGACTGCCTTCGATGTCGGCTGCCGTGGCCAACAGGCTGCCTGTCAGGGTGCTGTCTTCAGCCACCGTCAGGTTTTGGTTGCCCAAAGTCGGGGCGTCGTTGACTGCAGTCACCTCGATGCGCACCGTCGCCACGTTGCTCACCAACTCGCCGTCGGTGACGGCGTAGGTGAAGCTGTCCGCGCCGTTGAAGTTGGCCGTCGGCGTGTAGCTGTAGCTGCCATCGGCGTTACGGGTCAGCGTGCCGTGAGCCGGTTGGCTTTGAATGCTGAACTGCAACTCAGCCGCCATGTTGTCCACATCGCTGGCGACCAGGCTGATCGTCGCTGCGGTATCTTCCAGCGTGGTGACTGCCACATCCGCCGCCACTGGCGCGTCGTTGACGGCGGTGATGCTCAGGCTGACGGTGGCGATTTGAGAGTCCAGCTCGCCGTCGCTGACGCGGTACGTGAAGCTGTCTTCGCCGAAGTAATCCGGGCTGGCGTTGTAGCTGAAGGTGCCGTCAGTGTTGACCGTCACGCTGCCGTGAACCGGGCCTGCCACGAGGGATGCGCTCAGCTCTGCGCTGTCGATGTCGGCGGCGCTGGCGAGCAGGCTGCCGGTCAGCGCGCTGTCTTCGGCCACCGTCAGGCTTTGACCGGCCAGGGTGGGCGGCCGTTGATCCAGGCCCGCGAACCGCCGTCCGAGCGCAGCGTGCGCCGCAGCTGGCAGCCGCGCTGGCGTCTGCCGCGACGGGCGCGTCGTTCACCGGGCTCACCGTGATGCTGACGGTGGAGACGTTGGAGTCCACGGCGCCGTTGCTGACCTTGTAGGTGAAGCTGTCGGCGCCGAACCAGTCCTGGGCCGGAGTGTAGCTGAAGGTGCTGTCGGCGTTGACCAGCACCTGGCCGTGGGCCGGGGCGGCCAGCACCACGGGGGCAAAGCCGCTCTGGGTGGCGCCCGTGTCATTGGCCAGGGCCACGATCTGCGCGACGCTGTCTTCGGCGCTGGTGATGCTGTCGTCCTGGGTTTGCAGGCCCAGCAGGCGCACGTCGCTGATCGACACATGGCTGCTCATGGTTTGCGCCGTCGCGCCAAAGCCGATCAGGTCAAACGAGAGGTTGACCGCCGCCGTGCCGTCGGCGCTGCGGGCAATGCCGCTCAAGTCCACCAGGTAGGTGCGGCTGCCGTCCGGGTTGGTGACGTGGGTCACGCCCTGGGCGGCCAGCTCGGCACCGCTGGCCTGGATGTTGAGCAGCGCGTCGGTGCGGCTCAGGGCGATGGCGCTGGTGAGCGAGGCACCGCTGCCGGCGTCGAGCAGGGCGACTTCGAAGGCATCGTCCGGGCCGTTGGCGGCATCGTCCAGCGCCAGACCATTGACGGTGAAGCTCAGGTAGCGGTCTTGCGCACCGAGCATGAAGACTTGGCTCAGGCGGCTCTGGCTGGCGGCCGCTTCGCTCAGGGTGGCGCTGCCCGAGCCGATGGCCACGCTGCCTTGGCTCATCCAGCCATCAGGGGCGTCGAGGCTGCCGCTGGTGAGCGTGGCATTGGCGAGCGCTGGTTCTGCGATCACCACTGGCGTGTTGTCTGCTGGCGAGCCCGTTACCGTCAGGGACGTGACACGCACCCCAAAACCGGCGGTCTGGGTGGTGTCGTAAGAACGTTGCGACTGATTGACCAGCCACTGCGCCACGTCCTGTGCGCTGGGCAGGCGGCGCACCCCTGCTTCGAGATGGCCACTCATCACGTCTTCGGGGCGGGGCAAGTCTTGTGCGCCAAGAACGTGGCCGAGTTCATGAATCAGGACGGTAAGCAAGTCG
>JAPLPS010000248.1 GCA_026400075.1 Polaromonas sp.
GGGATATCAAGCCGGAGAACATCCTGGTCGATGACAACGGAGACTATGTATTGTGTGATTTTGGAAACGCCGAGCACGACAACTCGGTGAGTTTTGACGGCCTGAAGGGGTCGTGTTTCTACATGGCCCCAGAAGTCGCAGCAGCCCACGTGAAGAGGGGCAGAAACACGATTCCGTTTTCCATCGGCAAGCCAATTGACATCTTCTCCTTTGGAATGACGCTGCACAATGTTGCAACTCGAGCCATGGGAGGGGCAAACCCAGACGGCAATAAAATGGAAATTAATTATATTGATGAAATCTCAAGGTTTGATATGATGCCCCAGGTCGATAAGCTTATTGACCGCTCCGCCGCATTCAAGGACCTGCTGAAGATGATGCTCTACCGGAGTCCTATCGCACGAATCACGATTGATGAGATTTTTGAGCATCCTTTTGTGACAGGAAAGGACGGTATATTTACAACAGGTATATCGACACACCATGATATGTAATTCAATTATCGTGTAATTAAAACAATAATTAAAGATGAACGCCACCGACCTCGCAGAGCTCGCAGCCACAGAATTTGCCACGAGTGTAATAAATGAAATTGCCAAGAAGAAAAAAATGAATGGGATGACGGTCGCGCCGTTTATCCCGGGAGTAACACACGATCACCCTCCCTGCGATTTCCTCGTGGAAACGTGTGCATACTGTATGCGCAATGGAAATGTATTTGCGGAAAACTCTCCTTGCAAAGATACAGGTGATATCATTTGCAAGTATAGAACTAGGATCTTGGAAATATTCGAAGAAATGGAGAAAGAAATCACTGAAAATCTAGATAATTTAATGGATCACACAAACGGAGATGACGACGATGACCTCGAACGCATGTTGATGGAAGGGTTAATGTGAAATTACTTGGGCCAGTTGCACACGCCGATCGAAGTGTCCCAAAGAGTACCCTCAGCACACGGCATCTGAGTTGGAGTTGTCCGACCAGGCTCGCAAATGCTGAAGAATGCCTCCTGGTCTTTTCCAAATGGTTCACCTCCTTCCCCCCCTGAACATTCTCCAGACGGAGCTGGTGCAGGTTCCGGTACAGGAGCAGGAGGCTTAGGAGTAGGAGGCTTGGGAGCAGGAGGCTTGGGAGCAGGAGGCTTGGGAGCAGGAGGCTTGGGAGTAGGAGGCTTGGGAGTAGGAGGCTTGGGAGTAGGTGCAGGTGGTTTCGGTGCAGGTGGTTTCGGAGCGGGAGGTTTCGGCGCGGGTGGGGTAGGTGGGCTTCCCTTCATGATTTTCACAAACTCATAAGGAAAGGCGTCGCGTATCACGACAGTTACGTTTTCATCCTTTACCATATTATGAGAAACTAAAGTTACAATCTCCGTCGTTATAACACCCCCGGGGAGAGTGTATTGGACTTCAACTCGGTTAGGGCTAATTACTTTCATGATTCTCCCAGGGGTAACACGCGTTTTTACCGGTGTAGGAGGTCGAGGCACGGGAGGCCGAGACACGGGAGGCTGAGGCACGGGAGGCTGAGGCACGGGAGGCTGAGGCACGGGAGGCTGAGGCACGGGAGGCTGAGGAACG
>JAPLPS010000134.1 GCA_026400075.1 Polaromonas sp.
AAAATAAGTTCGACCGTTGTACGCGAGTCACTGCAACTTAAGACAGAGGCGAAGGGATGTTGCTTGTCAACACTCTCATCTCGAACACGTCCAGGCGGCCAGCTCGGCCGGGGCGATGTCCTGCCAGGCGCGGCCTTCCCAGTGGCCAAAATCCATTTCCTGCAGCCGCGCATCGGTATGACAGGCCAGATCGGGCCGCAGCGCCCGCAAAGCTTCGGCCAGTTGCGCGCAGCGTTGCAGCGGCGACGTGATGACGCGGATGCCAGCGGGTAATTCAAGCGCCAGGCGGCGGGCGCAGTAGGCGGTGGCGGCGGCGTCGGCGGCCAGGTCGAGGCGGCCGTAGCAGATGCCGGGCGCGACCAGCGGCTGCGCGTGGCGGACTAGCCAGAGTTTCATGCGCTGGCCACGTTCACCGCGTTCACAGGCTGACGGCCAGGCCCAGGTAAAACGCGATTTCGCACACCTGCTGCGCCGTGCCCAGGCAGTCGCCGGTAAAGCCCTGCAGGCGCCGGTGGAACAGGCGCAGCAGCCACAGCAGCGCCAGCGCGGCCAGGCTGCAGGCGACGATCAAATTCATCTTCTCCAGCGCCAGGCTGGCCAGCGCCAGCGCGGCAAAACACCAGGTGAAAGCCAGCAGCAGGCTGCCGTTGGAAATCTGCCCGGCCAGCGGTCTGGATTTGGAGGCGGCACTGTCGCCAACATAGGGCAGCAGCCGTATCACCAGCAGCGGCAGGCCGCGCGAGACGGTGTGGCCAGTCCACAGCGCGATGCAGATATACCAGCCGCCGAAGGGCGATTTTTCCAGGCTGGCGGGAATGCCTTCAACGGAGCCCAAAATCGCCAGCAGTGCCACTTTGCACAGCAGGGCCAGCACCAGCGCCATCGCGCCGAACGCGCCCAGGCGTGAGTCTTTCATGATCTCCAGTGCGCGTTCGCGGCTGTGGCTGCCGCCCAGGCCGTCAGCCACATCGGCCAGACCGTCTTCGTGCAGGCCGCCGGTCAGCAGCACCGTGGCGATGGTGCAGAACACGGCGGCCACCAGCGGCGTGTAGGTGGTGTCGGGCAGCAGCGCGTTCAGCAGCGCATAGACAGCCGCACCGACTGCGCCGACCAGCATGCCGACGCCGGGAAAATGGGCGGCGCTGGCGCGCAGCAACTCCGGGCTGTAGCCGACCCAGTCGGCCAGCCGTCCGGTGATCGGGATGCGCGTGAAGAACTGGATCGCCAGCAGGTATTCGCGGATGAATTGAAGCATGGGACGGGCAGCTGCTGGAACGCTAGAGAGCAGGGTTTAAGCGGCGTCCTTGCCGCTGACGCCCGCCGATTCAAAGCTGGCCATCTCGCCGAGGAAGCCGATGGCCGACTGCAGCAGCGGCCAGGCCAGCAGCGCGCCAGTGCCTTCGCCCAGACGCAGATCGAGTTCCAGCAGCGGTTTGGCCTGCAGATGCGCCAGCAGCAGGCGGTGGCCGGTTTCGGCCGAGCGGTGGCAAAACACCAGGTAGCCGCGCACGGCGGGGGCCAAGGCCAGCGCCACCAGCGCGGCGGCTCCGGCGATAAAGCCATCGACCAGCACGACGCGGCGCTCGCTGGCCGCCTGCAGCATCGCGCCGGTCATCATCGCGATTTCGAGGCCGCCGAGTGCGGCCAGCTCACCGATCACATCAAGCGGCGCGCTGGCCGGGTGGCGCGCCAGGGCGCGCTCCAGCACGGCTTGTTTGTGCAGCAGCTGCGCGTCGTCCAGGCCGGTGCCGCGCCCGGTGGCATCCGGGATGCTGACGCCGCCCAGGCGCGCCAGCAGCAGCGCGGCGGGCGAGGTGTTGGCAATGCCCATTTCGCCAAAGGCGACGACGTTGCCGGGCAGCGCCTGCACGACTTGCATGCCTGCCGTGAGCGCGGCTTCGGTTTGCGTGCGCGACATGGCGGGCTCAATGCACAGGTTGCGCGTGCCGTAGGCGATTTTTCGCGCCTGCAGTTGTGGATGCGCGGGCAGATCGGCGGCGACACCGGCATCGACCACCTGCAATTCAAAACCGTGCTGGCGCGCAAACACGTTGATGGCCGCGCCACCGGCGAGCATGTTGCCCACCATCTGCACCGTCACCGCCTGCGGAAAGGCGGACACGCCTTCGGCGGCAATGCCGTGGTCGGCGGCGAACACCACCATTTGCGGCGCGTGCAGCGCGGGTGCGTCGCTGCGCTGGATCAGGCTGATCTGCAGCGCCAGGCTCTCTAACAGACCGAGCGCGCCGAGCGGCTTGGTTTTGTGGTCGATTTTGTGTTGCAGACGGGCGGCCAGCGCAGCGTCGGCGGTGGCTTCAATCGCGGGCAGGTGAAAAGCGGCAGCGCCGGAGGTGGCAGCGTCAAGAGGCGGCATGGAGGTTGAGGCGTTCATCGGTGATTTTCTGGAGGCAGGCGGGACAAAAGCAGGAAGCGGCGCTGGCTGAAGCTGCGTCAGGGCCGGTTGGCGCCAGCGGCGCGCGCTCGGCGGGCACGGGCATGATGTTCGGCAGTTGCGAGCACCAGCATTGCGCGTCGCCAGCGACGTTGCCGCAGCGCAGACCGGCGCCGCAGCGCGGGCACACCGAGGTGTTGGCTTGGGGGGCGGTGAAGGGCATAGTGCGGCGCCTGGGTGTTAGCGTTGCAAAAACAGTTGATAAGCCGGGTTGGCGGTTTCTTCGACATACGGGTAGCCCAGCGTGTCGAGGAAAGCCTGGAATCCGGCGTTGTCCGCTGGCGGCACCTGCAGCCCGATCAGGATGCGGCCATAGTCGGCGCCCTGGTTGCGGTAGTGGAACAGCGAGATGTTCCAGCCCGGCTGCATGCTGGACAAAAACCGCGTCAGCGCCCCGGGGCGCTCGGGAAACACAAAGCGCAGCAGGCGCTCGTCCCTGGCCAGCGCGCTGTGGCCGCCGACCATGTGGCGGATATGCTCCTGCGCCAGGTCGTCATGGGTCAGGTCCAGGGTCGAGAAGCCCTGCTGGCCGAAGC
>JAPLPS010000094.1 GCA_026400075.1 Polaromonas sp.
GTGGGTGCGGGTGGGCTCCATGGACGAGGTGGATGGCACTTCGGGCGTGGCCCATGTGCTGGAGCACATGATGTTCAAGGGCACGACCACGCTGGCGGCCGGCGAGTTCTCGCGCCGGGTGGCGGCGCTGGGCGGCAACGACAACGCCTTCACCAGCCGCGACGGCACCGGCTACTTCCAGCAGGTGCCGCGCGAGGCGCTGGCCCAGGTGATGGCGCTGGAGGCCGACCGCTTCGCCAACAACCAGTGGAGCGATGAAGACTTCCGCAAGGAACTGGAAGTGGTCAAGGAAGAACGCCGCCTGCGCACCGACGACTCGCCGCACGCCCGGCTGCACGAGCAGACTGCTGCCGTCACCTTTCTGGCCTCGCCCTACCGCCGCCCGATTGTGGGCTGGATGAGCGATCTGGACGCGATGACGCCGGGCGATGTGCGTGCGTTTTACCAGCGCTGGTACGTGCCCGGCAATGCTGCGCTGGTGGTGGCCGGTGATGTCGAAGTCGCGCAGGTGAAAAAGCTGGCCGAAAATAACTACGGCCCGATAGCCGCCCGCCCGCTGCCCGAGCGCAAGCCGCGCACCGAGCCCGAGCAGGCGGGCCAGCGGCGGCTCGATTTGAAGGCGCCGGCCAGCCAGTCCTATGTTTCGCTGAGCTTCAAGGTGCCGAAGGTGGCGCCCGCCGATCTGGCTGACGCCCCGGATGCCGCCTCGGCCACGGCCGCCGCCAGCCGCGAAGCCCTGGCGCTGACGGTGCTGGCCGCCGTGCTTGACGGCTACAGCGGCGCCCGGCTGGAGCGCGCGCTAGTGCAGGGCAAGGGCCAGCCTGACGGCGCCCGCGTGGCCGACAGCGCTGGCGCCTCCAGCGGCCTGCTCGGGCGCGGCCCGCAGCTGTTCACGCTCGACGGTGTGCCCGCCGACGGCAAGACGCCGCAGCAGGTGGCCGACGCGCTGCGCCAGCAGGTCGCCTTGATTGCCCGCGACGGCGTCAGCCAGGCCGAACTCCAGCGTGTCAAAACCCAGTGGGTGGCCAGCGAAACCTACAAGCTTGACTCGGTGTTCAGCCAGGCGCGCGAACTGGGTTCCAACTGGGTGCAGGACTTGCCGCTGGACGCCAGCGCCCGCCTGATTGCCCGGCTGCGCAGCATTACCGGCCCGGAAGTGCAGGCCGTGGCGGCCAAATACTTCGGCGACGACCAGATGACGGTGGCCACCCTGATTCCGCAGGCGCTAGACCCGAACCGCAAACCGCGCAAGTCCAGCATCCCGCTCAGTGGCGAGCTGCGTTGAGCCGCGCCCTGAACCAGATACCTCGTTCAGGGGAATAAAACTTACCTGGAAGAGGGGTAACTTCTTCCAAATTCGCCCCGAAAGAGGCGTGGATTGAAACATGACAACTTTTATTCAAAAAATGGCGGCACCGGCCTTGCTGCTGGGCGCGATAGCCATTTTTGCGCCTCCAGCGGCGTGGGCGACGATTCCGGTCCAGCACTGGACGCAGGCCAACGGCGCCCAGGTCTATCTGGTCGAAAGCCCGGCGATTGCCATGCTCGATGTGCAGATCGACTTTGATGCGGGCAGCCGGCGCGACCCGCCCGCCCAAGTCGGACTGGCCGCGATGACCGCCGACATGCTGGAAAAAGGCGTCAGGGCTGGCGCGGCACACGCTGCGGCCAGCGAGCCTGCGCTCGACGAGAACGCGCTGGGCGAAGCCTGGGCCGACTTGGGCGCGCAGTTTGGCGCTGGCGCCAGCGAGGACCGGATGAGCTTTTCGCTGCGCTCGCTGACCGAGCCCGCCTTGCTCGACAAGGCGGTGGCGCTGGCGGCGCGCCAGATCGCCGAACCAGCCTATCCCGAGGCCGTCTGGGAGCGCGAGCGCCAGCGTCTGCAGGCGGCGCTCAAAGAGTCGTACACGCGCCCCGGCAACGTGATTGGCCGGGCCTACGCGCAGGCCGTTTATGGCAGCCACCCGTATGGCTACGAAATGACCGAAGCGACGCTGGCGCGCATCAGCGTGGCGGACATGCGGGCCGCGCACGCTGCTGGCGTCGTCGCCTGCCGCGCCCGCATCAGCCTGGTCGGCGCGGTGACGCGGGCACAGGCCGATGCGCTGGCTGCACGCCTGTTATCGCGGCTGCCGCAGCAGCCCTGCGCCAGTCTGGCGCCGCTGCCGGTGATTCCCGACGTGCTGGCGCTGGCGCAGGCGCAGGAAGAAAACATCCCGTTTGACTCGGCGCAGGCGCATGTGCTGATCGGCCAGCCCGGCTTCAAGCGCGCCGACCCCGACTATTTCCCGCTGACCGTGGGCAACTACATTCTGGGCGGCGGCGGTTTTGTCTCGCGCCTGACGAATGAAGTGCGCGAAAAGCGCGGCCTGACCTATGGCGTTTCCAGCGCGTTTGCGCCGGGCCTGCACGCGGGCAGTTTTACCGTCGGCCTGCAGACGCGGCCCGACCAAGCGGCGCAGGCGGTGGCACTGGTGCGCCAGATGGTCAAGGACTTTGTGGCAAAAGGCCCGACCGAGGCCGAGCTGCAGGCCGCCAAAAGCAACCTGATCGGCGGCTTTGCGCTGCGCATCGACAGCAACCGCAAGTTGCTGGGCAATCTGTCCAATATCGCCTGGAACGATTTGCCGCTGAACTACCTCGACACCTGGACGCAGCAGCTGGAAAAAGTCAGCGCCGCCGACATCAAGGCCGCTTTTGCGCGCAAGCTGCAGCCTGAAAAAATGGTCACTGTTATTCTCGGAGCCGAAAAATGAAATACACACCTACGAAACCCACCGCCGAGAAGACCGCAGCCAAGCCGTCCCTCATCAAAGCCACCGTCAAGCCCAAGGGCACGGCCCACCTGAAGCCGCCCGGCGAAATCCGCATCATTGGCGGCCAGTACCGGCGCACCAAGCTGCAGGTGCCGGACAAACCGGGCCTGCGCCCCACGCCCGACCGGGTGCGCGAGACGCTGTTCAACTGGCTCGGCCAGGATTTGACCGGCTGGCGCTGCGCCGATGTGTTTGCCGGGACTGGCGTGCTCGGCTTTGAAGCCGCTTCGCGCGGCGCTGCCGACGTGTTGCTGTGCGAGCAGGAAGCGGGGCTGGTGCTGCAGCTCAAGGCCGTGCAGACGCGGCTCAAGGCTGACAAGGTTCGGGTCGAGCGCGGCGACGGCCTGAGCGCGCTCAAGCGCCTGACGCCGGGCAGCATGCAGCTGGTCTTTTTGGATCCGCCGTTTGATTCAAACTTTTTTGAGCCCGCGCTGATGGCTGCCGCCCAGGCGATCAGCCCGACCGGCCTGATCTACCTCGAAG
>JAPLPS010000262.1 GCA_026400075.1 Polaromonas sp.
GCCGAAGCGGCGCACTTCGTCGGCGGCCATTAGCGCAATGCCTGCGAGCTGCTCGGCGCTCGGGTTTTCGTTGACGAAGGTGTCGGCGATGAAAATCGTGTGCTTTTGTAGCATCAAGGCGTTCAGCGTGGCAAACACCGGCGCGCCGGGTTTCATGCCGATGATGTCGCGCAGGTGGCCCAGATGCACGTCAAAGCGCCCGTGCAGGCCGCACAGCATGGCGTCGGCGTCGCCGAGCTTGACCATCAGCGCGGCAATTGTCGTGGTCGAGCGGCGCACGGCGGCTTTGGCGGCTTCCGGGCTGACACCGTTGCGCCCGAGCAGGCGGTGGTAGGTTTCCCAGTACTGGCGAAAGCGCGAGTCGTCTTCCGGGTTCACGCATTCCACGTCCTGGCCCAGGCGCATGCGCAGACCGGCTTTCAAAATGCGCGCCTCGATCACCGCCGGGCGGCCAATCAGGATCGGCGTGGCGATGCCGTCGTCCAGCACCAGCTGGGCGGCGCGCAGCACGCGCTCGTCCTCGCCCTCGGCGTAGGCGACGCGCTTGGCCGTGGCCATGCGGGCGGCGCCGAACACCGGGCGCATCAGCATGCCGGTCGAATAAACAAAGCGGCTCAAGCTCTGGCGGTACGCTTCCATGTCCTGAATCGGGCGCGTGGCCACGCCGGACTCTTCTGCCGCCTTGGCCACCGCCGGGGCGATGCGCAGGATCAGGCGCGAGTCAAACGGCGTCGGAATCAGGTAGTCGCTGCCAAAGGACAGCTCTTTGCCGGCGTAGGCCTTGGCCACTTCCTCGCTGATGTCGGCCTTGGCCAGATGGGCGATTTCGCGCACGCAGGCCAGTTTCATGGCCTCGGTGATCTTGGTCGCGCCGCAGTCGAGCGCGCCCCGGAAGATGTACGGAAAGCACAGCACGTTGTTGACCTGGTTCGGGTAGTCCGAGCGGCCGGTGGCGATGATGCAGTCCGGGCGCACGGCCTTGGCCAGCTCGGGGCGGATTTCCGGCTCGGGGTTCGCCAGCGCCAAAATGATGGGCGCACGCGCCATCGTCTTGACCATGTCCTGCGTCAACACGCCGGGGGCCGAGCAGCCCAGGAACACGTCGGCGTCGTTGACCACATCGGCCAGCGTGCGCAGGTCGGTGGTTTGCGCAAAGCGCGCTTTGGACTCGTCAAAACCGCCCGCACGGCCTTCGTAAATCACGACTTTGGAGTCGCAGACGTAGATGTTTTCGCGCAACACGCCCAGGCCAACCATCACGTCTAGGCAGGCCAGCGCCGCCGCACCGGCGCCGGAAACGGCGATTTTGACCTGGTCAATGCGCTTGTTGACCAGCTCCAGGCCGTTCAGCAGCGCGGCTGACGAGATGATCGCCGTGCCGTGCTGGTCGTCGTGGAACACCGGGATGTTCATGCGCTCGCGCAGCTTTTTCTCGATGTAGAAGCACTCGGGCGCCTTGATGTCTTCGAGGTTCACGCCGCCCAGCGTCGGCTCCATCGCGGCGATGATTTCGACCAGCTTGTCGGGGTCGTTTTCGGCCAGCTCGATGTCGAACACGTCGATACCGGCGAATTTCTTGAACAGGCAGCCTTTGCCTTCCATCACCGGCTTGGACGCCAGCGGGCCGATATTGCCCAGGCCCAGCACGGCCGTGCCGTTGGTGATGACGCCGACCAGGTTGCCGCGCGAGGTGTAGTCGTGGGCCAGCGACGGGTCGGCTTCAATGTCCAGGCAGGGGTAAGCGACGCCGGGCGAGTAGGCGAGTGACAGATCGCGCTGGTTCGACAGGGGCTTGGTCGCGTTGACGGAAATTTTGCCGCGTGTCGGCAGGCGGTGGTAATCGCGGGCGGCTTCGCGCAGGGCGAGTTCGGCGGGGGAAAGGGATTGGCTCATGGATCTCCTCAGTCAGTAGTAAGCAAGTTATTGTAGGAAAGCCCTACAGCGTACCGCAATTGCATGGCAGCCAGCGCTGCCAGCAGCAAATTCACCTCTATTTTTATGGCGCGCCATGTAGCGCTGATGAGAGCGGGGAATAAGTTGGCAGAAAGTTGATTCAAATTTCTGTGGCGGTTTACAGATTAAATAATTAGTGTTACATTGTGTTTCTTGTATTTGCAAATTTATATGCAGGTGCAAATCCGGTGATGTTCTATTGAATCTGCACTGGAGTGAGAGGGGGGTTATTTTATAAATAACTCATTAAGTCTGAATATTGAAATAATTTTTAAAAGGATAATCGTGGCAACAACCATCACTGGCGCGCTTGGCGCCGATACCATTACCGGCCTTGCGGGCGCCGACACGCTGACAGGCGGTATCGGAAATAACCTTTACATCGTCAATTCGCTGCTGAATGTCATTGTTGAGCCAGTTAATCCGGCTTACATCAATTATCCATTGCCATATCAGACCTCGCCAATGGCATCTTATGGCGGCATTGACACCATCCAGACCAATGTTCTGGATTCGCTCAAAACTTACTCGCTTGAAAAATCTCCTTATGTGGAAAACCTGAGCTACACCGGAACGGTAGCGGCCCAGTTAAAAGGCAATTCCCTTAATAATGTCATCAAGGCCAGTACCACCGCTATTGTTAACGACACGCTGTATGGTGCAGATGGCAATGACTCGCTGTATGGCTATGCCGGCAGGGATTTGCTGCAGGGCGGCATCGGGAATGATTTGCTTGATGGCGGCGTGGGCACTGATGCTGATACACTGATCGGCGGGGCCGGAGACGACAGCTATGTCAATGTCACTGCCGCTGACATTTTGATTGAAACCGCCAATGCTGGTTTTGATACCATTTCAACCGATGCTGCAGGGGCTAAATACCTGGATCTGCGCGTGGGTCAACTCATCAATATTGAGGGATTGATTTACAATAGCACGATAGGTGGCATGCTGCATGGAAATAATGCCAGTAATTCAATAGTTTCCACGGGTTTAACAGGTAATGACACAATTAATGGTTGGGGTGGAAATGACACTTTGAGCGGCGGCGGCGGCAATGACTCGCTTATTGGCGGAACTGGCGATGATGTTTACTTTGTGGACACCCTTGATGTGGTGAAAGAACTGGCCAACGAGGGAATCGATACCCTGATTGGAACCCAGACCAGCATTGCAACAAGAACTTATGCGGGAGTAATTGAAAATCTGATTTATACCGGAACAGTCGGCGCCAGTGTGACGGGAAATGGTTTGAATAATGTGGTGGCAGGCGGTAGTGGCAATGACACGATAGCGGCAGGCATTGGCAATGATATGCTTGTAGGCGGCTCAGGCATGGATGTTTTGCAAGGAGGCGCTGGCGATGACCGTCTTTATGGCGGCACGGTGAGCAACCTGCAAACGAGTAGTTTGTTGTATAGCCAGTACGGGCAAAGCAGTACTGGAAGTATTTATGTTGTTAATTACATGCAGTCTCCCATCATTGCGGATGACAACGTGGCTGACACCCTGATAGGTGGCTCTGGCAGCGACACCTATTTTATAGATAATTCACTTGATGTGATTACGGAAGTCGCCACTGATACCGGGATGGATGTCATTCGTTCAACCATAGATATTTCACTGACGGCTTACAGCAACATTGAAGCCCTGGTGCTGGATGACGGTTTATCAGCCTCCACAGCCTGGTTTGCCGAAGGTGATGCAAGTGCCAATATCATTATTGGCAACAACAATGAAAATTACATCTCCGGCGGTGCGGGGAATGATACCCTGACCGGTGATGTGGATGGCTTTGGAGCACCTTCAGGTTATGCTGGCTATTCTTCTGTCACCGATGTGGTTGATGGCGGCGATGGCGATGATGTGCTGCTGGCGCTTGCCAGGGAGAATTATTCTCAGGGTTATGATTACGATAATATTACTTCATACCAAAGCAATATCAGTAATATTCTGATGGGTGGTGCTGGAAATGATTTTTATTTGATACAAAATGACAAGGCAGCTATTTATGATAGTGCGGGCTATGATATTGCCTATTTGATGGTGTCGGCCTCGCTGGAAGATGCTGTAGGCGTGGAGTATATTGTATTGGCTGGAGGTTTTGCCGCCAAGGATGCTTTTGCTGTTGCTGCTATTAATCAAGTAAAGTTGGTTAATGGTAGTGGCAGTATTGCTGCTAGTCCGCTTGTTACTAGTCTGGCCATTAATGCGACTGGTAATGCGATGAATAACACAATTTATGGTAATAATAACAATAACTATCTCGAAGGGCTCGATGGGAACGATGTTCTGCGAGGTGGCAATGGCAACGATACGCTCGATGGCGGCGCTGGCATTGATACGCTGATAGGCGGTAATGGCGACGATACCTATGACGTGACTGCCGGTGACGTGGTCACCGAAACGGCGACGGGCGGCATTGACATCATTCGGTCGGCGACCGTGACCAGCTTTGCTGGCTATGCGAATATTGAAGGTTTTGAATATACCGGCACTACTGGCGTGCTCCTGCAAAATGGTACGGCCAATACCAGTATTGAACTTTTTACAGGCGGCTCTGGAAACGACACCCTCAATGGCTGGGACGGCAATGACCAGTTGTCGGGCGGTGCGGGCAATGACGCGCTCAATGGCGGCGATGGGAATGACGTGCTGCAAGGCGGTGCTGGCGCCGACACGCTGGATGGCGGCGCAGGCAGTGATCAGCTTTATGCGGCGGCATCCAGCTATTCTGACGACAATTCAGACACTAGCGCCAACCTGCTGACTGGCGGCGCTGGCGCTGACACCCTGACTGGATCAGGCGGCAACGATTCCTTGAGTGGCGGTGATGGAGCTGATAATTTGTTCGGCAACGATGGTGCCGACACGCTGGATGGCGGCACCGAGAATGATTTTTTGACAGGCAACGCTGGCAACGACTCCCTGAGCGGAGGCGATGGAGCTGATAATTTGTTCGGTAGCGATGGCGCTGACACGCTCAATGGCGGAGCGGGCAATGATTACCTTTATGGCGGTGCTGGCGACGACATTTTGTATGCAGGCTTGGCCACAATTTCAACCTCTGCTTACTCTGGCAGCGGCGACACCCTGAATGGCGATGGCTACAGCAGTGCAAATGGGAAGGATATTTTCCGTTTTGAAACTACAGCGGCTTTTGCGTCTCAACCCGTGGAGACTGGCACCGCCTGGAACGGTACGACTTATGTTGCAGTGATGACAGATCGTTTCAACACTGGCCATTTCATCAACGACTTCAATCTGCTGGAAGACAAAATCCAGTTCGCCGCGAGCATGACCGGCGATGGCGATGCGCTACTGGAAAATGTGGCGATGAAAGCCACGTCAGGCGGAACTTTTGCCCAGACGGCGGAAATGGTCATTGTCCAGGCAGACCTGAGTCCGGATTTCAGCTACTCCTGGGGAGGTTCTTGGACTCCGATCTATGCCAGCGAAGTTGTTGCCGCCATCGGGCAGGCCGATGCGGCTTTCGCCATTGGAGACAAGCGGCTGTTCGTGGTCGATGACGGCATCAGTTCTGCGCTGTTCCAGTTCACCAGTGCCGACGCGGATGCGACCGTCAGCACGGCAGAGCTTAAGCTGATCGGGGTGGTCGATGGGCAGGCCAGCCTGACCAGCAGCGATTTCGGCCTGTATTGATCCCGTCATTTAATTAACCCGACAAGCTCCCTGTACACAGCAGGGAGCTTTTTTATTGGCTACCTCTATGCGCCTGCTTTTTGTCCATCAGAACTTTCCCGGCCAGTACAAGCATCTGGCCCCTGCGCTGGCCGATGATCCGGCCAACGAAGTCGTTGCCATCGGCGATCAGGCTAATTTGCAGCGGGCGCGCGGGCTGCATCCGCGTCTGCGTTTGATGGCCTACCCGTCGCCGCAGGGTGCCAGTGTGCAAGGCCATCACTACCTGCGTAGCACCGAGTCGGCGGTGCGGCGCGGCCAGGCGGTGGCGCGGGCCGCGCTGGAATTAAAAAGCAAGGGCTTCACGCCGGACGTGATCTGCGCCCATCCCGGCTGGGGCGAGGCGCTGTTTTTGAAGGACGTTTTTCCCGCCGCCAAGCTGGTGCTGTACCTGGAGTTTTATTACCGCTCGCAGGGCTCGGACATGCACTTTGACCCCGAGTTTCCGTCCAGCTTTGACGACGGCTGCCGCGTGCGCATGCGCAACGCGACCCAGCTGATCAGCCTCGAAGCGGCTGACGCGGCCATCAGCCCGACGCAGTGGCAGCGCGCCCAGTACCCGGCGATGTTGCAGGAGCGCATCAGCGTGATCCACGACGGCGTCGATACCGATGTGGTTTGCCCCGGCCATGTCGCCGCTTTCCAGCTGCCCAACGGCAGGCGCAGGTGCTGGTGGTCGGCGGCGACGAGGTCAGCTATGGCCGCGCCGCGCCCGATGGCCAGACTTACCGCACGCTGTACATGCAAGAGCTGGCGGGGAAGGTCGATGCCAGTCGGATTCACTTTCTGGGCAAGCTGCCGTATCCGCAGTATTTGCAGGTGTTGCGCCTGTCCAGCGCGCATGTTTATTTGACCTACCCGTTTGTGCTGTCGTGGTCAATGCTGGAGGCGATGGCCTGCGGCTGCCTGCTGATTGGTTCAAATACGGCGCCGGTGCTCGAAGTGCTACAGCACCAGCGCAATGGCCTGCTGGTGGATTTCCACGCGCCTGAGGCGATTGCGGCCACCGTCATTGCGGCGCTGGAGCATCCGCAGGCGATGGCGCCCCTGCGTGAGCAGGCTAGATGCGACGTGCAGCAGCACTTTGACCTGAAGCGCGTCTGCCTGCCGCGCCTGCAGGCGCATATCGCCCGCGTGGGCTGACTGCGCCACAGGCAAAAAATCCCGGCGCTGGCTGGGTTCAGTCCTGGCCTTCGGTCAGCGTGTCGAGCTGGAACTGGCCGCTCTTGTCCCACAGCCAGGTGTCGGTGTACACCACCTTGTCCGGCCCGGCGGGCGCTGGAAACGGCGCGGCCTGGCGGATGGTGCGCTCAATGTCGGCCATCACTTCCGGTGCGTGGCTGGGGGCGCGCAGCCAATCCAGGCTGCTGACCTGGCCGCTCGGGTCGATTTCCACGCGCAGCACCCCGACGGCGTACAGCAGGGGCCGCATCCTGCCCTGGTAGATGCGCTCCATGTTCAGCGTGTACAGGTGCATGGCGCAGTCCTGCCGGTAGGCGCGGGATGAGACGAGCGGGGCGCTCCGGGTCAAGCCTTCAGGGGTGCTGTCCGGCCCGGTAAGGCTCGTCGCTTCGGGCGCTTTGGGGGATTCGGGCGCGGGGGGCGCCGACTGGGCTGCTGCGTAGGCGCTGACCAGCATGGCAGCAGCGATGGGCAGCAGCCGGAACTGCCAGAAGGGGCGGGGGGTAGATGTGGACATGAGGCGTCTCCCATGATGAAAGGCCAGCGCCACGCTGGCTACCCACTGAGGCGGCGACCGAACGCGCCCCGGCGGTCAACAAAGCATGGCGGCAAGCCCGTGAACTTGACGATTGATTCTGCGATTTCCGCCACGCCCGCATTTTTTATTTCGCAACAAACCTGCGTGATGTTTCTGCCCTTGCCCCCCTTTTTTTTCGCCAGCAAGCTGGCGGGCCGCTGAGGCGGGCACTTTAGTTGCTTCGGGCGGTAATGGACTTATGCCGGTGGTATGGTTTGGCGGCGGCCCTGCAGGCTGGACGCTGATACCGGTTGGACTTGTTACCGTTTTTACCCACCTGGATGGCGGGGCTGTCCTTTGACGAGGCGCCCAGCGCTCTTTTTTTGTGCCCTGCACCATTTGCGACGGGAGACATCGCATGACCCTTTTTCCTTCCGACACCGAGACAGAACCGCTG
>JAPLPS010000233.1 GCA_026400075.1 Polaromonas sp.
TCATCCGCGCTCCCAGAAACTCGGTCCGATTGGTTCAGCGAAGTCCGACATCGCCACGAGGTAGCCTTCCTCGTCCACGCCGATCGGCGTGATGACCGGATTGAGCAGCACCGTGCGCGGCACGATGGGTGCGTCCGGGTAGCGCGGATTGACCGCGTCGGAGCCGAAGATCACCAGTTGCAGGTCCACCCCGATCTGCGGCGCCGCCAGCCCCGCGCCGTTGACCGCCCGCATGGTGTCGAACATGTCGGACACCAGCATGTGCAGCTCGTCGGTGTCGAACGCCGTCACCGGCTGGGCGATACGCAGCAGGCGCGGATCGCCCATTTTGAGGATTTCATGGAGGGTCATGGGCGCAATTATCAGCGCAGCAGCGCCAACTCAGGCCGCAGGAAAAAGTCGAGCCAGGTAGCGGTCATAAATTAGTTCGGCCGTTTCCAGGCAGCTGCTGTCGCCGGTGGCGAGCAAGTCGGCATAGACCAGTGCGGGCGGCACGGTGCCGGGCTGCTCGGTGGCCGACGGCTCGGCGACGGGCAAGCTCCCCCAAAACGGGCGGCGCAGTTCAATGACGCGCTGTTCGATCAGACGCTGCTGCATCAGCGTTGCGCTGACAGGCGTCATGCGCTGCTCGACCATCAGCCGGACGGGTATCTTGTCGGCGTACAGCGTCAGCACGCCCGGCCGCAAATGCTGCACCAGCAGCCGGGCCGCCGACTCGCCGCCCCATAGCGCTTGGGCCGGGTCGAGTTGCCAGCTTTCCCACGCGTCAAAGTTCGGGCTGACATAAGTTTTCAGCAGCGTTTTGGGGCGCAGACGGCGGGCGTAGTCCTGCGCCCAGTCGTCCAGCAGGCGCCGGGTCGCATGCAGGCGGCGCTTTTTTCCCTGCACCAGCAAAGCGCCTGAACGCTGCAAATCAGCCAGCACCGCCGGAACCCCGCCCAGCGCCACACCCGCCGCCACCGCAATGGCGCGCAGCGGCGCGTCAGCCAGCGCCGGGGCGCAGATCAGGGAGAACTGCACTTTCAGGCCTGCGGTGCTGAAAGCCCGGCTGGTCGCGGCTATCTCCGGTTCACCTTCCGGCTTGCGCCCGGTGACGTACACCAGCAGGCCCGGCCCTTCCAGGTAGGCATTGCCCGCTGCATCGGCGAAAGGCTGGTTTAAGGCCCGCAGCTTTTCAGCCATAGGCGTACTCAGGCAGTGTGTGACCAGCAAGCCAGGATGGCCGGTGGCTTCAACGGCTCGCCTTAACTGAGCCGTTGCCGCCCCCAGCGTGGCGGGGGTGAGATGGCGTTTGACTTCCACCGCGTAGGTGATGTGCGCGTCACCCTTGCCCACGCGCATTACGCCATCAAGTCCGCGCATCAAGCCATCACCTTCCAGCCAGGCCAATTCAGGCTCCCGCGCAAGAATGACGGCATCCAGCCCCAACCGCGCCAAGGCGGTGGCGGCATCTTCGATGAGCGCAGCATCATTGGCGGAGTGATCTTTGATAGACATGACCGGATTATCGGCAAAAACCCGCTTTTGTTCAATATTTCACCTTGTTCAAAAAATATGAACAGTCTTTAAAAATGAACAAACGTGCGTCCAGCCCGCACGGCAAACCGTCCAATCCCTTACCGCCAGCCGTCCCGACCAGCCCGCACAGCCACCGGCCTGCGGGTTTTATGCGGCTCAGTCCGCCGGTAAATCCGGTGAAGCCGCTGAATCCGCTGAATCCGCTGACGCCAGCAGCGCCCGCAAAGCCGCCTCATCAATCACCGCCACGCCCAGCTCCTGCGCCTTGGCCAGCTTGCTGCCCGCTTCTTCGCCTGCCACAAGGTAAGTCGTTTTTTTGCTGACCGAGCCGGACACCTTGGCCCCGGCGGCTTCGAGCAAATCCTTGGCCTCGTCGCGGCTCAGGCTGGGCAGGGTGCCGGTGATGACAAAGGTTTTGCCCGAGAGCAGCTTGGGCGCGGCGACGGCGGCCGGTTCGCCCTCTTCCCACGTCAGGCCGCAGGCGCGCAGCTGCTCGACCACTTCGCGGTTGTGCGGCTGCTCGAAAAAGGTGCGCACGCTTTTGGCCACAATCGGGCCGATGTCGGGCACTTCCAGCAACTGCTCTTCGGTCGCGTCCATGATGGCGTCCAACTTGCCGAAATGCCGGGCCAGCCCCTTCGCCGTGCCTTCCCCGGCGTGGCGGATGCCCAGGCCGAACAAAAAGCGCATCAGCGTCGTCTGCTTGGATTTTTCAATCGCCGCAAACACGTTCAGCGCCGACAACTGCGCCATGCGCTCCAGACGCTTCAATTCTTCCACCGCCAAGGCTTGGAGCTCGTAAACAGACAGCCGGGCGTACAGCGCATCGACCTGAATCTGCTCAATTTCGGCGCGGGCGCGCAAGCCCAGCCGGTACAAATCGGGCAGCGTTCGCACGACGTTGGCATCGACGAGCTGCTCGACCAGCTTGTCGCCCAGCCCCTCGATTTCCACGGCGCGGCGGTGGGCGAAATGCAAAATCGCCTCCTTGCGCTGGGCCGGGCAAAACAGCCCGCCGGTGCAGCGGCAATCAGTTTCGCCTTCTTCGCGCACCACCGCCGAGCCGCACACCGGGCACTGGCTGGGCATGGTGAACTGCGGCGCGCCGTCGATGCGCTTGTCCGCCAGCACACTGACCACTTCAGGAATCACGTCGCCCGCGCGGCGCACGATCACCGTATCGCCGACGCGCACGT
Organism: Polaromonas sp.; assembly: GCA_026400075.1. Classification (GTDB taxonomy): domain Bacteria; phylum Pseudomonadota; class Gammaproteobacteria; order Burkholderiales; family Burkholderiaceae_C; genus Polaromonas. Next base: position 2,715 of record JAPLPS010000233.1, read on the forward strand.
CTTTGCGCCGCGCTTCGTCCTCGTTGTGCAGCGTGGCGTTTGTCACCGTCACGCCGCCGACAAACACTGGCGCCAGTTTTGCCACCGGCGTGAGTTTTCCGGTGCGCCCGACCTGCACG
>JAPLPS010000260.1 GCA_026400075.1 Polaromonas sp.
GATCAAGGTGCTGTTTGTCGGCGCCGGTGAAATGATCGACCTGGCCGCGACCCACTTTGCCGCCAAAAATCCGAAATCAATGGCGATTGCCAACCGCACGCTGGAGCGCGGCGAAAAGCTCGCCAGCCGCTTCGGCGCCGAAGTGATGCGCCTGGGCGATTTACCAAATCGGCTGCACGAGTTCGACGCGGTGATTAGCTGCACCGCCAGCACGCTGCCGATCATCGGCCTGGGCGCCGTCGAGCGCGCCGTGAAACTGCGCAAACACCGGCCCATGTTCATGGTCGATCTGGCCGTGCCGCGCGACATTGAGCCCGAGGTCAAGGCGCTGCCCGACATTTATCTCTACACCGTCGATGACCTGGCCCACGTCGTGCAAACCGGCAAAAACAGCCGCCAGGCGGCGGTGGCCGAAGCCGAAGTCATCATCGACGCAGGCGTGCAGAACTTCATGCACTGGCTCGATCAGCGCGGCACCGTGCCCTTGATCCAGCAGCTCAACGCCCAGGCCGACGCCTGGCGCGCAGCCGAAATCGTCCGCGCCAAAAAACTGCTGGCCAAAGGCGAATCGATAGACACGGTGCTCGAAGCGCTGAGCCGGGGCTTGACGCAAAAAATGCTGCACGGCGCGCTGGCCGAGCTGCACGCAGGCGACGCCCACAGCCGCGAAGCGACGGCGCAAACCGTGTCCCGGCTATTTTTGCGCGGCCAGTCGCCCGCCATAGCGCCGCATCACAAAGAGCGTTAGCGCCAACGCCAACGCCAGCCCCGCCCAAGCCGCCCAAGCTGACGGCGGCGGCCCCCGAGCTGGCGGCTGCGCTGGCATGTTTACCCCGATTTTTTTGGCCCTTCCCGGCCCGCAACTGCCATGAAACCTTTTCTCCGCCAAACCCTGGACCGCCAGTTGCTGCGCCTGCATGAGCTGGACGCACTGCTCTCGGCCAGCGATGTCGTCAGCGACCTGGACCGCTTTCGCGCGCTGACGCGCGAGCACGCCGAAATCAGCCTCGTCGCCGAGCAGTACAACCGCCTGACCGCCCGGGAGGCCGATCTGACCAGCGCCGAAGCGATGCTGGCCGAAGCCAAAGCCGACCCCGAGATGGCCGACATGGCCGAAGAAGAAATCAAGGCCGCCAAAGCCGACATCACGCTGATTGACGAAGCGCTGCAACTGACGCTGATCCCGAAAGACCCGGACGACAAGCGCGCCGCCTTTGTCGAAATCCGCGCCGGCACTGGCGGCGACGAGTCGGCGCTGTTCGCGGGCGACCTGTTTCGCCTCTACAGCCGCTTTGCCGAACGCAAGCGCTGGCAGGTCGAAATCGTCAGCGAGTCGCCGAGCGAGCTGGGCGGCTACAAGGAAATCGTGCTGCGCATCGACGGCGCGCCCGACGCGATGGGCGTGGGCGTTTATGGCAAGCTGCGCTTTGAGTCCGGCGGCCACCGCGTGCAGCGCGTGCCCGCGACCGAAACGCAGGGCCGCATCCACACCAGCGCCTGCACCGTGGCCGTGCTGCCCGAGCCGGACGAGGCCGTCGCGATACAGATCAACCCGGCTGATTTGCGCATCGACACGTATCGCGCCAGCGGCGCCGGTGGCCAGCACATCAACAAGACCGATTCCGCCGTGCGCGTCACGCACCTGCCGACCGGCATCGTCGCCGAATGCCAGGAAGGCCGCAGCCAGCACAGCAACAAAGCCCAGGCGCTGAAAGTGCTGGCCGCGCGCATCCACGAAAAAGACCGCAGCGAGCGCGCCGCCAAGGACGCCGCCGAGCGCAAAGGCCTGATCGGCAGCGGCGACCGTAGCGACCGCATCCGCACCTACAACTTCCCGCAGGGCCGCCTGACCGACCACCGCATCAACCTGACGCTGTACAAGCTACTGGCCATCATGGAAGGCGACCTGGATGATGTCATCACCGCGCTGCAAGTGGCACGTGGTGCCGAACAGATGGCCGAGCTGGAAATAACGAACGGCGGCTGAGCGTTTCAAAACAGGCGCAGCCCGTGCGCCTATTTTCAGTCGAAAAGTCCAGGCGTGAAAGCGCAGAACCGCCCGAAAAACTACCCTGGCTAAACCAAATTGCTGCCATGCCGAGTACTCACGGTCGCAGGCAGCTATTACTTTCATAGCAATCAAAAAACCATGACGCCAATCACTTGCGACCAGGCGCTGGCCGCCGCCCGCGCCCTCGGGCTGGAGCGGCTCGATGCCCAACTGCTGCTGCTGCACGCGCTGGGCAAGCCCGCCGATGCCAGAGCCTGGCTGCTGGCGCACGACACCGACGTTCTGGCCGAATACACCGCCGGGCAATTTCAGACCTTGAGCCTGCGCAGGGCCGCCGGTGAGCCACTGGCCTACATCGTCGGCAGCAAGGAATTTTTCGGACTGGATTTACAAGTGGACAGCCGCGTGCTGGTGCCGCGTCCCGACACCGAAACGCTGGTGCAGTGGGCGCTGGACATATTGCTGGCGACGGCCATCGCACCGCCGCAAGAAGCACTGGAAACGCCGGTGGCGCTGGAAGTGCTCGACCTGGGAACCGGCAGCGGCGCCGTCGCGCTGGCCATTGCCCACAGCCTGCAAGCCGCCAGCCGCCCGGCTCGGCTGCTGGCCGTTGATGCCAGCACCGACGCGCTGGCCGTGGCCCGCGCCAACGCCGAGCGGCTGGGGCTGAAAAACGTACAGTTTCTCGAAAGCAGCTGGCTGCAGCAGGTCAGCGGCCGCTTTGCGCTGATCGCCAGCAACCCGCCCTATATCGCCAGCGCCGACCCGCATCTGGCTGCGCTAACGCATGAGCCGCTGCAGGCGCTAACCGCCGGTGCCGACGGGCTCGACGACATACGGCAAATCATTGCGCAAGCCCCAACGCACCTGCAGCCCGGCGGCTGGCTGCTGCTCGAACACGGCTACGACCAGGCCAGGCGCGTCCGCGAACTGCTGGCCAATCAGGGTTTCGGACAGGTGCAGAGCCGCCAGGATCTGGCCAGTATTGAACGCTGCTCGGGCGGCCAATGGCCCGCTTGAGGCGCCGCCATTTCTTTGAAGAATGAGACGCTTGGTCACAGCCAGTCCGCTGGCAAGACCGGGAACCGCTGTCCAGCACGAAAAAGCAGCGCAGGGGATAATCGAGCGGCTGGAACTCTGGCCGCCAGATTCCATGAACTCGTAACAGCCCGGCTTTTTATTTTCACTGACTGCCGGTAACTAATTTTTTATGGCCTTGCAGGCCCCTGAAGGATGTCCATGAGCGCTACCGATTCCACCCAGCAACGCATTGACCAACTCGTCAAGTCCAACGATGTTGTCCTGTTCATGAAGGGCACGGCCCAGTTTCCGATGTGCGGCTTTTCTGGCCGCGCGATTCAGGTGCTCAAGGCCTGCGGTGTCGCAAAACCTGCCACCGTCAACGTGCTGGAAGACCCGGAAATCCGCAGCGGCATCAAGGAATACAGCAACTGGCCAACCGTTCCCCAGCTCTACATCAAGGGCGAGTTTGTCGGCGGCTCCGACATCATGATGGAAATGTACGAAAGCGGCGAACTCCAGCAGATGCTGGGCACCCCGGCAGCCTGAACACGCGCAGTCTGATTTTCAACGCCCGCCGCTTACTCGGCTCGGGCGTTTTTCAGTTCAGTAGGTGTAGCCTGCGCAAGCGCCTGCATTGACGCGGCCCTTGCACTCACGCTTGAGGCGACTGCTGCGCTCTTTTTCAGTCTCCCCGGAACCGGGCAAAAACCTGATCTGGCTGACGCGGGAGGATTTGGCGGCAGCGTGTTTTTTGGCCTTGCTCGCAGCAGGTGGATCACCCGCCGTCGAAGAAGACAGGCGGGCGTCCGCATTGCCGACCAAGGTCGCCGCCACGAATAAAAAAGCCCAAGCCGGTTTCAGCGCGAAATGTTTCATTTTTATCTCCCTTTATCGATGCACTTGCTGCGTGCAGGTTAGCAGAATCGGCTCCGGCCGGGGTGCTGGGCATCCGGGATTTCACGGCAATTTTTGATCGTCCTGAAAAGCGTCATCCGGCGCTGTATCAGCGGGCAGACGAAAGCTGTCGTCCGCCCAAGCGCCCAGATCGATTTTTTTGCAACGCTCGCTGCAAAAAGGACGAAAAGGATTGCTCGGTGCATACAGGCTGGGGCCACCGCAGCCGGGGCACACCACCTGCCGGGAAAATAGCGCGTCTTGGTTCATGAGGTCAAAAAATAAATCTGGAAAAAAAATCGCGGGTCGGGCCGTCCAACTCAACAGCACAAAGTCAGCTCGAACATCGCATCGGCGCCGCTCGTGTGCAGGCGGCCATCGCTCTCCCGGCGCGTCAGACGCACGGCCACCATCAGGCGGTTGCAGCTGATTTCCGGGATCAGCCCCCCTGTTGAATCGAGGCGCAGCCGCAGCAGCTGAAAAGTGCGCCCCTGCGGCAGCATTTGCTCATATTTCCCGGCTTCTGCCATGACTTTTTGCGGCGTGCCGGAGTCGCGCAGCAGCGTCAGCAGCAGGCGCACCGCCTCGGCCAGCGACAGCAGCGGCGCCATCCAGCGCTGCAAATCCTGTTGCCGGGCCGCCACAGGCAAATGCTGCCAGGCATGGTAGGCAGGCAGGTCAAACGCGCAGGTGCCGCCGGGAATGCCGATGCGGCTGCGAATCCCCATCAGCCAGTCGTCTTCGGTCAGCGACTGGCCAATCTTGCCCGGCAGCTGGCTCAATCCGGCAAAGCATTTTTCAAGCTGGCCGATGATGCTGTTCAGCGCTGCATTGGATATTGCCGGATTGCCCCGGTAGCCATTGAGGATATGCTTTTGCTTTTCAAGATCCTTGAGCGCGTCGGTTTTTAAATCCGTGCGCCCGCCCACATCCATGACTTCAAAAATCGTGGCCAAGGCATAGTGATGGTCAATCGGACTGTCGCGCTTGACCAACTCACCCAGACGCAAGAACAACTGCTCCAGTCTCAGGTAAGTGCGTATGCGCTCGTTAAAAGGATGCTCGTAAAGAATCACGGAACTGGTTTTGGGCTTCACGGGATGTGTTTTGACGCATCATAGCCCGATGTGGCTGGCCAACTGGCGCACCAGCTGCCCCAATTCCAGCAGCGATAACCCTTCATTACAAATGCAAAAATCAGCGGCTGCCAGACGGTGCGCCCGGCTGGCCTGGCCATTCATGATGGTCTGGACTAGCTCGCGAGTCCAGCCGTTTCTGGCCATGACGCGTGCGATCTGGGTCGCCTCGGTGCAATCGACGACCAGCACGCGATCCAGTTGCTGTCGCCAGCGGCCTGACTCGACCAGCAAAGGCACGTCAAACACGACGCAGCGGCGCCCCGTGGCTGCAGCCGCCTCGAACTGGCGCTCGGACTCCTGGCCGACCAGCGGGTGAATAATGGCTTCGAGCCGCTGCCGGGCACTAGGATCGCCAAAGGCCAGCTGGCGCATCCGGTCACGATCCAGCGCCCCCTCGACGCTGATCATCTGCGGCCCGAACTGGCGCGCCAGCTCGCTGATGGCCGCGCCGCCCGGCGCGCACACCTGGCGGGCAATCAGGTCGGCGTCCACCACAACGGCGCCGCAATCAGCCAAGGCTTGGGCGACAGTGCTTTTTCCGCTGCCGATGCCGCCGGTCAGGCCGATGCGCTGGATGCCTTCAGGCATGGCGTCACAGCCCGATGAAGTGCAAAATCGATTGGGGCCCAAAGACGAGGGCGGTAAAGCCAGCACCGGCCAAAAAAGGCCCGAATGGAATGTAGCCGCCTTCACGTAGCCCGCTGGTAAATTTCATGCCAATGCCAATGATGGCGCCGATGACGGAGGACATCAAAATGATGGGCACCAAGGCCTGCCAGCCAAACCAGGCACCCAGCGCAGCAAACAGCTTGAAGTCGCCATAACCCATGCCTTCTTTACCGGTCGCCAGCTTGAACGCCCAATAGACGCTCCACAGCGACAGATAACCGGCCACCGCGCCCCACAAAGCGGTGGGCAAATTCACAGCCGGATTCCACTGCAGCGCAGCAGCAACCAATCCCGCCCAGAGCAGCGGCAGGGTGATATCGTCCGGCAGCAACGTGGTGTCCCAGTCGATCATGGCCAGCGTCAGCAGTGCTGCAGAAAAGCCGCACCAAGCCAGCGTCGTCAGCGACAGGCCCGAACGCCAGGCACAAAAGGCAAACAGCGCGCCCGTTACCACCTCGACCAGCGCATAACGCATGCCATAAGGCGTGGCGCAGGCGGCGCATTTACCTCTGAGCCACAGGTAACTGAGTACCGGAATGTTTTCATACCAGGCAATCACATGACCGCAACTGGAGCAGCGTGAACGTGGCACCAGGAGGTTGAATTTCTCAACCTCCTCAGGCGACTTTCCGGCCAGCTCGGCGCACTCGTCAGCCCACTGCCGCTCCATCATTTTGGGAAGACGGTAAATCACCACATTTAGAAAACTGCCGATCAGCAGGCCAAACAGGCCAGCGAGCGCCACATTTAATTCCGATGAAAAATCGATGAAATTGAAATCCATCAAACCACCTGGCCCATTTTGAAAATTGGCATATACATGGCAACTACAATGCCGCCAATCACAGTACCCAAAATCACTATGATGATGGGATCCATAAGACTGGACAAGCCCGCCACCATTTCATCAACTTCCGCTTCATAAAAGTCAGCGGCCTTTCCCAGCATGTGATCGACCGACGCAGCCGTCAGGCTGGTGCCGGTCGAGACTTCCAGCTGGATTTTTTCGGTGGCATCGGCATACAAGGCGTTGCCGGAAGCACCGCCGACGGAGTCAAGTGCATCCACCAAAGGCACGCCAGCCGCAAACATGGTAGCAAGGGTGCGAGTCCAGCGGGCAATACAGGACTTTTCAACCAGCACGCCAAATATCGGCACTTTGAGCATGATCCGGTCCATGACATTTTGCATTTTCACGCTGCGTTTCCAGGCCTGCATGAAAAAATACAAACTACCACCAATACTGCCAAAAATCAGCCACCAGTAAGCCACAAAAAACTCACTGATAGCCATCACAAAGAGGGTAGGTGCTGGCAAATCAGCCCCGAAGGAAGAAAAAACCTCCTTAAACGCCGGAATCACGAAAATCATGATCACCGCCACCACCACAAAAGCAACTACCAGCACCGAGATCTGGTACATCAAGGCCGATTTGATCTTCGACTTGATGGCCTCGGTTTTCTCCATATAGACGGCCAGGCGGTCCAGCAGACTTTCCAGAATACCAGCCTGCTCGCCGGCCTCAACGAGATTGCAATACAGAGTATTGAAATACAGCGGGTATTTGCGGAAGGCCGAGCTCAGGGAGGTGCCTGTTTCGACATCAACACGCACATCATTGAGCAGCTTGGTGACGTTGCCATTCGGATTGCCCCGTCCCACAATATCAAAAGACTGCAGCAAAGGCACGCCCGCCTTCATCATCGTGGCAAGCTGGCGGGTGAAAATGGCAATGTCCTTGGGCTTGATCGCCTTGGCGCCGCGCATGGTACGCTTTTTGATCTTCGAGGGCAAAACACCCTGGCGGCGCAAGGCCGTCTTGACTTGGGCTTCACCAGTCGCACGGATCTCTCCGCGCACCTGTTTGCCGCCCTTGTCTTTGCCTTCCCATTCAAAAACAAATTCCTTGGAATCTTTGGATACTGCCGTCGCCATAATGCCTTAGTGTTAATAAACGCTGGTCAGAACAACTCGTCGCTGCAGCTGCATGCCAGCGCTGCGTCCTGCAAACGCGAGGCATCACACATTGGTGCAGCCCAGAACCTCTTCCAGCGAAGTCATGCCAAGTTTAACTTTATACAAACCCGACTGGCGCAAGCTGTTAACCCCTTCAGCCTGGGCCTGGGCCGCAATATCCATCGCACTGCCATCACGCAGCACGATGCGCTGAATCTCATCCGTAATCGGCATCACCTGGTAAATGCCGACCCGGCCTTTGTAACCGTTGCTGCACTTGGCGCAGCCGACTGGACGGTAAGGCGTCCAGGAGCCGTCGATCTCGTTCTCGTC
>JAPLPS010000270.1 GCA_026400075.1 Polaromonas sp.
CTCCAAGCCCGCCGGACAGGGCTTCGCCAGATAAAACAAATTACCACTGGAGTTCCCCATGACTGCCACCGTTGAAGATCGCAAGGCCGCGAACAAGGCCCTGATTGATGAAGTGCTGAAGGCCTACCCCGAGAAGATGGCCAAGCGGCGCGCCAAACACCTGGGCTCGTTTGAAGAAGGCAAGCCCGATTGCGGCGTCAAGTCCAATATCAAGTCATTGCCCGGCGTAATGACGATTCGCGGTTGCGCCTACGCTGGCTCCAAAGGCGTGGTGTGGGGCCCGATCAAGGACATGATCCACATCAGCCACGGCCCGGTCGGCTGCGGTCAATACTCGTGGGCTGCCCGCCGTAACTACTACATCGGCACCACCGGCATCGACACCTTCGGCACGATGCAGTTCACCTCCGACTTCCAGGAAAAAGACATCGTTTTCGGCGGCGACAAAAAGCTCGACAAGCTGATCGATGAAATCCAGGTGCTGTTCCCGCTGAACAAGGGTATTTCCATCCAGTCCGAGTGCCCGATTGGCCTGATCGGCGACGACATCGAAGCCGTCTCCAAGAAGAAAAGCAAAGAGTACGAAGGCAAGACCATCGTGCCCGTGCGCTGCGAAGGTTTCCGGGGCGTGAGCCAGTCGCTTGGCCACCACCTGGCCAACGACGCGATCCGCGACTGGGTGTTCGACAAGACCGACCCTAACAAGTACCCAGAATTTGTCTCCACGCCTTACGACGTGGCGATCATCGGCGACTACAACATCGGTGGCGACGCCTGGTCCAGCCGTATCTTGCTCGAAGAAATGGGCCTGCGCGTGATCTCCCAGTGGTCTGGCGACGGCACCATCGCTGAAATCGAAAACACGCCAAAAGCCAAGCTCAACGTGCTGCACTGCTACCGCTCGATGAACTACATCAGCCGCCACATGGAAGAAAAATACGGTATTCCATGGGTTGAGTACAACTTCTTTGGCCCCACGATGATCGAAAAAAGCCTGCGCGAAATCGCCAGCCACTTTGACGACACCATCAAGGCCAACGCCGAGAAGGTCATCGAAAAGTACCGCGCGCTGATGGACGCCGTGATCGCCAAGTTCAAGCCGCGTCTGCAGGGCAAGAAGGTCATGCTGTTCATCGGCGGCCTGCGCCCCCGTCACGTCATCGGCGCTTACGAAGATCTGGGCATGGACATCGTCGGCACCGGCTACGAGTTCGGCCACAACGATGACTACCAGCGCACGACCCACTACGTCAAAGACGGCACGCTGATCTATGACGACGTGACCGGCTACGAGTTCGAGAAATTCGTCGAGCAGGTCCAGCCTGACCTCGTCGGCTCCGGCATCAAGGAAAAGTACGTGTTCCAGAAGATGGGCGTGCCTTTCCGTCAGATGCACAGCTGGGATTACTCCGGTCCTTACCACGGCTACGACGGCTTTGCCATCTTCGCCCGTGACATGGACATGGCGATCTCCAGCCCGATCTGGGGCCTGACCAAGGCTCCCTGGAAAAAAGCCGCTTAAGACGACCCGGACGGCCGGTTTAACCCCGGCCGCCTTTTCCGACCCATTAACCTTTGGAGCCCCACCATGCCTCAATCAGCCGACAAGATCCTCGACCACGAACTGTTGTTCCGTGAGCCCGAGTACCAGGAACTCTTCCGCAGCAAAAAAGCGGACTTTGAGTTCAAGCATTCTGACGATTCGATCAAGCAGATCGTCGAGTGGACCAAGACCGAAGACTACAAGCAAAAGAACTTTGCCCGCGACTCCCTGACCGTCAACCCGGCCAAAGCCTGCCAGCCGCTGGGCGCCGTGTATGTGGCCAACGGTTTTGCCAAGACGCTGTCTTTTGTTCACGGCTCGCAGGGCTGCGTGGCTTATTACCGCTCGCACTTTTCGCGTCACTTCAAAGAGCCAACGTCCTGCGTCAGCTCCTCGATGACCGAAGACGCCGCTGTGTTCGGTGGCCTGAACAACATGGTCGATGGCCTGGCCAACGCCTACAGCCTGTACAAGCCCGACATGATTGCCGTCTCCACCACCTGCATGGCCGAAGTGATCGGCGATGACGTGGACGCGTTCATCAAGACCAGCAAGCAAAAAGGCAGCATCCCTGAAGAGTTCGATGTGCCGTTTGCCCACACGCCCGCCTTCGTCGGCAGCCACATCACCGGCTACGACAACGCGCTGCTGGGTGTGCTGCGCCACTTCTGGGACGGCAAGGCCAAGACCACCGAGCCGCTGGTTCGCGTGCCTGACGACAGCATCAACTTCATCGCCGGTTTTGACGCCTATGTCGTCGGCAACATGAAAGAAATCCGCCGGATTTTTGACCTGTTCGGTGTCAAGGTCAACGTGCTGTGCGACCCTTCTGGCAACTGGAACACCCCAACGGACGGCGAATTCCGCATGTACGCGGGCGGCACGACCAAGGAAGAGGTCGTCGCGGGCCTGCACGCCAAGGCGACCATCGTGTTCCAGGAATTCTGCTGCGAAAAAACCAGCAAATTCATCGCCGAGCACGGCCAGGAAGTGGTCACGCTGAACGCGCCTGTCGGCGTGGCTGGCACCGACAAGTTCCTGATGGAAATCTCGCGCCTGACCGGAAAACCCATTCCTGCCGAACTGGAAAAAGAACGCGGCGAAGTGGTCGATGCCATGGCCGACAGCCAGGCGCACTTGCACGGCAAGCGTTTCGCCCTGTATGGCGACCCGGACCAGATG
>JAPLPS010000049.1 GCA_026400075.1 Polaromonas sp.
ACAGCTGCCTGTTTGTGATGGGCAGCGAAGGGCGCGGCGAGCAGTTGCTCAAGACCGACCAGGACAACGCCTTGGTGCTGCGCGACGGCTACCAGCCTTCGGTCGATCTGGCGGCGGTGTGCCAGCAGTTCTCCAGCGCGCTGGCCGATTTTGGCTACCCGCCTTGTCCGGGTCACATCATGGTCAGCAACCCGCAGTGGTGCCGTAGCGTCAGCGATTTCAGCCAGACGGCGCGGCTGTGGCTGATGAGCGCCAGCCACGACGGCCTGATGAATCTGGCCATCTTCCTCGACGCCCACGCCATTTGCGGCGACCGCACGCTGCTCGAACAGGTGCGCGCGGCGGTGTATGAGTTAAGCGCCAACAACGACGCGATGCTGGCGCGCTTTGCCTCGGCGGTCAACGCCTTTGGCAGCGGCAGCGCCTGGTGGAACCGGCTGCTGTTTCTGGGCGACGGCAAGGAGGCGCTGGACATCAAGAAAGCTGGCACCTTCCCGCTGGTTCACGGCATCCGCAGCCTGGCGCTGGCCAGCCACATCAGCGCGCCCTCGACTGCCGAGCGCGTCCAGGCGCTGGTGGTCGCTGGCAAGCTGCCGGAAAAACTCGCCAGCGACCTGATCGACAGCCTGCATTTCTTCATGGGGCTGAAACTCAAGGTGGGCCTGCTGCAGCTCGAAACCGGCCACGCCGCCTCGGACGACATCCAGCTCGACAAACTCAGCAGCCTGGATCGCGACCTGCTCAAAGACACGCTGGGCGTGGTCAAGCAGTTCAAGGCGCTGCTGAACCAGCGCTTTCACCTGGAGGCGCTGTGAGCATCGGGCCGCCCAGCCATTGGGCCGCCTCCCTCAAGCGCGAGTGGATGCTGTATCACCTGGGCGATCCGCGCTTTGCCTTCATGTGGGACGCGCCGCCCGAGGACGAATGGGTGTCCTTCGACTGCGAAACCACCGGCCTGAACACCAAGACCGACGACATCATTTCAATAGGCGCGGTGCGGATTCGGGGCAACCGCATCATGACGACGGAGCGCCTCGAACTGCTGGTGCGCCCGGAGAAAAAGCGCCTGTCCGCCGACAGCGTGAAGGTACACCGGCTGCGCGAGCAGGACGTGGCCCAAGGCCTGAGCGCCGACGAGGCGGTGATGCAGCTGATGCACTTCATCGGCAGCCGCCCGCTGGTCGGCTACTTTCTGGAGTTTGACGTGGCGATGGTGAACCGGGTGCTGTTTCCGATACTCGGCATGGGCCTGCCGCAGCCGAAAATCGAGGTCTCGGCGCTGTACTACGACTACAAGTTCCAGCAGCTGCCGCAGCACGCCCGCGACAGCCGGGCCATTGACCTGCACTTTGACAATATCTTGAAAGACCTGAACCTGCCGGTCTGGCCCGCCCATGACGCGCTGAACGACGCCATCATGGCGGCGCTGGCTTTTTTGAAGCTGCGCCAGCTGAAGGCGGGTTGAGCGGGGCTGGTCAGGCGCTTTGCGGCGCCTGAAAGTTCTCGGCCTGGCGGGTCAGCGTGCCATGACAGCGCCGCTTTAGCGGGCTTCCCGGTTCCAGTCGAGCGACTTGGCATCGGTTCCGGCTACTGAATACAGCGCGCCGGGGGCATTGCGGGTTTTCTGGAATTCTTCCAGCGACTCGCCGCGCATGGCGGCGTAGATGTGCAGGTTGGACGTGCCCAGCACCGCGCCGAATTTTTCCAGCATGAAGAAAATCACACCGTACTGAATCAGCGCGCGCCAGTCCCGGCGCCGCAGCATGTCGCACTCTTCGGGCGTCAGCGCGGCCTGGGCGAAGCTGGCTTCCTCGTCGGCCCTGAAGGCCTCGCGGTGCTGCGGCTCAATCATCGTGTGCAGGAATTTGTTCAGGCGGTAGACCTTGACGCTGCGTTTCAGGTCAAACGGATAGGTGCCGCTCAGCGCGCCCGCGCCGTCGAGCTGCGTGGCCATGTGCTGCAGATGGCGCCGGGTTTCTCCGGCGACGGCGGCGCTGGCCTGGTTTTCGTAAATGGCGGTGGCAATGCCGGTCATTGACGGCAGGTAATAGGTCTGATGCACCTTGCGGATGTTGGCCGAGAGCGCGCCGCGCATGATCAGCCACATGATGACTTCGGCGCCTTCCATGCCGCCCAGCGCGGCGTATTCAGCCTGCGTCATTTCGGTCAGGCGTGCCGGGTCGTTTTCGATCAGGTTCAGGAACTGCGCGTCCCAGCCGGGGTTGTTGAAGCCAGCGCGCTCGCCATGCACCTGGTGCGACAGGCCGCCGGTGGCGACAATCGCCACTTTCAGGTCTTCGGGGTAGCTTTCAATCGCTCGGCGCAGCGCCTCGCCGAGCTTGAAGCAGCGTTTGGCGCTGGGAAGGGGAAACTGCAGCACGCCGACCTGCAGCGGCACGATTTTTACCGGCCAGGCGGGCTCGTGCGGGCACAGCATCGACAGCGGCGAGAAGCAGCCGTGGTCGAGTGCCTTGTCCTGGAAGAAGGACATGTCAAATTCATCGGCCACCAGCGACTGGCCGATGTGGCGCGACAGGCCGGTGTGGCCCAGCACCGGCGGCAGGTTGCGCGGGCCGCCGCCCTCGTCGGCCACCGGGTAGTTCTCGCCAATGCCCAGCGCAAACGCCGAGTAGTGGTCAAAGAAAAAAGACGTGACATGGTCGTTGTAGATCACCAGCAGCACGTCGGGCTGTTTGGTGGCGATCCAGTCGCGCACCGGCCCGAAGGCCTCGAAGATGGGCGCCCAGACCGGGTCGTCCTGCTTGTTGCGGTCAAACGCGAAGCCGATGGTGGGTGTGTGGGAGGTGGCGATTGCGCCAATGAGGGTGGCCATAGTGTCAGGAGTAGTTGGTGTTGTGAAAAATCAGAGGGCGGTGCAGGTGAAATTGGCGGCATCGTTGGACTGCGCCTGGCTTGGGCTGGCAGGGCCGGTGTACTTGGGGAAGCTGCCGTACAGGCACAGCGGCCGCGTGCGGCCATTGGTGGCGCTGCTGGTGCTGGCGGTGTTCTGGTCCTTGGCCGTGAGGCTGCCCGGCGCCTTGCCCTGCTCGACCCAGGCTTCCAGCGTGGACAGCCAGTCATGGCCGTGGCGGAAGATGCCTTCGCCGTGGCCCTGACCAGGAATCAGGTAGAAGCGGGCGAACTTGTCCACCTCGGCCTGTCCGTTGGCCGCCACGAGCTTTTGCCAGTAGTTGATGGTGTTGTAGGGCGAGATCGAGTCGTCGATGGTGCCGTGCGTCAGCAGCAGCTTCGCTCCTTTGGCGGAGAATTTGCCCAGGTCGGTACTGGTGGCGTCGGTCCAGCTCGACACCTCCTGGATGCGCGTGACCCACAGGCTGGGGTCGAAGGCCAGCGGATCGGCGCTCAGGTTCTGCGTGATGAAGCCCTGGATGCCGCCTTTGGCCGGAAACAGCTGGAAGGCCGAGCCGTCAGCCACGAACGGGACCTTGGCCAGGTCGGCGGTGTTGGTCTTGCCCAGGTGGTTGCCGAGGAACGTGGCGCCCTCCAGTATGGGCCAGCGCGGGTAGGTGGTGCTGCCCCCGGCGAAGGCGAAGCTGAACTGCACCGGTGAGGCGATTTTCCCGACCGCCGCGAGCTGCGCGTCCGACAGACAGGCGTCGCCGGTGTCAACGCCATCGGCGCAGCGCAGCGCGGTCTGGAGGCTGGCGATCGTGATCTTGGAACTGCAGGCGGGCACGTTGCTGATGAGTCCGTCTTCAACACCGTCGAGGCCGTCGCACTGGGTCTTCACGTAGGCCACGAGGCTGGCCACCTTGGCGGGGTTCATCCACGCTGGACTGGCCACGCCGAGCGCGTTGCCGTAGAGGGCCTGCGCCTGCGCCTGCGCGCCCAGCCACATGTTCTGCGGGTTGTACGCCGGGTAGTGAGAGATCACGCCGTCGTAGTCGTCCGCGTAGCGCTGCGCGGCGTCGAAGCCCTCGTGGCCGCCCTGCGAGCCACCGGCAAAGTAGGTGTATTTCGGTTTCTGGCCGTACATCTTTTGCGTCAGCCACTTGGCGACATCAACGGTTTTCTTAACCTGCAACTGGCCGAAGTTCAGCAGTTCCTCCTGTTTCAAGGCGAAGCTGGTGTCGAACTGCGGCTTGCCAGCGGAGTCGTGGCCCGAGTCGCTGCCCAGCGTGACGTAGCCGCGCGCCAGCGGCGTCGGCACATCGGCGGGCGCCATCGAGAACGCGCCCAGGCCGGTGACCACGGAGCCGTTGGTGCCGCCGCCGCCGAATTGCAGCGCGCGCTGGTTCCACGACTTGGGCAGGTTGACCTCGAAGCGGATGGGCGACGCGCTGGCATCGACCGGCCAGATGTTGCCGGTCACCTTGCAGTAGTCGCGGCTGGCGCTGGCGGCGTCGGTGTCGGTCACGTCGGTGGCGGCCAGCACACTCGCGCCGCTGGTGGACAGCCCGATGGAGGTAGCCGGAATGGTCAAACCGACCAGGCTGGCACACGTCTGTTGCTGGGCGATTGACGCCAGTACCGTCGTGGTGAGCGTGGCGGAATCGCCGCCACCACAGGCCGTCAGTGCTGCGGCCATCAATGGGCTGAGCATCAGTGCAGGGATCTTACGCATGGTTTGTCTCCTTATTGAACAGAGGGGGAAATGTTGTGTGTGGAAAGCACGAACAGAGCGCGTCTATCCGCAGCCCCGTTAAAGGCTGCGGCGATTCAGCAAAATCGCCAGTCCCGCCAGAACCGCCGGGATGGCGAGCAGGGTAAAGATGCCTTCAAAGCCCCAGCCCTGGCTCAGCAGTACGCCGCCAATCGACGAGCCCAGGATGCTGCCCAGTCGGCCTATGCCCAGCATCCAGCTCACGCCGGTGGCGCGCGCCACGGTCGGGTAGCAGCCGGGGGCAAAGCCATTGAGCCCGGTCTGCGCACCGCTGAGGCAAAAACCTACAGCGACCACCAGCATCACGATGGAGGCGGACAGCAGGCCGTTCAGTCCCATCACGACCAGTGCCACGGCGCCCAGCAGGTAGGCACCGGCGATGACGCGGTTCGGATCCAGGCGGCCCATCAGCCAGCCCACCAGCAGCGCGCCCACGGTGCCACCGAGCTGAAACATGGCGGTCACGTTGGCGGCGCGGTCTACCGACATGCCTGCGTCTTTCATCATCGTGGGCAGCCAGCTGGTGGTCAGGTAAATCACCAGCAGCCCCATGAAATACGTCAGCCACAGCGTGACAGTGCGCAGGCGAAAGCCTTCCTGGAACAGCACGTTAATCGGCTGGCGCTCTCCGGTGGGGGCTTCACCGGACGCGTACTGCGTCACTCCGGCCAGCGGCGTCTGGCTGACCTTGGACAGAACCTTGCCAATCTGCTCGGCCGCGTAGCCACGGGCCACCATGAAGCGGGCCGACTCGGGCAGCCAGAAGAACAGCATCGGCAGCAACACCAGAGGCAGCACGCCGCCCATCACCAGCACCGACTTCCAGCCAAACGCCGGAATCAGCGCCGCAGCGGCAAAACCGACCATCGCCGATCCCAGGTTAAAGCCGGTGAACATGATGGCCACCAGGAAGGCGCGCCGACGTTCGGGTACATATTCCGACAGCAGCGTAGTCGCGTTGGGCATGGCCGCGCCCATGCCCAGGCCGGTCAGCAGGCGCAGCAATGCCATCTCCGTGGTGTCGCGCGCAAAGGCCGTCAGCAGCGTGCAGACACCAAAGCCGAGCACCGAAAAAAGAAGCACCTTGCGCCGGCCAAACCAGTCCGACGACGAGCCCGCAAACAGCGCGCCCAGCGCCAGGCCAATCGGCGCCGCCCCCATCACGATGCCGAAGGCGGGGCGCGAGATATGCCACTCCGCCAGGATGGACGGGGCAATGAAGCCCATGATGGCCACGTCCATGCCATCGACGGCCACGATTAAAAAGCAAAGAATCACCAGCCACCACTGGTTGCGCGACAGTGGCCTGCTGTTGATAAATTCCCGAACATTCAAGGGGGAAGCGAGCTGCATGATGTGAGGTGTCTCCGTTGTAGTTGTCGATAAAGGCCAGTGGCATTGACTGGCCTGTGTTGACAGGCTCAAAATATTTGCGCCAGATCAATACAGTCGCGAATTTTGTGGAAACCACTAGCATCTGGATAGATGTTGAGATAGCAGCCGCGATAACTCCAGGTTATCGAGGTGGGGCTGTCATGGTGTAGATTCACCCATCCACACCGCAAGGCCGACGCATGAAACTCTCCACCCTGAAAGCGCTGGCCGCCGCCATTGAAGAGGGCAGCCTGCGCGCCGCCGCCAAGCGTCTGGCCGTGTCCCAGCCCGCGCTGAGCAAAATGATCCGCGAACTGGAGGTGGAGCTGGCCGCGCCGCTGCTGATGCGCACCTCGCGCGGCGTGCTGCCGACGGCGCAGGGCAAGGTGCTTTACGAGCACGCGCTCAAGGCCGCCAAAGAGCTGGCCCTGGCGGTCGATGAAATCAGCCAGCTCGGCGGCGCGATGCGCGGGGAGCTGACGATTGGCGCGGTGCCGCTGGCGGTGATGCTGTTGATCCCGGAGGCGCTGCGCACCTTTGGGCGCGAGTTTCCGGACATCCGGCTGCGCGTCAGTGAGGAGCTGTATATCGCCCAGTTGCAGCGGCTGCGCTCTGGCGAGGTGGATATCGCCGTCGGCGGCATTCCGGCCGGACTGTCGTCCGGGGAGTTTGTGATTGAGCCGCTGATGACGACTTCGATGGTGGTCGTCGTGCAAAAGGGCAGCCCGCGCGCCAAGGCCAGTTCGCTGCAGCAGCTGTCAGCGGCCAAATGGGTGTACACCGGCGCTTCTGCCGATTCGGGCTATGCCAAGCTGCTGTTTGAGGCGCACGGCCTACCGCCGCCGCCGGTCGGTGCGGTGGTCAACTCGACCCTGGCTTTGCTCTCGCTGGTGGCCACCGGCGACTATGTGGGGCTGATGCCCCGGCAAATCGCCCTGCATCCGCTGGCCGGGCAGTTTTTGTCCATCGTGCCGGTGCTTGAAGAAGGTCTGCCGCTGGCCGTGGGCGCGATGGTGCGCAGCGATTCGGTGGTCTCGCCGGTGGTGCGCCACTTTATTGCCCATTTGCACCGGGCGGCGCACCAGCTGACCCGCGCTGCCGGGTAAGCGGCGCGCCGGGCGTTCAGGCTAGGGCGCCTGAAAATCCCCGGCCCGGTAGGTCAGCACCAGCGTGTCGCGCACGCCGCCTTCGGGCGCCTGGCCGTCGGCGGGGTAGAGCGGGGTGGTTTCGTGAATCACCCGCTCGTCGTCGAGCAGCAGCGCGGTCAGCGGCTGCTGCATCAAAAAGCGCATGCCGTTCGGGCCGTGCGCGTCGAAGACGCGGGTTTCGCCGCCCTTGACGCCGCGCCGCGCCACCAGCAGCACGACGACGAAATCCATGCCGTCCCGGTGCGCGCCTTCGGGCGTGGGCCGACCGACGCCGCCAGCGGTGTCGATGCGGAATTGATGGGCCTCGATGTACCAGCGCGGCACCTGCGGCTTGACCTGGGCAAACAGCTGGCCCAGTTGCGTCAGCAGCAGCGTCCAGGCCGGTGCCTGGGCAACGCCGGGTTCTACCGGCTCGAACCAGCGCTCAAAGCCGCCGTGCAGTGCGTTGTATTCGGTCGGCTGCCAGTGGGCGCGGTGCGGGGTTTGCGTCAGCGTGCCGCTGGCCAGATCCTGAATAAAACAGGCGTGGCGGCGGCGCCGGTAATCGCCGCCATCGCGCAGATGCGCGTCGGGCGGCAGCCGCTCCCAGGAGGCGCTAAGCGCCTGCCAGTCCTGCGTCCATTGCGCGGGCAGTTGCAGCGTGGTGGCGAAATCGGCGGGCAGCAGCAGGCTCAGCCCATCCTGGCGAAGCGCCTGGTCGGCGGGTTTTTGGACAGTGACAATATTGAACATGGACGGCTATTTTGCTTGATGCCGGGCTGGGCGAGAGCGGGCGGCACAAAGCAGGGCTGCGCTATAGCAAAGAGCCGCGCTTATCTGCATACAGGGCGCCAAAAGCTGCCCATAATGACTGGGCCAGGTTTAACAAAAGGAGACTTTTTATGCTGTACCGATTCAAGTCAAAAAACATGGGCGATGTGATCATGCTGGAGCCCAACGGCCGCCAGATGCTGGAGATCATCGGCAAGGAGCCCGGCCCTAAAGGCATCATCCTGCCCGCCGATATGCCAGCGGCCATCACGGCGCTGCAGGCCGCGATTGCGCTGGAAGAGTCCGGCGACGTGAAGGAAGAAAGCGGCGTGGTGCCCGCCGGCGCTGTCACGCTGCACCAGCGCGCACTGCCCTTTATCGACATGCTGCGCATGAACCACAAGATCGGCCAGGAGGTGGTCTGGGGCGTGTGAGCTTTTGCGCCCGTTTCGCCCTTCCGGCTATTGCGCCTACTGGTAGCTGCGGGCGTCTTCAATCACCTTGCCGTCGTTGGGCAGGCTGCCCGGCGCCAGCAGCTCTACCCGGCCGCGCAGCTTGGTCACGTCGCGGATCGCTTCGCTGATGCGCTCGACCAGGCCGTCGGGCGCGCCAGCGGTTTCAACCTGCAGCGCCATGCTGTCGTTGGCCATCTCGCCGCTGACGACGAGACGCGCCTTGATCACTTCGGGAAAGCGCCGGGCAATATCAGCCACCTGCGCCGGATGCACGAACATGCCGCGCACCTTGGTGGTTTGATCGGCGCGGCCCATCCAGCCTTTGATGCGGGTGTTGGTGCGCCCGGTCGGGCAGGGGCCGGGCAGCACGGCCGACAGGTCGCCGGTGCCAAAGCGGATCAGCGGGTAGTCGGGGTTCAGCGTGGTCACGACCAGCTCACCGACCTCGCCCTCGGCGACCGGGTCGCCGGTGCCGGGTCGCACGATCTCGACGATCACACCCTCGTCAATCACCAGGCCTTCGCGCGCTTCGGTTTCGTAGGCGATCAGCCCGAGGTCGGCGGTGGCGTAGCACTGGTAGCCAGCAATGCCGCGCTCGGCCAGCCAGTCGCGCAAGGACGGCGGAAACGCTTCGGCTGACACCAGCGCCTTCGTCACGCTGGGCAGCGCGACTTTCATCTCAAAGGCTTTTTCGACGATGATTTTTAAAAAGCTCGGCGTGCCGATGTAGCCCGCCGGTTTCAGTTCGGCCATCGCCTGCACCTGCTGCTCGGTCTGGCCGGTGCCGCCCGGAAACACCGTGCAGCCCAGCGCATGCGCGCCGCTTTCCATCATCGAGCCAGCGGGCACGAAGTGGTAACTGAAACTGTTATGCACCAGCTCGCCGGGCTGAAAACCCGCCGCCCGCAGCGCCCGCGCCATGCGCCAGTAGTCGCGCCCCGTGCCTTCGGGCTCGTACATCGGGCCGGGGCTGGAAAAGATGCGCGGCATCGCTGCGCCAAAGCCAATCGTGCTAAAGCCGCCAAACACGTTCTGGGCGCGCCCGGCCTGCTGGCGCGCCAGCAGCTCGGACTTGCGCGTGACCGGGAGCCGGGCCAGCGCGGCGCGGCTGGTGATGCTCGCCGGGTCAATGCCCGCCAGAATCTCGGCGAACGCCGGGGAGGCGCTGCGCGCATGGGCAATCTGGGCGGGCAGGGCGGCAAGCAGCGCCGCTTCGCGGTCGGCGGGGGCGCGGGTTTCCAGCGCATCCAGGTGGGTTGAGGTCATGCAGGGTCTTTTGGTTGTTGCAGAGGGCGGATGACTGGGGGGAGAAAAGAAAATCGGCGGGGCGGCGCTTCAGGCCAGCCAGCGCTTGCGGCGCTTGTAGCTTTTCACGTCCTTGAAGCTCTTGCGCTCGCCGCCGCCCATGCCGAGGTAGAACTCTTTCACGTCCTCGTTGTTGGCCAGGTCGCTGGCGGCG
The DNA here is from genome assembly GCA_026400075.1 of Polaromonas sp. Taxonomy (GTDB): domain Bacteria; phylum Pseudomonadota; class Gammaproteobacteria; order Burkholderiales; family Burkholderiaceae_C; genus Polaromonas. Next base: position 9,811 of record JAPLPS010000049.1, read on the forward strand.
CCGTCCATCACGACGCGGCCGGACTCCATGATGTAGCCGTAGTCGGCGTATTTGAGCGCGATGTTGGTGTTTTGCTCGGCCAGCAGGAAAGTGACTTTTTCCTTGTGGTTCAGGTCTTTGACGATCTCGAACACTTCTTCAACAATCTGCGGCGCCAGCCCCATCGACGGCTCGTCGAGCAGCACCATGCTCGGGTTGGCCATCAGCGCGCGGCCAATGGCGCACATCTGCTGCTCGCCTCCCGAGGTGTAGGCCGCCTGCGATGTGCGGCGGGGAGCAGGTTTTCCTCGATGGTCAGATGGGCAAAGCAGTGGCGCCCTTCCATCACCTGCAGCACGCCGCGCTGCACCAGATCGGCAGGCGACAGGTTTTCGATGCGCTCGCCGCGCAGTTCGATGCTGCCCTTGGTGACTTCGCCGCGCTCGCCCTTGAGCAGGTTGGAGATGGCGCGCAGCGTCGTGGTCTTGCCCGCGCCGTTGCCGCCCAGAATGGCCACGATTTTTCCTTCCGGCACCGTCAGGGAAACCCCCTTGAGTACCAGAATGACGTGGTTGTAAATGACTTCAATGCCATTGACGCTGAGAACGATGTTTGGAGTGGTCATGATGTTGGGTTGAGGGTTGCCAGCCGAAAAGGCAGCCGGACTGCGCTTTCGGCTGGAGGCTCGCCGGGAGCCCCCAGGTGCGTCAAGCGTCTATCAGGACTGGCAGTCCGCGCCGGTGCGCGGGGTCAGTTTTTTCTCGGCCGCGTACTTGGCGGCGGTGGACTTGACCAGCGGCTTGATGATTTGCTGATCTGCCTGCAGCCAGTCAGAGGTGAATTTCCAGGCGCTGCCGTCCCAGGTCTGGATGCGCGCCCAGGACGCGCCCATGTGGTCGGTGCAGGAGGTGCTGATCGGGCGCATCACGCCGGCAAAACCGAGCGCGTCGAGCTTGGCCTGCGTCAGGTTCAGGTTTTCCAGGCCCCAGCGGATTTGCGTGCCGGTCATGTGCTTGCCCTTGCCAAAGCGCTCCTGCGCCGCGCGGATGCCTTCGACGCCGAGCATCGCGCTCATCGCGCCGCGCATGTACAGCACCTGGCCGACTTCTTCTTTCGGGCCGGTGCCCTGGCCCTTGGCGTGCAGCGTGGCCAGCACGTCTTTGACCAGCTTGGACTGCGGCTCGGCGCCGTGCTGCAGCGCGACGGCGTTGTAGCCGACGGCGCCTGCGGCCACGTCTTTCACGTCCGGCTCGGCACCGGCCCACCACACGCCGTACATCTTGTCGCGGGCGTAGCCGGTGGCTTGCGCTTCTTTAATCGCGGTGCTGTTCATCACGCCCCAGCCCCACAGAATCACGTTGTCCGGGCGGCTCTGGCGTACCTGCAGCCAGGTCGATTTCTGCTCGACGCCGGGCGCGGTGACCGGCAACAGCAACAGTTCAAAGCCGTGCATCGCGGCGCGTGCCTGCAGCAGCGGAATCGGCTCCTTGCCAAACGGGCTGTCGTGATAGACCAGCGCAATCTTCTTGCCCTTGAGCTTGTCAAAGCCGCCCGCCTTTTTTGCAATCGCCTGGACGATGGCGTCGGCGGCGACCCAGTAGGTGCCCGCGACCGGGAAGTTCCACTTGAACACCGAGCCGTCGGCGCTTTCGCTGCGGCCATAGCCGACGGTGACGACCGGGATGTTGTCGATAGGCGCTTTTTCGGTCAGCGCAAAAGTCGCGCCGGTGGACAGCGGCTGAACGAACGAGGCGCCGCCGTTTTTGCCCTTCAGGCGCTCATAGCATTCGACGCTGCGGTCGGTGGCGTAGCCGGTTTCGCACTCTTCAAAGGAGAGCTTGACGCCGTTGATGCCGCCACGGGCATTGGCCAGCTTCAGATAATCAACAAAACCGTTGGCCCAAGGCACGCCGTTGGGCGCGTAAGGGCCGGTGCGGTAGGACAGCACCGGCACGAACTGCTCTGTCGATTCGGCGAAAGCGCTGCCAGTAACCATGACCGAGGCACCAGTCGCCACCAGGGCGCTGACGAGGGCGAGTTGTCGAAGTTTCATGTATCTCTCCAGTGATGAATGGGGGAAGCAATAAAGAAAAAATCAGTGCGGAATCAGTGCGGAATCAGTGTGGGAAAGGCCAGAGCCGCAGTTTTTGTTTGGCCACGGCCCACAGCTTGGCCAGGCCGTGCGGCTCGACAATCAGGAACCAGACAATCAGGCCGCCAAACACCATCAGCTCGGCATGCGAAATGCCAGCGGTGGAAATCTCGACGCCAAAGACGCCAGCCAGCGCGGGCAGGAACTGGCTCAGGAAAATCGGCAGCAGCACAATGAAGGCGGCGCCGAAGAAGCTGCCCATGATGGGGCCCATGCCGCCAATAATCACCATGAACAGCAGCTTGAACGACTGGTCCACCGAGAACGCGGCCGGCTCCCAGGCACCCAGGTAAATAAAGCCCCACAGGGCGCCAGCCACGCCGATGATGAAGGAGCTGACCGCAAAGGCGCTGAGCTTGGCAAACATCGGGCGGATGCCGAT
>JAPLPS010000165.1 GCA_026400075.1 Polaromonas sp.
GCCCGGCGGGTGCACATCGGCCGCTTTCAGCACGGTTTGAGCCGAAGCGGGCAGCGCCACCGAGAAGGCGATGGTGGCAAGGGAAGCTGCGGCAGCAGCGGTGAAGGTTCTGCGAAGGGTCATGCTGGTCTCCTAAAAGGACGGGGTGGTAAAAATCAAACGGGAAAACGTGAAAAAACGGGTTCAGGCAGGCCGCAGGCGCCGACATCGAGCGCGAAGACCGCGCCATTCAGACCGGGTTGCTCCGGGCTCATCGTGCCGGGCAGGATGGAGGCCACGAACAGGGTGGCCAGCTTGGGGCCACCGAAGGCGCACATCGAGGGTTTGGCCACCGGCACCGGCACCGAACGCAGCAGCTCACCCTGTGGCGAGAAGCAATGCAGCAGGCCGGCGTCGTTGCCGCAAATCCAGTAGCAGCCGTCGGCATCGACCGCTGCGCCATCGGGGCGGCCGGGCAGCGGCTGCATGTCGATGAACAGGCGCCGGTTCGAGGGCAGGCCGGTGTCCAAGTCGTAGTCAAAAGCCCAGACCGCCTGCACCGAAGGGTGAGAGTCCGACAGGTACAGGGTGCGGCCATCGGGGCTGAAGGCCATGACGTTGGGGGTGATGAAACCGTCCAGCAACTGGCGCAGACCGGTGTCTTTTGCGTAGCGGTAAACGGCGCCGACGCGGGCGCCCGCCGCCATGTTCATCAGCATGGTGCCTGCCAGAAAGCGGCCCTGGCGGTCGCAGCGGCCGTCGTTAAAACGCATGCCCGGCAGCGCGTGGCTGACGGCGCCCAAGCGCTCAAAGCCCAGCGTTTCATCGTCCTTGAGTTCGAGCTGAAACAGGCCGCTTTCTGCGCCAGCAATCCAGTGATCCGATCCGGCCACGGGCGCTATGCAGGCGAGCATTTCAGGCGCCAGCCAGTGCTTGACCTGCCCGGTGGCTGGCGTCCAGCGGCACAGCATGCGCGCCGGAATATCGACCCAGTACAAAGCCTGCTGCGCCGCCTGCCAGACCGGACTTTCACCGGTGGCATTGCGTGCATCAAGCACCAGTTCAGCCTGTGGCGTGTGCATTTGCATCGTCCTCAAAGGCCGAAAGGGCCAGCCACGACAAAGCCGCCACCCTGGTACTGGGCCACCGGATCGTTCAAGTCCGGGTTGGCGGTGCGGGCATAAACGGCGTCGCGGAAAATATCCGAGCTGTCCTTGGGCACATAGCCGATATGGCGGGCGCGGCTGTTGTCCCACCAGGTCACGGCGTTGTCGGACATGCCAAAAATGATGCTGTGACCCAGCACCGGCGTGGTCAGGCAGGCGCTGATCAGGCGGTGCAGGTCGTCAAAACTCAGCCAGGTGGCCAGCATGCGGCGGTCTTTCGGCTCGGAAAACGACGAACCGATGCGCACACAGGCGGTTTCAATGCCGTAGCGGTCAAAGTACAGGCGGGCCAGGTCTTCACCGAACGCCTTGCTCAGGCCATACAGGCCGTCGGGACGGGCCGGATGGTCGGCGGTGATGGTCTGATCCTGACGGTAAAAGCCGGTCACATGGTTCGAGCTGGCAAACACCACGCGCTTGACGCCATGCTTGCGGGCGGCCTCGTACAGGTTGTAGGCGCCCAGAAGATTGGCTTGCAGAATCGGGCCGAACGGGCCTTCGACCGAAATGCCGCCCATGTGGACTATTGCATCAACGCCCTGCACCATCGCATCGACAGCGGCGGCATCGGCCAGATCGGCCAGTACGATCTCTTCATCTGCGGCCGCTTCACCAAAAGCCCGCACATCAGATAAGCGGAGCACGGAACAATTGGCCTTGAGGCGCTCACGCAGCACCTTGCCCAGCCCGCCAGCGGCGCCGGTCAACAGTAGTTTTTGATGAACTTTGATCGTCATTTTTTTGGATCCTGGCCCCGTTGTTTTTGCAAACACTGGACTTTTTGGTGAAGTTTGTTAAAGTGAACCGATGCACACATCAGTTATAGGTTGTCTGATGAGTGTGAATTTTCTAGTTACTCAATCAGCATGTCAATGGTTTTTAAATGAACTCATGGAAAACCCCTAGCCACCAGGAAACCGGTGCCACGCCAACTCCCGAGTTGATCCCAATGCCACCGCGCCGCCGAAGGTCGCGTGGATTGGTGGATGAAATCGTCGAAACCCTGGCCGCCAGCATCCGCGAAGGCCAGCTCAAGCGCGGCGAGAAGCTGCCGACCGAGAGCGAAATCATGGCTCGCTTCGATGTCAGCCGCACTGTCGTTCGAGAGGCGCTGTCCAAGCTGCAAGCCTCGGGGCTGGTCGAGACGCGGCACGGCATCGGCACGTTTGTGCTGCAGCTGCCGGAGACCAGCAACTTCAAAATCACCGCCGAAAGTTTTGCCACCGTGGCCGATGTGATCTCGGTGCTGGAGCTGCGCATCAGTCTCGAAACCGAGGCTGCCGGCCTGGCCGCCAAGCGGAGAACGCCGGAAAACCTGGCCATACTTGAAGCCGCCCTGCAAGCGTTTGCCGACGCCATCAGCGTGGACTCCGACGCCGTGCCCTCGGACTTTCAGTTCCACATGGAAGTGGCCCGCGCCACCGGCAACCGCCACTTTGCCGACCTGATGACCTACCTGGGCACGATGATCATTCCGCGCACCCGGGTCAACACCACCCACAGCGCGCCCGAAG